>DATFXK010000333.1:0-20054 GCA_035316005.1 Acidimicrobiia bacterium | reverse complement strand
CTCCGACTACTACCCCACCGGGCAGCGGGGCACCGCGTTCTCGGTCCAGCAGATCATGGGGATCATCGGCTTCGGCGTCGGCATCGCGCTCGGCGGCGCCATCGGCTCGCAGTACGGCTGGCACTGGGCATTCATCGTCGTCGGGCCGCCCGGCTTCGTGATCGCCGCCATCGCGTACCGCCTCCGCGAGCCGCGCCGCGGGCACGGCGACCGACTCCACCTCGGAATCACCGACGACGAGCCGGGGGAAGAGCACCGGCGGCTATTCGAGCACGGGATCCGCCGCTTCCTCGTCGACATGATCACCGGCCTGCGCGACGACCTGCGCGTGATCCTGTCGATCCCGACGCTCAAGTTCGCGCTGGTCGGCGTGGGCGCGTTCATGTTCACGATCACCGGCATCGGCGCCTGGTTGCCCGAGTTCCATCGCCGGTTCTCCGGCCTCACCCAGGAGCAGGCGACGACGGCCGTCGGCGTCATCGTGCTCGCCGGCGGCATCCCGGGACTGCTTCTCGGCGGACGGATCGCCGACCGGTACATGCACCGCATCCGCGGCGCGCGTGTGGTCGTCCCCGCGTACTGCATCGCGCTCGGCACCGCCTTGTTCACGATCTCCTACCTCCCGATGCCGTTCGCCGTGTCGTTCCTGCTCGAGCTGGTCGGGATGTTCACGGTGTGGATCGCGGTGCCGGCCCTGCGCGCCGGGCTCGCCGACGCGGTGCCTGCGCACCTGCGCGGCGCCGGCTTCGGCGCGTTCAACCTCGTGTCGATCGTGTTCGGGGCGGCGGCGGCGCCGATCATCGTCGGCGCCCTGGCCGACGTGTTCAACTTGCGGATCGCGTTCCTGCTCGTCTCACCGCCGGTGTTCCTCGGCGCGTACGTGCTGTACCGGGCGCGGGACCACCTCGACGCCGACGCGGCGAAGATCTTCGAAGCGGTCGTGCGGGCGATGCAGCAGGAGCAGGAAGAGGAGCGCGCCGACTCGTGATGTCGCGTTACCGGCTCGCGACCCCGAGCGCGAGGGACGCGCCAGACGGGCCGAGGATGCCACGGACGGCGACGACCGGGGCGCTCGACCGCACGAGGACCACCTGGTCGGGCTCCACACCCGCGGCACCGAGATCGAACCGGCCCTGCCTCCCCGCCGGCACCGCCACCTCCCCGACGTCACGCGGGGCGTCACCCCCTCCGGGTGCGTAGGCCTGCAGGGTGACCGTCGCCCGGCTGCGACCCGGGTTGACCACGCTGATCGTGCCCTCCGCCTCGGGCGTGGGCCGGCCCACCGCGAACGTCCAGGCGGACGCACCCACCGGGCTCGCCAGCGTGGTGGCCGACCCGGTGCCCGCGGCCGGGGGTCCCCACCACGCCAGCTCCTCCACCACGACCGACGACGGCCGCGTCGTCCGCACGTCGACGCCGACCGGAGAGCCTGAGCCGGCGAACGCGGCGACGTCGAACACGCCGACCGAACGACCGCCCACCGGAACCGCCTGCGGCCGAGCGGTCGACTGGTCCTCGAAGCGCGGAGTGATCTCGACCTCGGTGGCGGCGGTCTCGAAGTTCGCGACGAGCACCACGTGGGACGCGCCGTCGCCCGGCACCACTCCGGGCAGGGTCCACGACGGTTCCGGGCTCGGCGCGCCGAGTGAGAGCGTCAAGCCGCGGCGCGTCTCGTTGTCGGCCGTGAACACGAGCGACTGCTCGGCGACGACGCGGCCGGTGCGGGCGTGCACGTGCAATCCCACCTGCGCCTGCCGGCGGACGAAGTTTCCGATCGGCACCGTCAGCCGCGTGTGGCGTGGCACCACGACCGCTTCGAGATCGGCGGGCGCGAGGAACCCGGCATCGGTCGCGAACGTCAGGTCGACGATCGCATCGTCGGGGAACGGGTTGAAGAGCGCCGCGTTCTGCTCGGCACCGCGCTCCGTCGTGCCGGCGGCGAAGTACCAGTCCCGGCCGGCCTGACGCGCGCACGGACCGACGGCGGTGTCCTCCTCGCCGTCGATCTCGTGCTCGACGACGGACCGGCCCCCGAAGACCTCGACGACGACACCCGGCCCCACGATCATCCCCGACTCGTCGGGCTGCTCGGCCGCCTGGGCGACGCTCGAGACCGGCACCCGTACCTGGGCACCCCGAGGCACGCCGACGCGCCGCGACTCGGTGTGGCTCTGCCCACCCGGCATCACGGTCACCACCGCACGCGCGTCGTCGGCGCCCTGATTCGCGATCAGGATCGTCTCGTCCGCCCGCCCTCCGGGGGCGCCGGTGCCCTCGGCGCAGTACCAGCTCGTCGAGACGGCGTCGGGCCCGGCGACGGTCGGGATCGCGGCGACCGCGCCCCCACCGCTCCCCGTCGGCGACGTGCCCTTGCCGCTGAGGGCGAACGCGGCCGCCACCCCGATGCACCCGGCCACGACCAGCAGGGCGGGAAGCCGCCGCGGTGTCCGCTGCCGCCCGCTCACCGGCTCGGTCTCCCCGATCGGGGCGAGCGGGGGCGCCGTGCGGCCCGGCCGCGCCACGCGACGAGAACCAGCACGACCACGAGCGCAGCCTGCAACGCGATCATCCCGTACCGGCGGAGCTGGCCGTCGTACGTGATCGACACGGATGCGCGTCGCGTCGCCGTGAAGCCGTTCTCCCAGCCGAGCGGCTTGACGTGGCGGAGCCTGTTCCCGCCCGTCGTCGCGCTCCAGTCCCGATCGAACGCCTCGCTCCACAACACCAGGCCGGGCCCGGTCGGAGCGGACTGCGACGGGGGCCCGCGCACCGCACTGACTCGCCCCACCTCGGCGCGCAGCGCCGCGCCCGTCGGGTTCCTCGAAGCGAGCGGCACGCTGTCGGTGTCGGCGGGGCGCACGGTGCCCGGCGTCGGGATCCACGCCGTGTTCTCGTAGAGCGCGAGGCCGGGCGGCGACTCGAGCCGGGCGAGGTCGAGCTCGGCCGCGAGCGCGGCCGGCAACCGCGGCGGCGGGGCCTGCGGCGGCGCTCCGGGGCCGGGTCGGGTCGGCATCGCCACGTACCGCACGCTCATCGGCGCCACCAGGTGACCGAGCCGATCGGTGCGACCGGCCGTCGCGAGCTCGACGGCGTCGCCGACGAGCCCGTCGGCGCGGTGGGCGGGGGCCCGCCACAGCTCGCGCGCGTCGCCCGAGCCGTTCCGGGTGAGCGTGTACCCGACGCCGTCGCCGGCGACGAACGGCTCCAGCGGGAGAAGGGCAGGGTCGCCCACCCAGAGCACCCGGAACCCGCCGGCGGCGCGTTCCGTCTGCAGGAACGCCAGTGCGTCGGGCCAGTCCCCGTCGGGCGCGCCCCACCGGCCGTCGCCCGAGTCGGCGGCGAACCCGAGTACCGCGAACGCGAAGCCGACCACTGCGATCGCGGCCACCGCTTGGCGTACGCCGAAGCCTCGGTGCCGGACGTCCTCGACGAACACGCTCACGCCGAGGCCGGCGGCCAGGGCCACGCCCAGAGCGGCGAGGGACAACGCCGCCTCCGGCGCAGGCACGAAGGTGTCGGGGGCGAAGCGCGCCGGGATCCAGACGAGCGCCCACCCGACGAGCATCATCATCCACGCGCGCGTCGCCCACGCGAAGCGCGTCCCGCGCCCGAGCAGGAGCGCGAACAGCGCCGCCGCCACCAGCCCCCACGACGCCCACCCGCTGCCGGCCGGCCCGGTGTGGAAGCGCACCACGTCGGCGAGGTCGAGCCGGGGCCGGAACGCAAAGCCCAGCGCGCTCGGATCGTCACCCGCGCCCAGCATCGCGACGGACCACGGCACGAGGATGACGGTGGCGATGACCGCGCCCACCAACGATGCGGCCAGCACGCGAACACCGAGCCGGAAGCCGCCGACGAGCGGCGCCGCGAGCAAGATCGCCCCTGCCGCGGCCAGCAGGTACAGCGGCGTGAGCACGTACCACGCCGTCGTGAACGCAAGGAGCGCACCCAGACCGAGCAGGCCGGTCAACGCCCGGCGCCGCTGCTGCCCGCCTCGAGCCCGGTCGGCGTGCGCAAGCGCGATCGATACGAGGAACGGTCCGAGCGCGAAGAGGACCAGCGGACCGAGACGTCCCGCAGCGATCGCGTTGCGGGGCACCGGGTTGATCGCGTACGCGAAGCCGGCGACGGCGGCGGGTACCAAGCTCTGCGTGATGCCCCGTGTGAGGCGGTACGCGCCGAGTGCTCCGATCGGGAACGCGAGCACGACGACGAGCGTGCGGGCCAGGCCGTCGGCGCCGAACACGATCGTGCTGAGGCCCGACATCGCCACCAGCCCCGGCGGAGCCGCAGTCGACGAACCGAGACCGGTGTACCGCCATCCCGACGCGTACGTCGAGAGCATGTCGACGATGCCCGTCCACCGCGCGAACGTGCCGACCGCGGGCACGCCGCCCGTGAGCAGGTGGCGGGAGCCGACGATCCACAGCAATGCCAGCGCGGCGGCCAACGCGAACAGGGGCTGTCGGGTACCGACGCTCGCCGCGCTGACGGCCGACCGGCTGGCGTCGGTGAGGGAACGCAAGCGGTCGTCGGTCGCGACCTGCTCGGCCACGAAGCCCCGCAGCGCGCCGCGCGCTCGCAGCTCGTCGAGGTCGTGATCGTCGATGCGTCGACCGCGACGCGCCGTTCGCCGCTCGCGGAGTATCCGGCGGAAGCGCCGGAGGTTCCACCACCACGCTCCGAGTGCCGAGCGAGCCCTGCCCCGGCGCAACGTCATCGTCAGCAGCACCGACTCCGCGAACGACGCTGCGATCCCGACGGGTACGACCCAGAGCAGCGTTCTCCCCGACGACAGCGTGAGGACGGTCCGGATGCGGTTGCGCGTCGCGACGCGGCTGTCGAGCGCGGCGTCGCCACCGCGCCGGTCTGCGGCCTCACGGTGCAGGACGCGCGCCGCCGGCGCGACGAGGACACGAGCACCGGCCAAACGGGCGCGCCAGCACAAGTCGAGGTCCTCGGCGCCGGGGAACCGTGACGCATCGAAGCCGCCGAGCTCGTGGAAGAGGTCGGTGCGCACGAGCATGGCGGCGTCCGACACGAAGAAGACGTCACGGACCGCGTCGTGCTGCTGCTGGTCCAGCTCGCCCGGCTCGATGCCGGTGTACGGGTTGCCGAACCGGTCGATGCTGCGCCCGACCTCGAGCAGCACGTCCGGCTGGTCGGCGTCGACCAGCTTCGGGCCGACGATGCCCGCGTTCGACCGGAACGCCTCCTCGAGTAGATGCCGGACCGCTCCGGGATCGAGCTCCACGTCGTCGTGGCAGATCAAGAGAAAGTTCGCGTTCCGGACCACGGACAGCGCCTCGTTCGCGGCGCTTCCGAACCCGGCACGAGGCACCTGCCGCACGACCGCTTGCGGGAGGACGCTCCTGATGCGGTCAGCGGGGTCGTCGTCGGACGCGGCGTCGACCACGAGGACGGCGAGGCTCGAGTAGTCCTGGCGCCCGAGCGACTGCAACGCCGGCTCGAGCCACGGTCCCGGGTTCCGGGTGACGACGATGGCGGCGACGGTGGGGATCTCGATCGCGGGCCCCGGAGCGTTCTGCTCGCCGTCTCCCGGAAGCCCCTGCGCGCCGGGCGATTCCGCCATCGCCATGATCGGGGCGAAGTCTACAAACTGGCCCCCGCGCTCGTGACCATGGTCACGAGCGCTTGCAATTGTTTATCACTCCGGTTATTGTGGCAAGCGTTGTCACCAAAGGAGAGCAGCAGCATGGACTTCGACCCCGGAAAGACCCTCAAGGACGCCGCCTACATCACCGTGGGCGTCGGCGTCACTGCGTTCCAGCAGGGCCAGGTCCGCCGGCGTGAGGTGCAGAAGAAGGTCACCGAGCAGGCGAAGGAGACCCAGACCTACCTCACGACCCGCGCCCAGGACGGCCGGGTCAAGCTGGAGGCGCTCGCGAACGACCTGCGCACCAAGGCGGGTGCCGCACGCGACGACGTCGCCGGTCGGGTCGAGCCCCTCGTGGGCGACCTGGGCCAGCGGGTCCAGCCGATCGTCGAGCAGATCCAGACCGTTCCCGCTCAGGTGAAGCAGGCGGTCGACGCCGGCGCCACCCGGGCCAAGGAGCTCGTGCAGCGGTCCGCCTGACCGTCACCGTTCCCCCCGTCGAACCGGCCTCCGATCATCGGGGGCCGGTTCGCGTGTCGGGACCACTACATTCGCAAGCGTGCTGGCGGCGCTTGCAGGCGGTGTGGGGGCCGCGCGGTTCCTCCGGGGGCTGGTGCAGGTCGTCCCGCCCGAGGACATCACCGTCGTCGTGAACACCGGCGACGACGACTGGTTCCACCGCCTGTTCGTCTGCCCGGACCTCGACACGGTCACGTACACGCTGGCCGGCGCC
Organism: Acidimicrobiia bacterium; assembly: GCA_035316005.1. Lineage (GTDB taxonomy): Bacteria > Actinomycetota > Acidimicrobiia > IMCC26256 > JACDBD01 > JALZAA01. Next base: position 13,704 of record DATFXK010000333.1, on the reverse strand, counting down.
GAGAACCCCGACACGGGATGGGGGCTCGCAGGGGAGACGTTCGCGGCGATCGACGCGCTCGAGCGTTACGGGTCGTCGACGTGGTTCCGGCTCGGCGATCGCGACCTCGCCACGCACCTGTACCGCACCGAGCGGCTGAAGAGCGGCGCAGCCCTCTCGACGATCGCAGCCGAGATCGCGCAAGCGTGGGACATCCGACCGCGGCTCCTTCCGATGAGCGACGACCCGGTCTCGACGCGCATCGAGGTCCGGCGGGCCGACGGCTCCGTCGAGGAGCTGCACATGCAGGAGTGGTTCGTCCGCGAGCGGGCCGAGCCCCCGGTCGTCGCCGTCCGGTTCGACGGCGTCGACCGCGCCGCGCCCGCGCCCGGCGTGCTCGAGGCCATCGACGAGGCGGACACCGTCGTCGTGTGCCCCAGCAACCCGGTGATCTCGATCGGGCCCATCCTCGCCGTCCCCAGCGTGCGGGACGCGTTGCGTGCCCGCCGCGACCGCGTGGTCGGCGTGAGCCCGATCATTGCCGGCGCCCCGGTGAAGGGTCCGGCGGACCGGCTCATGGATCCCCTCGGGATGGAGGTGTCCTGCGTGGGCGTCGCCAGTGCCTACCGCGACTTCTGCTCCGCGCTCGTCATCGACGCCGGTGACGCGAGCCGCGCCCCCGAGGTCGACGCGCTGGGCGTCCACGCCGTGGTCACCGACACGCTGATGCGTGATGCCCGTGTTGCCGCCGCGCTGGCGCGCAACGCGCTCGACGCCGTCGCCTGAATGCCCGCCCTGACTGTCTTCCCCGTCGAGGGCGTGCCCGAGGTCGAGCCCGGCGACGTCCTCGCCGACCTGCTGGTGGCGGCAGCCCGCGAGCAGAGCACGCCGCTCGAGCCGCGAGACTGCGTGGTGGTCACGCAGAAGGTCGTCTCGAAGGTCGAAGGGCGCGTCGTGCCCCTGGACGCCGACGACCCGGACGCGCGGCGGGCCTTGATCGAGGCGGAGTCGGTGCGGGTGCTACGGCGCCGCGACGAGCTCGTCATCAGCGAGACGCCTCACGGTTTTGTGTGCGCGAACGCGGGCATCGACCTGTCGAACGTCGCCGACGGCCACGCCGCGCTCCTTCCGATCGACCCCGACCGCTCGGCCCGGCGTGTACGGGACGGCATCCGAGCCCTCACCGGCGTCGACGTGGCGGTCATCGTGTCCGACACGTTCGGGCGCGCGTGGCGCGTCGGGTTGACCGACGTCGCCATCGGCGTAGCGGGCCTCGCCGCCGTGGTCGATCTGCGCGGCCAGGTCGACGCCCACGGGCGGGAGCTGCAGGTCACCGAGATCGCTCTCGCCGACGAGGTCGCCGGCGCCGCCGAGCTGGTGAAGGGAAAGGCGGCGAACGTGCCGGCGGTCGTCGTGCGCGGGCTCGATGCGGCGTGGTTCCGCGAGGGCTCCGCCGCCGAGCTGGTCCGCCCGCCGCCCGAGGACCTCTTCCGCTGATGACCACCGTTCCCGCATTCATCGAGGCGCGGCGGTCGATCCGGGCATTCCTTCCCGACCCCGTCCCCCGGGCCGAGCTCGACCGGCTCGTCGAGGCCGCCTGCCTCGCGCCCGCCCCCCACCATTCACGGCCCTGGCGCTGGGTCGTCGTCGACGCACCGGACCGCAAACGGGCGCTCGCGCACGGCATGGGCGACCGGTGGCGGCGAGACCTCGAGGGCGACGGGGTATCGCGGGCACGAGTGGACGAGCTCATCGCCGCTTCCCACCGCAAGCTGACCGGCGCCCCGGCGCTCCTCCTCGGCTGCCTCACGTGGGAGGGGCTGGACCGTTACCCCGACGAGGAGCGGCGGCGGGCCGAATGGGGCATGGCGCTGCTGTCGCTCGGCGCCGCCGTGGAGAACCTCATGCTGGCGGCGGCCGCCGCCGACCTGGCCTCGTGCTGGGTCGCGGCGCCGATCTTCTGCCCCGCCGAAGCCCGCGACGCGCTCGCGCTCCCCCGGGAGTGGCTGCCGCACGCGTTGGTCCTGGTCGGCCGGCGCGACCCGGCGTACACCCCGCCCACGCGCCCGCCCGTCCCCGTCGACGAGCTCCGCGTGTTCGCCTGACGCGCCGCCGAGGACGTCCGGCTACCGGCGTGTTCCGACGGGGACGACGCGGAACCAGTCGAGGGTGCGGCGCAGGCCGTCCTCGAGGTCGGTCCACGGCTGCCACCCGAGGTGGTTGCCAGCGCGTGCTGGATCGAGCGCCGACCGTTGCAGCTCGCCGGGCCGCGCCATCGCGTAGCGGGCGGGCTCGTCGAAGTCGGTCAGCCAGCCCATGATGTCGAACAGGTCCTGAACACTCGTCTCCAAGCCGGTACCGATGTTCAGCACGAGACCGTCGCCGCGGTCGGCGGCACGGACGAACGCGTCGACGACGTCGTCGACGTACACGAAGTCACGGGTCTGCTCACCGTCACCGAAGATGGTGGGGCGCGTCGGCTCGAGCAGCTGTCCGGCGAAGATCGCGACCACGCCCGCCTCGCCGTGCGGGTCCTGTCGTGGGCCGTACACATTGGCGAGCGCGAGCACCGTGTACTCGAGGCCGTGCAGCGCCCGGTAGGAGTGGAGATAGTCCCCCACCGCCTTCTTCGAGACGCCGTACGGCGACGCCGGCGCCTGGCGGTGTTCTTCACCGACCGGCACCACCTCGGGAATGCCGTAGAGCGTGCCGCCGGAGCCGGCGAACACGATCTTGCGCACACCGGCCTCGACCGCGCCCTCGAACACGTTGAGCGAGCCGACGATGTTGATCTCGGCATCGAAAGCGGGGCGCGCCACCGATTCACGCACGGACGCCTGTGCCGCGAGGTGGAAGACCGTGTCCGGCTTGCGCCGGATGATCAGGTCGCTCACGTCGGGCCGGCGGATGTCGAGGCGGTGGAAGGTGAAGTGGTGGTTGCGGTTCGCGCGCGCGTCGCTCAGGTTGGAGAGGGTGCCGGTCGAGAGGTCGTCGACGGCGTCGACCTCCCAGCCCTCGGCCAGCAGCCGGTCGACGAGCGTCGACCCGATGAACCCGGCCCCGCCAGTGACGAGCGCTCTCACCGGGTGGTCGAGACCTGCAGCGGCACCCGGGCACCCGAGAGCCGCGATCCTGCCGCGACGACGACCGACGGCCCGACGACCGTGCCGCCGGCGGCGACGGCCCCGTGCTCGAGCGTCGCCTCCGCGCCGATCACCGCGTCGAGCACCGACGCCGCGTTCGCGACGCAACCGTGCTCGAGCACCACCGATCGAACCACGCTGGCCTGCTCCCCCACCGCGCACCCGGGGCCGAGCACGGACCGGCTCACCCGCGCGCCCGGCGCGATGCTGACGCCGGGGCCGAGCAGCACCGGCCCTTCGACGCGGGCGTCGGCGGCGATCGACACGGATCCCTGCTTCCAGACGCCGGGCGCCGCTTCGACGGCGCCCGGGGCCGGTGGCGCGCCGAGCGCGCCGTCGAGGACGTCGGCATGAGCCTGGAGGTACTTCTCGGGCGTCCCGATGTCGATCCAGTACGCGTCGCTCTGCAACGCGAACAGGTTGCCGGCGTGGTCGAGCATGCGCGGAAACGTCTCGCGTTCCACCGACACCGTCAAGCGGGGTGGGATGCGCTCGAGCACCGAGGGCTCCAGCACGTACGTACCCGCGTTGATCCAGTGGCTGGGCGCGCGGCCCGTTGGGGGCTTCTCGACGAACGCCATGACCTCGCCGTTCGCGCGCGTGGGCACGACACCGAACGCCGACGGATCGTCGACGCGGCAGAGATGGATGGTCGCCTCCCCGCCGTGGGCGTCGTGGAACGCGACCATCTCGGTGAGGTCCAGCGTCGTGAGCACGTCGCCGTTGCACACGACGAAGCGCTCATCGATGCCGGCGACCTCGGCCGCGTAGCGGATGCCGCCGGCGGTCCCGAGCGGTTCGTTCTCGACGGCGTACCGGAGTGTGAGGTCGCCGAAGCGGCCGTCCGGGAACCGCGCCACGAACGCGTCGGGCAGGTATCCGAGCGACAGCACGACCTCGTCGATGCCGTGACGGTCGAGCCAGCTGAGCTGGCGTTCGAGGAATGGCTGGTTCGCGATCGGCAGCAACGGCTTCGGCGTCGTGTAGGTGAGCGGGCGGAGGCGGGTGCCCTCCCCGCCCACGAGGACGATCGCTCTCACGACGACGGCGGAGCGGAGGGCGTCCCGCCGGTGAACGGCGTCTCGTCGACCGGCGTCTGCAGAGCCTGGGAGTTGGGCGGCGCCCCGAGGGACGCGAGCGACGTGCCCGCCGGCGCGAACACGAGGGCGATCCGTTGCTGGTCCTTGGGGTGGTAGTCGGCGGGGTTGCCCGACTGCTTCTTCCCGTTCACGTACCAGGTGAGCGTGCCCTTGCCCTTCGTGCCGTCCGGCATCGTGCACTCATCGCCGTTCTTCTCCTGCACCTTCTGGCCGTCCGAGCCCGGCCAGAGGTCGATCGAATCGGAGCTCGCCGACCATCCCCCGTAGTCGAGGAAGCGGCCGAGGGTCGCGTTATTGCCGGCCTCGGAGGAGTTGAACGGGTGGATGTGGATGAGGCCGTCACCGTGGGTGTGGATGCCGACGCGGATGTTGGAGCTGTCGGCCCGGGTCTCGAACTGCGGCGCCGGGCCGAGCCACTGGCCGCACACGTTCACGTCGAGGGAGGCGTGCCAGTGGTCGCCGGCTTCCCCCGTCGCGGGATTGCCGGCGCGGGGCGCGGCGGAGGCTTCGTCGCGCCGGTTCATGACGGTCACGACCAGGAGCACGATCCCCACGAGGGCGACCACCGTGATGCCCATGTTCCAGCCGAACGAGCCCCCGCGGCGCCTGGGCTTGCGGTAACGAGCCCGGGCCTGGGCCCGAGCGTAACGATTGCGGGACTTCGGCAAGTGTTCCCCTGTCGCAGTCGCAAGCTCCTGCTTTGCGTCGGCGGTCGGCCAAGCCGCCGCCACCGCGATGCCCGAGATTACCCGGTGACTTGCGGCGGCTTCGGTCGGCGGCGGAGGGCGTGATCGGCCATCGCGAGCAGCGCCCGCACCGTGAGGAACGCCGCCGCGAGCGGGAGCGCGAGGCGGCGCGCCCCGCGCCAGCGCTTCGACGCGAACCGGTACAGGGAGCGGTGATGCTCGGCGATCATGCGGTACGGATGCTTCGCGGTCGTCGCGCCCTGCACGTGGGTGACGACCGCGCCCGGCTCGTAGCCGACGCGCCAGCCCCGCCCGCGGAGCTGCCAGCAGAGGTCGACGTCCTCGACGTACATGAAGTACCGCTCGTCCCATCCCCCCACCGTCGTGAGCGCGGCGCGCCGGAGCCAGACGGCCGCACCCGAGACCCAGTCGACGTCGCGCCGGCGGCCCGGGTCGGCGTCGAGCTGCCGGTACCGGCGGGTGAAGGGGTTCGTGGGCCACACGAGGCCGAGCAGCCCGTGCCCGACCGCGTCGCGGATCCGCGGCACCGAACGCGCCGACGGATAGATGGTGCCGTTGGTGTTGCGGATCATCGGGCCGACGGCCCCGAGGTCGCCTTCGCGGTCGAGGCGGTCCAGGAGGGCACCGGCCGTGCCCGCCTGCACCTCCAAGTCGGGGTTGCAGACGGCAACGACCGGCGCGTCCGTGGCCGCGATCCCGAGATTGGCGGCGCGGGCGTAGCCGAGGTTCGCGCCCGGGTCGAGCACGGTGACGGCCGGCAGCGACCGCGCCACCGTCGCCGCCGAACCGTCCGACGACCCGTTGTCCACCACGACGACCTGCGGTGCGCGACCGGCGCTCGTGTCGGCGAGCAGCGATCGGACGCAATCGCACAGCGCCGAGCCCGCCTCGTAGTTGATGACGACGGCCGCCCAGCGGGTGTCGGCCTCGCTCGCGGGCACTAGTCCACGAACCGGTACTTCACGAGCGTCCACAGGGCGCCGACGCCGTCGTGCCAGGTGATCTTCTTGCCCTCGCTCAGCTCGCGACCGGCGTACGAGATCGGCACCTCGTAGATGCGGATCCCGCGGCGGAGGACCTTGGCCGTGAACTCGGGCTCGAAGTCGAAGCGGTCGGCCTTGAGCCGCATGCCGTCGAGCACGCGCCGGTCGAAGAGCTTGTAGCACGTCTCCATGTCGGACAGCGTGCTGTTGTAGAGGATGTTCGTCACGAGCGACAGGAACCGGTTGCCGACCCAGTGCAGAAACAGCATGTTGCGGCGCTCGCCGGTGAAGCGCGACCCGTACACGACACGGGCCCGACCCTTCAGCACGGGCGCGAGCAGGCGCGGCCAGTCCTCGGGGTCGTACTCGAGGTCGGCGTCCTGCACGAGCACGAGATCGCCCGTCGCGCTCTCGAGACCAGTGCGGATCGCTGCGCCCTTGCCCCGGTTCTGAGCGTGCTTCAGGACGCGGACCGTGCTGTCGCGCAGCTGCGTCAGGACGTCGGCCGTCCCGTCGCGGCTGCCGTCGTCGACGATCACGATCTCACGCTCGACGGGCAGCTCGACGGACCGCATCCGGCGCACGATCTCGGCGACCGTGCTGCGCTCGTTGAAGACGGGGACGATGACCGACAGCGTGCGGAATCGTTTCGCGGCCTCGTCGCTAGGACCGTCCTCGCTCACGCTCCCTCCCGAACCATTCGTGGGTGCGGGCGAGACCTTCGCGGAGGTCGACCTCCGGGCGCCAGCCGAGCACGTCGTTCGCGAGGGTGATGTCGGGCCGGCGGCGCACAGGATCGTCGACGGGGAGCGACTCGTACACGATCTCGGAGCTCGACCCGGTGACCTCGAGCACCTCCTGTGCGAGGTCGAGGACGGTGAACTCGTCCGGGTTCCCGATGTTCATCGGACCGACCCAGTCGGAGTCGAGGAGGGCGAGGATCCCGCGTACCTCGTCGTCGACGTAGCAGTAGGAGCGGGTCTGCGTCCCGTCGCCGTACACGGTGAGCGGCTTTCCCTCCATGGCCTGGACCAGGAAGTTGGACACGACCCGTCCGTCGCCGGGGCGCAGGCAGGGACCGTACGTGTTGAAGATGCGCACGATCTTGACGTCGATGTCGTAGGCGCGGTGGTACGCCATCGCCATCGCCTCGGCGAACCGCTTCGCTTCGTCGTACACGGCGCGGGGCCCGATCGGGTTGACGTGACCCCAGTACCCCTCGGCCTGGGGGTGGACCTGGGGGTCGCCGTAGATCTCGCTGGTCGACGCGAGGAGGTACCGGGCGCCGGTGGACTTGGCGAGGCCGAGCGTGTTGTGCGTGCCGAGAGATCCGACCTTCAACGTGTTGATCGGGTGCTCGAGGTAGTCGCGCGGGCTCGCCGGACTGGCGAAGTGCAGCACGGCGTCCACCGGGCCGTCGACGGCGACGAACTGGCTCACGTCGTGCTCTTTCAGCTCGAAGACGGGCGCTTCGAGCAGGTCCTCGACGTTCTCGACGCGACCGGTGAGCAGGCTGTCGATGGCCAGGACCTCCCAGCCGCGATCGACGAGCGCCCGGGAGAGATGTGAGCCGAGGAAGCCGGCGCCACCGGTCACGACGGCGCGCGGCATCAGCGCCCGAGACCCAGATAGGTGAACCCGCGCTTCCGCATGGCGGCGGGATCGAGCAGGTTGCGGGCGTCGACGATGCGGCGGGAGCCCACCAGCGCACCCACACGATCGAAGTCGAGCCACCGGAACTCGTCCCATTCCGTGAGCACGACCACGACGTCGGCGCCGGTGCACGCTTCGTAGGCGTCGGCGGCGACATCGAGCCCCGCCACCCAGTCCGGCGCGCGTTCCCCGGCGACCGGATCGTAGGCGCGCACTTCGGCGCCCTCGGCGACGAGGGTGGAGGCGACGCCGAGGGCGGGCGAGTCCCGCAGGTCGTCGGTGTTGGCCTTGAACGTGAGGCCCCACAACGCGACACGCGCGCCCGCGAGCCCCGCCGGTAACGCCTCCCGGATCTTGGCGACGATCCGCCCGTGCTGGAGCGCGTTGACCTCGGACACCGCGGCGAGGAGGTGGAACTCGTATCCGGCCTCCTCGGACGTGTGCAGCAAGGCGGCGACGTCCTTCGGCAGGCACGACCCCCCGAAGCCGGGGCCGGGATGGAGGAACTCGAACCCGATGCGGGGGTCGTAGCCGATGCCCAGCGCGACCTCGCGCACGTCCGCGCTCACCGCCTCGCACAGGTTGGCGATCTCGTTGATGAAGGAGACCTTCGTGGCCAGGAACGCGTTCGATGCGTACTTGATGAGCTCGGCCGAGGCGGCGTCGGTCACGAGGATCGGCGCGCGCAGGCTCCGGTAGAGCTCGGACACGCGCACGGCGACCGCGGTGTCCTGGCAGCCGATGACGACGCGGTTGGGCTCGAGGAAGTCGCGCACCGCGGTTCCCTCGCGCAGGAACTCGGGGTTCGACGCCACACCGATCGATCCGGCGGGGACGCCGGCTTCGCCGAGCAACCGCTCCACGAACGCGGCGGTGCCCACGGGGACCGTCGACTTGTTGATGACGACGGAGCCGGGACGCAGGATCGGCGCGATCTCGCGCACGGCGCCCTCGAGGACGCCGAGGTCGGCGGCGCCGTCGGGGCCGGGCGGCGTCTGGACGCACAGGAACACGAACTCGGCGTCCCGCACCGAGTTCGCCGCCCCCACCACGAACGAGAGCCGGCGGGCGGCGAGCCCCTCGGCGACCAGCGCCGGCAGGCCCTCCTCGAGGACGGGCACCTCGCCCTTGCTCAGCCGCGCGACCTTCTCCCGGTCGAGCTCGCCGCACACGACGTCGTGGCCGAGTCGGGCGAAGCACGCGGCCGTCGTCAGACCGACATAGCCGCCGCCGACGACCGCGATCGCGCTCACGGGTGCACCGACCCGATCAGCATTGCGTCGGATCGGGCGGCGGTGCCGGCGCCTTTCCCTTGCCGTTGCCCGTTGCCGGAGCGCTCGTCGCCGGCGTCGCGGGCGCCGACGATGCCGGCGCCCCGGTGTCGGGCGCCGCCGCGCCGGGCGGCGGCGTGATTGCCTTGAAGTCCGAGCCGAGGACAACAGCCGTGTCGGCTTCGACGATCGACCGGTCCTCGACGAGCCCGCCGGCCCCGCCGAGGTAGCTCTGGACCACCCGCGCCTTGTCGAGGGATCCCGGGCGGTACCGCACCTCGGTGGCGCTGACGCGCGGCTGGTTGCCGACACCGACGGTCACGAAGCCCTGCTGGCGGAGCTGGGTGGCGGCCTGGGTGGCGATCCCGTTCGCTCCCGAGCCGTTGAAGACGCGTACCCGAACCTCTGCCGGCCTGGGTCCCAGTGCAGCGGCAGCCGGCGGACCGAGATCGCGCAGGCGCTTCAGGACCTGATCGGCGTCCGGCTCCATGGCCTGCAGCGTGGACCCGAGGCGCTGCGAGGTCTGCCCGACCGTGGTCGGCAGCGTCACCATCTCGAGGCTGTTGGGGTCGTTCGGGTCCACCTTTCGGAACGAGCTGATGAGCTTGTTGATGTCGCTGCGGTTGAGCGAGTTGTCGGCCTTGAGCTTCGGGATCGTCTTGTCCGCGATGTCGTTCGCCGTCAATGGGTTCTTCACCGAGGTTCGAAACGCCTCGGAAGCCAGTCGTCGCATGAACGTCTGCTGCCGCTCGATCCGGTGGAGGTCAGGAGCGTCCTGCCCCGTGGGCTGCCACTTCCCGTCGATGAGCTCTTCCATGCCGCGGGACCGCACGTAACCCAGCGCGTTCACGCCGTCGAGGACGTAGCAACCGGGTCTGAAGCCATACGGGGCGAACTCAAAGCCGCTCTTCGAGTCGCGGGCGGCGGCCTCGAGGTACACACGAACTCCACCCATCGCGTCCACGATGCCCTTGAAGCTCGAGAAGTCGACCTCGAGGTAGTGATGGATCGGGATGTTGAAGTTCGACTTGAGCGTGTCCACGACCCGCTGCGGACCTTCGTTGAACGCGGCATTGATCTTCGACTGGCCGAGACCGGGGATGTTGACGACGAGGTCGCGCGGGAAGGACACGAGAAAGCCGGTCTTGGCGCGCGGGTCGACGTGCACGACCATGAGCGTGTCCGAACGCTGGCCACTCTGATTCGCCGCGTTGCCGTACGCGGCCTGCTCTTCGGGAGTCTCGGCGAACGCGCGCGTGTCCGACCCGATCAACAGGAAGTTCGCCGGCTCGCCGGGATCGGTGTTCTCGGCCGTCTTGAGGTTGACTCGCGGGATCGAGTCGATCTTCTGGTCGATCACGACGTTCACCGCGACGATGCCCGCCACGACGAGCGGGAACGCGACCGCGAGCGCGACCGCGAAGCGGCCGAAGAGAATGCGCGGAAGGGATCGCGGCCTCACTGCGCCCTGATACTACCGACGGGGGTCCTGCTTCCTCGGTCGTGCAAAGGCAATGGGTCTCCGGCATCCCGTCGCTACTCTGCGCCCGTGGACTCGGGAGCGCCGCTCACACCGGCCGCCGCGCTGCTCGCCGCCCTCCCCGCCACCGTCGACGCCGCCGTGGTGCGGGACGGACCGCGCACGGTCGTGGCCGCCGCGCCCGACGCCGTCGTGGTGGCCTCCGGCGCCGACGCCCTCGACCGCGTCGACCGGCTGCCGCCCGGCTGGTGGGCCGGGTTCCTCGCCTACGAGCTCGGTGCCGCCGTCGAACGGGTCGCGCCCGGCCGGAGCACCGCCGGAGGAAGCGGCGAGAACGGCGTGCCCGACCTCGTCCTCGCCCGCTTCCCCGCCCGCATCGTGCTCGACCCCGCCTCGGGTCGGTCCGAGCTGCACGGCCACGGGCCGGGGCGCGACCTCCTCGCGCGCGCCGCAGCGTCGCCACCGAGCCGACCGGACGTTCCCGTCCCGGCGGCGCGGTCGCGATGGCGCACGAGCCTCGACCGGGCCGCGTTCGAGCAGGGTGTGGCGACCATCCGTGAGCACATCGGCGCCGGGGACTGCTACCAGGTCAACCTGACGCGCCGGCTGACGAGCGCGCGGGCGGTCGACCCGGTGGCCCTCTTCGCCGCCCTCGAGCACGCCAACCCCTCGCCCCACGGTGCGTTCCTGCGCGTCGGCGCGACGCCCGGCGCGCCCGACATCGCCGTGGTGTCGGCATCGCCGGAGCGGTTCCTGTCGTGGCGCGGGCCCGACGTCGAGACCTGCCCGATCAAGGGGACGGGCACCGATCCGGCGGCGCTGCGCGCGAGCGTCAAGGACCGGGCCGAGAACGTCATGATCGTCGACCTCGCGCGCAACGATCTCGGCCGTGTGTGCGAGCCGGGATCGGTCGTCGTGCCGGCGCTGTGCGCGGTCGAGGCGCACCCCGGGCTCCATCATCTCGTCAGCACCGTGCGGGGGCGACGACGCGCAGGAACCGGCGCGGGCACGCTCGTGCGCGCCACGTTCCCGCCCGCGTCCGTGACGGGCGCGCCCAAGCCGCGCGTCATGCAGATCATCGAGGATCTCGAGCCCGTGCCACGGGGCGTGTACTGCGGCGCGGTGGGGTGGATCGACACCGAGCAGGACGCGGGCGATCTCAACGTCGCCATCCGCACCTTCACCATCCCGCGCGGGTGCGCGCAGCTGGGGGTCGGCGCCGGCATCGTGGCCGATTCGCAGCCGGCGTCCGAATGGGCCGAGACCGAGCTCAAGGCGGCGCGACTGCTCGACGCAGCCGGAGCTGCGCACGCTGCGGCTCGCGAAACGGCGCTGGCGGGTGCGCACCGATGAGCGACGCGGTGCTGTGGCTCGACGGCGAGCTCGTTTCCGCCGGCGACGCGCGCGTCTCGCCGTTCGATCACGGCCTGCTCGTCGGCGACGGCGTTTTCGAGACCCTGCGCGTTTACGGCGGCGTACCGTTCGCGTGGACGCGTCACCACCGCCGCCTCGTGCGCTCGGCGGCCGGGCTCGGGCTGACCGCACCCGGAACGCAGGAGTTGCGCGCCGCGGTCGACGCCGTCCTCGCCGCCAACGGCCTGAGCGAGGGCCGGGTGCGGCTGACCGTCACGGGCGGCCCCTCGCCCCTCGGCTCGGAGCGTGGCGACGGCCCGCCGACGGTGATCGTCGTCGCGGCGCCGGCGACACCCTGGCCGGCGACCGTCGACGTCGTGATCGTGCCCTGGAGCCGCAACGAGAACGGCGCCGTCGCCGGCCTGAAGACGACGTCGTACGCCGAGAACGTCCGCGCCCTCGCCTACGCGCGCGAACGCGACGCCGGCGAGGCAGTCTTCCTCAACACCCGGGGTGAGCTGTGTGAGGCGACGGGCTCGAACCTGTTCGTGATCGGGGACGGCGTCGTGCGCACACCGCCGGCCAGCGCCGGGTGCCTGCTCGGCGTGACGCGGGCGCTCGTCCTCGAGCTGTGCGCCGGGAACGGCATGCCGGCGGAAGAGGCGGCGCTCGGCCCCGAGGCCTTGCACGAGGCGGACGAGGCGTTCCTCACCTCGTCGACGCGCGAGGTGCAACCGGTCGGGCGCGTCGGCGGTCGCGCCCTGCCCGCCGCCCCCGGCCCCACGAGCGAGAAGCTGGCCGGGCTGCTCAGCGAGCTGATCGCGCGCAACCCGGATCCGTAACTCCCTCCGCCGCGTCAGGCGTCACGGAGGTGGACGACGTCGCCGACGTGGACCTCGACCACGTCGCCCCGGTCGTCCTCGACCAGGAGCTGACCGAGGTCGCCGACGCCGACGGCGCGGCCCACGAGCGCGTCGTCCGCCCGCTCGACGCGCACGCGGCGACCGAGCGTGTCGAGACGCGACCGGTACTCGGCGGTGACGTCGCCGAGGTCCGTGTACCGGGCGTCGAGCTCGGCGAGGAACGCGTCGAGAAGGGCGCGACGGTCGACGGCGTGACCGGCTTCGAGGTTGCACGCGGTAGCCGTCGCGGCGATCTCGGGTGGGAACTCGTGCCAGTCGACGTTCACGCCGGTGCCGACGACGACGGCGTCGCCGTCGCGTTCGGCGAGGATCCCCGCCAGCTTGCGGTCGCCGACGACGAGGTCGTTGGGCCACTTCAAGCCGGGCGTGAACCCCGCGACCCGCGTCACGGCCTCCGCCATCGCCGCACCACACGCCATCGACACCAGCGGCGTCCGCTCCGGCGCCAGCGCCGGCCGCAGCAGCACCGACGCGAGGAGCGACGCCCCCGGAGGCGCAACCCATCCTCGACCCCGCCGGCCCCGCCCCGCGGTCTGGAAATCGGCCACCGCCACCAGACCCTCGGGCGCACCGCGGCGCGCCTCGTCGAGCACGTAGCGGTTGGTCGAATCGAGGGAGTCGAACCAGCGAACCGGGTACGTCCGCTCGATCGCCTCACCTTCGGGCATCGCCCGTAGGATACGGCCACCGTCGAGGCGCTCCAGGAGCAGCCCGTGCCCACCCCGCCGTTCAGCAAGCTGCTCGTCGCCAACCGAGGCGAGATCGCGATCCGCGTCATGCGCACGTGCCGCGAGCTCGGCGTGTCGACGGTCGCCGTGTACTCCGAGCTCGACCGCGACGCCGCGCACGTGCGGTACGCCGACGAGGCGTACGCGCTCGGCGGCCAGACGGCGGCGGAGAGCTACCTGAACACGGACGCCATCATCGACGTGATCGCGCGCAGCGGTGCCGAGGCCGTCCATCCCGGGTACGGGTTCTTCGCCGAGAACGCGGACTTCGCCCGCGCCATCAGCGAGCGCGGCACGACGTGGATCGGCCCGCCGCCCGACGCGATCGAGGTGATGGGCGACAAGATCTCGGCCCGCACGGCGGCGGCGGCGGCCGGCGTCGAG
>DATFXK010000332.1:0-2814 GCA_035316005.1 Acidimicrobiia bacterium | reverse complement strand
CTCGCCCTTCGCGCGGCGGCCGGCGTCGGCCCTGGCGTGGTTGGAGCCCCTCGACCCCGACATGGTCGTCCTCGACGTGGCATGCGGCGCCGCCCACGCCGCCGAGCAGGCCGCGCCCCACGTGCGGCAGGTCGTGGGCGTGGATCTCACAACTGCACTCCTCGACGTCGGCGCTGAACGGCTGCGCGCCGCGGGCATCACGAACGTGCTTCTGCAGGAAGGAAACGCCACCGCGCTCCCGTTCGTCGACGCCTCGTTCGATCTCGTCATGTGCCGGGGCGCGCTACACCACTTCGCCGACCGCGCCGCCGCCGTCACCGAGATGGGGCGCGTCTGCCGGCCCGGTGGCCGCGTCGTCGTCGCCGACATGGTGGCTCCGAGCGCCGAGGTGCGCGACGCCTTCGACGAGCTGCACCGCTGCCTCGACCCGTCACACGCCGGCGTCCTGCTCGAGGCGGAGCTCGCGGAGCTCCTCGAAGCCGAGGTGGGCCCGCTGACGTACGGCGAGACGTCCGACCCGTTCCGGATCGCGGTCGAGCACATCCTCACCGACGCCGCCGACCGTGATGCGGTGACGTCCGCGTTGCAGGCCGAGCTGGCCGGTGGTGCCGCGACCGGCTTCGACCCGGTGCTCGACGACGGTCAGACGCTCGTGTCGTTCACGAACACGGTGGTGCACGCCGAACGCGCCGACCGCTAGCTCGGCGCCCCCTCGACCGCGTCAGTCATCAATCGTCATCGCATCGTCGGACGCGCCTGCGAGAAGGTCCAACGGTTCCCCTCGAGGTCGTCGGCAACGTAGACGGTCGAGCCGGGATACGCATGCAGCTCTTCCACGATCGTGGCGCCCTTCCCCTTCGCGCGCGCGTAGTGCGCGTCGAGGTCGTCGACGTACACCCACGGCACGTGCGTCCGGAGGCCGCCAATCCGTTCGCCGTCGAGCTTGAAGACGTTGAGGATGGCGTTCCCGATCCGGAACTCGATCCACGGGTGCCCGTACTCGCCTTCCGGCAGCGGGTCGGGCCCCTCGGGCAGGTCACCCGCGGGCTCGAACCCGAACACGTCGGCGAGCCATCGCGCGGCCGCCGCCGGTCGGGCGTAGTACACGCCGAGGGAGAGACGTGCGATGTCGATCTGGTCGTGCGGGACGCGGTCCCGCTTCGCGCACCACGCGCCGAACCAGTTCCGTACGACGCGGCTCCACGACGTGCCGCCCCTGTCGGCGCCGCCGGCCGGGATGAGATGCTCGACGGTCACGCGTGTCCCATGCTCGGTCGGCACGAAGCTGACCTCGGTCTGCACGTCGTCGAGACTGCTCGCGAACGCCAGCAGGGCGCCGGGCTCCCACCGCGTGATGCGCGCCCGTTCGAGGACCTCGCCCGCCGCCGGGTCGTCGAGCACCTCCATGATCCGGCCGCCGACGCCCGGCTCGCACCGCACTTCGACCACTCGGCCGCCGTCGCTCCAGAAGTTGATCGGACCCCGCACCCACCAGAGGTCTATCTCCTCGGTGAACGCCTTGAAGGCAGTGGCGGCGTCCACGTGCACCTCGACTTCCGACGAGACCGTCTGCGCGTCCGTCATCGCTCCCCCTCGACGTGTCGCTTGAACGAGCGCAGCTGCTCGTCCCAGAGCGCTTCGAGCTGATCGAGCCACGCCCGCAGCGCGACCACCGATTCGGGCCGGACCCGGAACACGCGTGCCCGGGCGTCGTCGGGCGGGCGCTCGTCGGCGACGACGCCGGCGCGGAGCAGCACGCGCAGGTGCTTGCTCATCGTGGGCGCCGACATGCCGAACGCGTCGGCGAGCTCCCCCGCCCGCCGGGGCCCGGCGCTCAGGAGCTGCACGACCCCGAGCCGGGTGGGCTCCGCCAGCGCCTGCAGGACCGGTGTCAGCTCGTCCCCGGTATCCGTGGCCACGGCGGTAATAGTTACCTAGATAGGCAACCATCGTCAAGGCTTCGACTGCTCGCTTTGCCCGGCGGGGGGTGGTCCGAGAACGATGCACGGAGTGCTCGACGACGACATGAAGCGGGTCGTGCGAGAGCAGCGACTTGGCTACGTCGCATCCGTCTGCCCCGACGGCACGCCCAACCTCTCCCCGAAGGGCACGACCGCGGTCTGGGACGACGACCACCTCGTCTTCCTCGACATCGCGTCTCCCGGGACGGTCGCGAACATCGAAGCCGGCGACGGTGTCGTCGAAGTGAACGTGGTCGACCCCATCCGGCGGAAGGGCTACCGGTTCAAGGGCCCGGCCGAGGTGCACCGCGACGGATCGCGCTTCGAGGACATCGTGCGCTGGTACGAGACGGAGCGCGGCAGCGATGTGACTCGCGTCAACGCGGTCGTGCTCGTCCGGGTCGAGCAAGCGGCCCAGCTCGTCTCTCCCGCATACGCGAACGGGTCGAGCGAAGCCGCGATCGAGCAGCGCTCGCTCGACATGTACGGCCTGATGCGCAAGGCGTGACGCCGACGGCCGGTCAGCGCGACGCGCCGGCGGGCCACTGCGGCACGTTGCGCTCCGCCACCCCGGCTGCCCGGCGCCGTGTGGCAGATGTGATCGACCGCGTCGGCCGCCGAGTCGGTCACGAAGAAGTGCGACGACGTGCAGCCAGCCATCTCGCCGTCGCGAACCTGGGAGTCGAGGAACGAGACCATCTGGTTCCAGAAAGTCGCGACAGAGGAGGACGATCGGGAAGTTCTCGTCGGAAGAGGACGGCCTGGTCCACGTAGGGGTTCGTGTTCTCCTCCCAGGGCAGTGTGATGGTGCACGCCACCGACCGCCCGCCTGCTTCGCGCGCGCCGCGGTTTG
>DATFXK010000331.1:0-2575 GCA_035316005.1 Acidimicrobiia bacterium | reverse complement strand
GGCGCCTCGGGTGCGGCTCGCTTGCGACGATGTCGGTCACGCCGCGGGCGCGTGCGGCCGCGATGCTCAGCGCGCCGATCGGCCCGCACCCGGTGACGAGGATGCGCTGGCCGGGTTCGACGCCGCCCCGCGTGAGCCCGTGCAGCGCCACCGCGAGCGGCTCGGCGAGCGCGGCAGCGCGCATCGACACACCGGGCGGGACTCGCACGATCTCGGCCTCGTCCGCGCGCACGAAGTTCGCGAACGCGCCCTGGAACTCGCCGACGCCGGGGTTGCTCCGCCCGGTGCACAGCTGCGGACGCCCCGCGAGGCAGTACTCGCACTCGCCGCACCGTTGCGACGGCCCGCCGACGACGTCGTCACCCGGTGACCAGTCGCGGACGTCATCCCCCACCGCCACCACGCGGCCCGAGTACTCGTGCCCGCCGATGGAGTTCGGCGCGCCCCACCCGTCCACGAACATGTGGAGGTCGCTGCCGCACACCCCGCAGTGACTGACCTCGAGGAGGACGTCGCGGGGACCCAGCTCCGGGACCGGACGCTCCTCGACGACCACGTCGCGCGGCCCCCGGTACACCGCCGCCCGCATCGTCTCCGGCACGGCACCCCCCGAGTTCCCTGACACGAGTGTCAGAGCGTAATAGGGTCCGCGAGCGGGGGGAATCGTGCGGAAGCTGCTCGTGGTGCTCGCCGCGGCCGCGCTCGTCGTGACGGCGGCGCCGGGGATCCCGGCCGCGGCCGGGATCACGCCTCGCGTGGCGCCGAAGAACGACCTGCGCATCGTGACGATGAACGTCCTGCACGGGATCCTCTGCCCGAACGCGCCCGACGACTGTCAGGGCGACGACCGGATCGCGCTCCTGGGGCAAGAGCTGCAAGCCGCGAAGTGCCCCCCGGCGGTGGCGCTGGAGGAGATCGCCCCACGAACGTACGATCGGATCACGGCGGCGCCGTGGGTGAAGCAGTGCAAGTACCGGATCGTCTGGCACAACATGCCGCTCACCGACCGCGAGCTGGTCCTCACGACGCTGCCGGTCACGAGCCAGAAGCTCACCGTCCTCGCGGGGAACTTCCGCAGCGCGTACCGCGTCGAGCTGCGCTCCAAGCTCGGGCCGCTCGTGCTGGTCGTGAGCCACCAGGACGGCGATCCCGAGCCGGGAGACCCCAAGCCGTGCACGCCCGCCGACTGCCCGCCCGAGTGTCCGCCCGGCGGCACGATCCCCGATTGCCAGACGATCCAGGCGAAGGCAATCGCCGGCGAAGGCGGCGATCGGCGCACGATCCGCGTCCTTACCGGGGACTTCAACGTGACCGCGGCGTCGCAGCGCTATGAGTCGATCGTCGCCGACGGTTGGGTCGACTCGCACCTCGCGGCCGGCAATCCCGAGTGCGACCCCGCCACCGGCACGGCGTGCACCAGCGGTCGTCAGGACATGAACACCGACGACCTCAAGAACCCGGCGAGCAAGGAGACCGAGCGCATCGACTTCCTGTTCGTGAAGGCGCCGCGGAGCTGCAAGGTCAGATTCGACTCGCCGAAGGACCGGGACAAGGACGGCCTCGGCACCGGCCTGTTCGCCTCCGATCCGGCGCCGAACGGGCCCGGCGGGCTGGCCTACTTGTCCGACCACACCGGAGTCGGGGCAGACTTGTCCTGTCGAAAGGGCTGACACCATGAGCGCAGACCTGGTCATCCGCGGCGGCACCGTGATCGACGGCTCCGGCTCCCCCGGTCGGCGGGCGGACGTCGCCGTCACCGGCGATCGCATCACCGGCATCGGCGACGGGCTCGACGGCGGGCGCACGCTGGACGCCGCCGGGCACGTCGTGGCGCCCGGGTTCATCGACATCCACACCCACTACGACGCGCAGGTGTTCTGGGACCCCGCGCTCACGCCGTCGTCGTGGCACGGGGTGACGAGCGTCGTCGCCGGCAACTGCGGGTTCTCGATCGCACCCTGCCACCCCGAGCACCGCGACCTCATGGTCCACACGCTCGAGCACGTCGAGGACATGAGCCCGGCCACCTTGAAGGCGGGCGTCCCGTGGGACTTCGAGACGTTCCCGGAGTACCTCGACTCCGTCGAGCGCCGCGGCACCGTGATCAACTACTCGGCGTATGTCGGGCACACGGCGTTGCGGCTGTGGGTGATGGGCGACGACGGGTACGAGCGCGAGGCGACGGAGGACGAGCTCCTCCGCATGCAGGCCGTCCTCCGCGAGGCCGTCGAGGCCGGCGCCGCCGGCTTCGCGTCCAGCTCGTCCGCCACACACTCGGGCGACGGCGGTCGGCCCGTCCCGTCCCGGCTTGCCGACGTGCACGAGCTCGAAGTGATCATGACTGCGCTCGGACAGGCGGGCCGCGGCGTGGTCGAGCTGCTCCCGGGCGAGAAGATCAAGCACAGGGACGTCTACACGCTCCAGCGCGCCATCGGACGGCCGTTCACGTGGACCGCGCTCCTCACCGTGAAGGGGTACCCGTGGCACGAGGGCATGGCCGAGCTCAACAGCAAGGAGCGCTCGACCGGCGCCGACGTGTGGCCGCAGGTCTCGGTGCGTCCCCTCGTGTTCTCGA
>DATFXK010000330.1:0-6944 GCA_035316005.1 Acidimicrobiia bacterium | reverse complement strand
CGTGTCGGCCCGCGCGCCCAGAGTGAGCGTCGTGATCAAGATCGACCACTTTCCGGCTGCCGGCGGCGACGCCCTCCACGGCAAGGTGGAGACGATCGAACGCGAGCTGGGGCAGGGGTGACGCGATGCACTTCGTGCAGTGCTACCTCGACTGCCTGTCGCAGGCGTCGTACCTCGTCGGCGACGAGGGAACGGGCCGGGCGGTGGTCGTCGATCCCCGGCGCGACGTCGAGGTCGGCCTGCGGCAAGAACCTGTCCAACGATACACAGTCGACGATCGGCGAGCAGCGGCGCACGAACTACACGCTGCAACCGATGACGGAGGACGCCTTCGTCGCCCTCGTCACCGAGGGTCAGCCGCTCCAGCCCGTGTACTTCTCGTACGACGCCCGGCGCAACCGCCAGGCGCACGCGCTGATGGACGAGGAGGAGCCGCCGCCGCCTTTCACGCTGGAGGAGCTCGTCGCCCGGCGCGACGCCGGCGCCGCCGTCCTCGACCCGCGCGACCCGTTGGACTTCGCCGCCGGCCACCTGCGCGGGTCGATCAACGTGGGGTTGCACGGGCGCTTCGCCGAGCTCGGTGGCGACGTACTCGCGCCCGACCGGCCGGTGGTGCTGGTCAGCGAGCCCGGAACCGAGCTCGAGGCGAAGGTTCGCCTCGGCCGTGTGGGCTTCGACCACATCGACGGCGCGCTGGCCGACCCGCCGCGCGTGCTCGTCGAGCACGAGGAGCTCGTCGAGCCGAGCTCGCGCCTCACCGTCGCCGAGCTCGACGCCCGCGCGCGCGAGGTCGGTGCGCTGCAGGTCGTCGACGTGCGCAACCCGGGCGAGACGGCCGACCGCACGATCCCGGGCGCGGCCACCATCCCGTTGCCGCAGCTGACGGCGCGGATGGGCGAGCTGGACCCGGCGCGTCCTACCGTCGTGTACTGCGCCAGCGGCTATCGCTCGTCGATCGCCGCCAGCGCCCTCGCCGCCGCCGGCTTCGACGACGTGTCGGACCTGCTCGGCGGGTACGAGGCATGGAAGGCGCAGCAAGCCGGGCGGGCGAACGAGTCGTGGGGCGGGGAGGAGGAGCCGCACGCATGACACCGTCGGAGGTTCACCATCTCGATCCGGTCGAGGGCAAGCGCCGGGTCGACGCCGGCGCGCTGCTCCTCGACGTGCGCAACCCGAACGAGTGGCAGGTCGGCCACGCCGAGGGCGCGGCATGGATCCCGATGAGCGAGCTCGCCGACCGCCAGGAGGAGCTCCCGACCGATCGCGAGATCGTCGTCATCTGCAAGAGCGGCGCCCGGTCGGCGCGGGTGGCCCAGGCGCTCGTGGCGGCCGGGTACGAGGCTGTCAACGTCGCCGGCGGGTGTGATGCGTGGCAGGTGGCCGGCTTCCCCATCGTCACCGACGACGGGCAGCCGGGCACGGTCGCGTAGGGAGCGGCGGTGCCGCGCTACGTCGGCCAGCGGGTCCCGCAGATCGCAGTGGGCGGCGAGCTCGCCGACGACGTGTTCGTCGACGTGCGCGGCGCCGACGAGTTCGCCGCCGGCCACGCGCCCGACGCCCGATCGATCCCGCTCGACCAGCTCGAAGCCAACCGGTTCACGCTGCCGATGAACCGGCGCCTCGTCGCGATGTCGCGCACCGGCGAGCGCAGCGCCGACGCCACCGTCGAGCTGCGCGAGATGGGCTTCCAGGCCGTCAACTACGACGGCGGTTTGGAGGCGTGGGCGGCCGCCGGGGGCGCGATCGTCACCGACGACGGCAAGCCGGGCCGACTCGTCTGACCCGTGCCGAGCGCGACACGCGCAGTCGCCCTCGCGCTCGTGCTCGCGCTCGCCGCCGCCTGCGCGGGAGGCGGGAGCGAGACGAAGCCGGTGCGCGGCCCCGCCGACGTGACCGTCCCCGAAAGTCCGGCAGCGATGGCGGCGTCGCTGACCCGGGTCGAGCGGGCCCTCCGCTCGCCTTCGACCCGGCCGGGCGACGTCGACCGGCTGGGGTGGGAACAGCAGGCCGCGTACCGCGTCCTCACCGCGCATCCGGGCTGGCTCGACCGCGTGATCCGGCGCCTCCCCGCCGACATGCAGCCGGTCGTGACCGCCAACGACCGCGCCGGGCGCGAGCTCCAGGCGCTCGGAGGAGAAGGAACGCCGCCCCGCCACCTTCCGGACTGGCGCATCGTGTCGCCCCTGCCGGTGGGGGTTCTACGCGCGTACTACGGCGAGGCCGAGGCGGCTTCCGGCATCCCGTGGGCGTACCTGGCGGCGATCCATCTCGTCGAGACGCGTCTCGGACGCATCCACGCACCGAGCAGCGCCGGCGCGCGGGGACCGATGCAGTTCCTCCCGGCGACGTGGGCGCGCTACGGCCAGGGCGACATCAACGACAACCACGACGCCATCCTCGCCGCCGCGCGCCTCCTACAGGCGAACGGCGGCCCGGACGACATGAACCGCGCGCTGTTCCGTTACAACAACAGCAGCCACTACGTCACCGCGGTGGAGTCGTACGCGCAGCTCATGCTCACGGACGAGCGGGCGTTCCTCGGCTACCACGGCTGGCAGGTGTATTCCGCGACGACCAAGGGGTCGTTCCTCCTCCCCGAGGGCTATCCGGGCACGGCTGCGCAGAAGGTCAGCCGCCCGGGCGGCTGACCGTTCCCCCCTTGCGCCGATGCTCCCCGATTGGGCGCGGCTGACCGAAAGTCTTGCATGTCCGGGATGAGAATGTCTTGGTCGTCTGGACCGATTTCTGCCCCGGTGAGGACCGTGGCGGGAGCGACGCCCTCGTCGCAGCGGGTGGGTGGGTTTCCGTACATTTGGCGCGTCCCGCAACGCGGCCTGAGCCAGACTCAGGGGATGCAGGCGGCGGCCGTTCTTCTGCTGTCCTTCGCGGCGGGCGCGATCCCCTTCTCGTACCTCGCCGGCCGGCGAGCCCGCGGCGTCGACCTCCGCCGGGTCGGGACGGGCACGGTGTCGGGGACGTCCCTGTACCGGGTGGCCGGCTTCGGCCCCCTGGCGGCGGCGGGCGTCCTCGAGGTCGCCAAGGGGGCGGTGGGCCCTGCGGTCGCCACCGCGGCGGGCCGGCCGGCCCTGGCGGCAGTGGCCGGCGGAGCGGCCGTGGTCGGGCACAACTGGTCCCCGTTCCTCCGGGGAGCGGGCGGGCGGGGCATCTCCCCCGCACTGGGCGCGTTGCTCGTCGTCGCCTGGCCCGCGGCGGTGCTACTGCTCGCCGGCATGATCCTCGGGAAGGTGTTCGGCGAGACGGCGGTTGGCGCCCTCGTTGCCGAGATCGCGCTCACCCCGGTGCTGGCACTGACCCACGGCGCGGTGGGCGCGCTCGCGGGCGTCTCCGTCGCGATCCCGATGCTCGTGAAGCGCGTCGTCGGGAACGCGCCGGCACCGGCACCCCGGGCCCAGACGTATCGCAACCGGATCCTGTTCGACCGCGACCAGCGAGTCGCATCCGACCAGCTGTGAGCGTCGCCACCCTCGTTCGGCGTCCGAGCTACCGCGACCTGCTCGTCGGGCAGGCCGTCTCCGCGCTCGGTGACTGGATGGGCACCGTGGCGTTCATGGCTCTCGTCCTGGCGATCACGGGATCGCCCGCCGCCGTGGGCGGGATCCTCGCCCTGCGACTGATCCCCGCCGCGATCGGCGGCCCGCTCGCGGCGCGGGCGGCGCGGCGCTGGGACCGCCGCCGGACGATGCTGACGATGGACGCCTCCCGGGCCGTGATGATCGCCCTCGTCCCGCTCGTGCGCGGCTTGTGGTGGATCTACCTGTGGGCGTTCCTCGTCGAGGTGGCGAGCCTCGTGTTCCTGCCGGCGCGTGACGCGTCGATCCCCGACGTCGTCGACCGCGACGAGCTGCCGCTGGCGAACGGGCTGATCCTCGGCTCGTCGTACGGGAGCATCCCGTTGGGCGCGGCCGCGTTCGGCGCCGTCGCCGCGCTGCCCGGGAGCGACCTCGGCGGCCGGACGCACGCCCTCGTGTTCTGGATCGACGCGCTGACGTTCCTCGTGTCGTTCGCGTGCATCGCCCGCGCCACCGACCTCGCCGGCGCCGCGGCCGCCGACGGCCCCGCCGAGAACGCCGGCTTCCGGCAGGCGTTCAGGATCCCGCTCGTCCGGGCGGTGATGCCGGCGGCGGCGGCGGTCGCCCTCGGGCTGGGCGCGCTGTTCTCGACCGGCATCGTGTTCGTGCGCGAGGTCCTCGACGCCAGCGACGCCGAGTTCGGATGGCTCATCGCGCTGTTCGGCGCCGGCGCGGTGATCGGCATCGCCGCGCTCCAGCGCGCCTCGCCCGGCGATCAGATCCAGCGCACCGCCTTCGGGACGCTCGTCATCGGGCTCATCGTCGCCGTTTTCAGCCTGTCGCCCGGGCTGTGGGCGGCGTACCTGGGCGCGGTCGGGTTCGGCGCCGCCGCCGCCTTCACGCTCGCGGCCGGGATGGGTGCGCTCCAGGCGCAGCTCGACGGGCACGAGCGCGTCCTCGCGTTCGCCGCGTTCCACGTCGTGATCCGGGTGGCCCTCAGCCTGGCCGCCGTCGGCGCCGGGCTCGCCGCCGCCGCGCTCGGCGCGGTCACCTGGCCGGTGATCGGCCGGCTCGAGCCGTCCCGGGTCGTGCTGCTCTGCTCCGGGCTGCTCGTCGTGGCGAGCGCGGCGGCCGTACGCGAACGGCGGCGAGCACCGTGACCGTCGCCATCGTCACCGACAGCGCGGCCGCCCTCCCGGCCGAGCTCGCGGCGCGCCACCGGATCACGGTGGTGCCGATGTGGCTCACGATCGGCGGCGAATCCATCCGGGAAGGCGAGCGCCCGCTCAGCGAGCTGCTGGGCGACGAGCGCGTGTCGACCTCCGGGCCCGCGCCGGGCGAGTTCGAGGACGCCATCCGATTCCGTCTGTCGGACGACGGCGTCCTCGTCCTCACCATCGCCGCCAGCATGAGCGGCACGAACGAGGCGGCGATGGTCGCGGCGGCGCAGCTCGGCGACGACGTGCGCGTCGTCGACACGGCGACGGCGGCGGGCGCCGAGGCGCTCGTCGTCCTGGCGGCGGCGACCGCCGCCGAACGGGGCGCGTCGCTCGACGAGGTGGAGGCGGAGGCCAAGGACGTCGTCGAACGGGTGCAACTCGTCGCCGCCGTCCCGAACCTCGACCACCTCGTGCGCAGCGGGCGCGTGCCCGGCATCGCCGGCTGGGCCGGCCGCCGGCTGCGCATCAACCCGCTGTTCGAGTTCCGGGGCGGGCGGGTCCGGCGGCTGCGACCGGCCCTGAGCAGCGACGCTGCCACCGACCGGATGGTCGGGCGGCTGCTGCGCTCACGCGAACCGAACACGCGCCTGCACGTCGCCGTGCTGCACGCGCTGGCACCCGATGCCGCCGAGGCCGTGCTGGCGCGGGTCGAAGCAGAGGTCACGCTGGCGACGAAGTTCGTCGGCGAGTTCGGTTCCGTGATGGTCGTCCACACCGGCCCCGGCCTCTACGGCCTCGCCTGGTGGTGGGAGCCTGACGGGCAGGAGTAGATGCGTGCATGGACCCCGCTGAGCGGGCTTCAGGTGCGCACCTCGTCGAGCGCCAGCGACCAGTCGACGGCGTCGCGAATCGCCGGCACCGACTCGGGGACGAAGGCGTGGCCCATGCCGGGGACGATGCGCAGGCGGCGCG
Source organism: Acidimicrobiia bacterium (assembly GCA_035316005.1). Lineage (GTDB taxonomy): Bacteria > Actinomycetota > Acidimicrobiia > IMCC26256 > JACDBD01 > JALZAA01. Next base: position 1,282 of record DATFXK010000330.1, on the reverse strand, counting down.
GCTCGGCGGCGACCTCGTAGAGCTCGGCGGCGTCGGACGCGGGCACGAACCGGTCGGCGGCGCCGTGCAGGAACGCGACCGGTGCCCGCACCTTCGGGGCGAGATCGATCGGCGGCTCCGGGTTCGTCCACCGGGACGCGACCTGCACGCCCATCCAACGTGACGCCACCGCCCGCCCGACTCGGGTGCGGGTGAGCCCGGCGGCGAGGACCCCCTGCACGTTGCGCGGGAGTCGCCACCGGGCGGGGCAGCTCACCGACACGACGCCGGCGAGATCGGCGGCCGTCGACGCGTACCGGAGTGCGGCGATCGCGCCCATCGACGCGCCGACGAGCACGACACGATCGCTGCGGTCGCGCGCGGCGTCGACGGCGGCGGCGACGTCGTGGCGCTCGAGGTCGCCCAGCGTCGAGTGACCTTCGGACGTGCCGTGGCCGCGCGCGTCGTAGCAGACGACGTCGACGCCGTCGGTGTGCAGCACCTCCGCCAGGTCACAGACGTCGGGGTGGTCGGCCGACGCCGAGAACCCGTGCACGAGCACGACCGCCGCGCGCGGCGCGTCGGCGTGCAGCCACCGGCGTCCGGACAGGACGACGTCGTCGGTCGTGGTGAACAGGGGCCTCGGCACAGCGCCGCCACAGTGCCACAACTCGGCCGGAATCCGACATCGGGGCGAGAGCCGCTCCTGAGGCCCGGCGGTAGCCTCGGTTCGATGGAGACGCCGTTGCGGCCGCCGCCCTTCGGGCGGGCCGGCGCGCTCCACCGCCTCGCCTCCGAGCAGTTCGACGTGCTCGTGGTCGGGGGCGGGATCACCGGCGCCGGCGTGGCGCTCGACGCCGCGACCCGGGGCCTGCGCACCGCCCTGGTCGAGCGGGACGATTTCGCCTCGGGCACGTCGTCGAAGAGCTCGAAGCTCGTGCACGGTGGGCTCCGATACCTGCAGCAGCGCGAGGTCGGCCTCGTCTACGAGGGGTTGGCCGAGCGCCAGGTCGCCCTGCGCAACGCTCCGCACCTCGTTCGGGTCCTGCCCTTCCTGATCCCGGTGCTCACCCGGGACGGCGTCATCAGTCGCCGCCTGGCCCGCGCGCTGGGCGGCGCGCTCTGGATGTACGACCTCACCGGCGGGCTCAGGATCGGCAAGCGCCATCACCGGATCTCGGTCGACACCGCGCTCGCATACATGCCGTCGCTCGCGCGCGATCGCCTGACCGGCGCCTACGTGTACTACGACGCACAGGCCGATGACGCTCGCTTGACCCTGACGATCGCGCGCACCGCGGCG
>DATFXK010000329.1:0-6394 GCA_035316005.1 Acidimicrobiia bacterium | reverse complement strand
GCGAGCCGCGCCCGGCACCACGCACGCAGGTCCTCGGGCGACGGCGAGGCTGCCCCTGCGGGGACGACGAAGGCCACGCCGATCTCGCCCAGCACCGGGTCGGGCACACCGACGACCGCGGCCCGCGCCACGTCGGGATGGTCGGTGAGGACCCCCTCGACCTCGGCCGGGTACACGTTGTACCCCCCGCGGAATGTACATCTCCTTCAGGCGGCCGACGATGCGTAGGTTGCCGTCGGCGCCCACGAAGCCGAGGTCCCCGGTGTGCAGCCAACCGTCGGGGTCAATGGCCTCGGCGGTGTGTTCGGGGTCGCGCCAGTAGCAGCGCATCATCGCCGCGGATCGACACTGCACCTCACCGACCTCACCCGTGGGCTGCTGGCGCCCGCCGCCGGGATCGACGATGCGCAGCTCCACCTCGGGTGCCGGCCGCCCCACCGTCGTCGCGACGATCTCGGCGTCGTCGTCCACGAGGGTGCTCGTGCACACGCCCGCCTCTGTGCTCGTGTAGCGAGTGATGACGGGGCAGCCGAGCACCTTGCGGATCTGCCGCACCAGGTCGGGCGCGATCGGGGAACCCCCCAGGGCACCCACGCGCAGCCCGCTGAAGTCCGTCCGCTCGACATCTGGGTGAGCGAGCACGAGCGACCATTGCGTCGGGACGCCCGTGGCCATCGTGATGCCCTCGTCGCGAATGAGGCGCAGCGACTCCTCCGCTGACCACGGTTCTCCCACGAGAACGAGCGTCGTGCCGTTGGCGAGCTCGTCCCACATGCGGGTCATGTAACCGACGTGCGGGAACGGCAGCGCGAGGAGCCGGCGGTCACCGGGGTGCGTGAGCTCGCCGATGTTGCGCGAGATCACCTCCATTGCCCGGTGGTCGTACACCGCGCCTTTCGGCTGACCGGTCGTCCCGCTCGTCCACACGATGCACGCGGGATCTGTCGGCGCGAGCTGGGGGAGCGAGCGCGGCGGTCCGGCGGAGAACGCGTGCCCGAGCTCGGAGACGTGGAGCGTGCGGCCGGCTTCGACGCCGTCAGGCAGCTCGACGCCGTCGCCGACGACCGTGACCGCGGGCGCGGTGCGCTCGAGGATGCTCGCCTTCTCCGCCGGTCCGAGCCGAAGGTTCAGCGCCGACGTGACGGCACCGGCCCGCAGCGCGCCGAGGTAGCACGTCGCGAACTTGATCGACGAGGAGAGCAGCAGGCAGACGATGTCGCCCGGTGCGACGCCGGCGTCGAGCAGCGTGCCCGCGAACCCGTCCGCCGCCCGGTCGAGCCACGCGTACGTCACCCGCTTCTCGCCGTGGACGTAGGCCTCGCGGTCGGGATGCGCGGCGGCCGCGGCGCGCAGCAGCTCGGCCGTCGTGGGCGGGCTGCCGGTGGCTGACACCACGGCAGGTGACCGTACCCGACCTCCTGACGCCGGTCTGACGGGGCGTTAGATTCTCGTGACGCCCCGAAATCCGGCTAGGAGGGATGTATGGCGCGCTTCACCGACCGAGTGGCGGTCGTCACGGGGGCGGGCTCGGGGCTCGGGCGCTCGACCGCGCACCGGCTCGCGGACGAGGGCGCCCAAGTGGCGGCGGTCGACCTCGACGGCGACGCGGCCGAGAAGACGGTGGCCGAGATCGGCGAGCGCGGCGGGACGGCGCGTGCCTACAGGACCGACGTGAGCGATCCGGACCAGGTGCGCGCGGCGGTCGACTCGGCCGCGGGCGACCTCGGCCGGCCCGAGGTGCTCGTGAACGCAGCGGGCATCGGCAGCTTCGCCCACACCGTGGAGGAGACGTACGAGCGCTGGTCGGCGATCCTCGGCGTGAACCTCACAGGCACGTTCCTGATGTGCCAGGCCGCGCTGCGCCACATGCTCGACGGCGGGGGCGTGATCGTGAACGTGGCGTCGAACGCGGGGCTCATGGGCCAGCCGTACTCGGCTGCGTACTGCGCGTCGAAGGGCGGCGTCGTGAACCTCACCCGTGCTCTCTCCGTGGAGTACGTCCGGCGCGGCGTCCGCGTGAACGCCGTCGCTCCTGGCGGCATGAACACTCCGATGATTGCCGGGTTCCGTATGCCGGAAGGCGTGAACATGAAGGAGTTCGCCCGGGTGACGTCTCCGCTGGGCGCGGCCGAGCCCGAAGAGGTCGCGGGCGTCATCGCGTACATCGCCTCCGACGACGGGCGCTACATGACGGGCAGCATCGTGTCGATCGACGGCGGGATCACGGCCTGAGGGCCGGGGGTGGAAACGATGATCACGGACGCGGGGAGTCTCTGGGAACTGATCGAGCGGCGTGTCGCCCAGACGCCCGACGCGACGATGGCCGTCGACGAGGACGGCCGCACGCTCACATTTCGGGAGTACCACGACGCCGCCGAACGCGCCGCCGCCGGCCTCGCCGAGCTGGGCGTCGGGGACGGGACGCCGGTGTCGTGGGTGCTCCCGACGTGGCTCGAATCGCTGGTGCTCGTGGGCGCGCTCAGCCGCCTCGGCGCCGTGCAGAACCCGATCTTCCCGATCTACCGCCACCGAGAAATCGGCTTCATGACGAAGCAGACGGGCGCCAAGCTCCTGATCGTCCCGTCGACGTGGAAGGGATTCGACTACGAGGGCATGGCGCGCGAGATCGCCGCCGAGCAGCCGGGACTCGACGTACTCGTGGTTGACCGCAAGCTGCCCGACGCCAACCCCGCGTCGCTCCCGCCCGCCGCGAAGCCGCCGTCGACACCCGACGACGCGCCCGTGCGCTGGGCCTTCTACACGTCGGGCACCACCGCGGACCCGAAGGGCGCGCAGCACACCGACCGCACGATCATGGCGTCGGCGTACGGCATGACGCTCGCGCTCGCCTTGGAGCCCGACGACGTCAGCGCGCTCGTGTTCCCCTTCACGCACATCGGCGGGATCGGCTGGCTGTTCAGCTCGATGATGGTCGGCTTCAAGACGATCGTCATCGAGGCGTTCGATCCCGCGACGACCATTCCCCTCATGCAGCGCGAGAGCGCGACGCTCGGAGGCGCCGGCACCCCGTTCCACATGGCGTACCTTGCCGCGCAACGCCAGAACCCCGGCGAGAAGCTGTTCCCGAACGTGCGCGCGTACCCGGGTGGCGGCGCGGCCAAGCCCGTGCAGCTCCACTACGAGGTCAAGAAGGAGCTCGGTGGCGTCGGCGTCGTCTCCGGCTACGGGCTCACCGAGTGCCCGATCCTGGCGATGGCGACGGTCGAGGATCCCGACGTGAAGCTCGCCGAGACGGAGGGTCGCACGACACCCGGTGTCGAGGTGAAGGTCGTGAAGCTCGACGGCGCTGTCGCCGACGCAGGCGAAGAGGGCGAGATCCGCGCCAAGGGCCCCATGCTGTTCCGTGGATACGTCGACTCGTCGCTCGACGCCGACGCCTTCGACGAGGACGGCTGGTTCCGCACCGGCGACCTCGGGGTCCAGGACGCCGACGGGTACATCGCCATCACCGGCCGGCTCAAGGACGTGATCATCCGCAAGATGGAAACCATCAGCGTCAAGCAGGTCGAGGACCTCCTCTTCACGCATCCCGGCATCGGCGACGTCGCCGTGATCGGATTGCCCGACGAGGCGTCGGGGGAACGGGCGTGCGCGATCGTCGTTCCCGCCGACCTCGAGGCGCCGCCCACGCTGAAGGATCTCTTCGATTTCTGCTCCGAGGCCGGGCTCGCGACCCAGAAGATCCCGGAGCAGCTCGAGATCGTCGACGTGTTGCCGCGCAACGCGACCGGCAAGGTCCTCAAGCACGAGCTCCGCAAGCAGTACGCGTCGACGTGATCGCATGCCGCTGCCGCCCGAGCTGAAGGAGCTCGCGAAGCGGCTCTCGAACCGGGGGCGGTGGGGTGCCGACGACCAGCGGGGGACGCTGAACTTCATCACACCCGAGGCGGTGCGGCGCGGGGTGGCCACCGTCCGGCGGGGTGTGACGTTCTCGCTCGCGATCCCGTTCGACGAGGACGGCCCGCAGACCGGCGCCATTCCCGGCCGCGTCAACCCCAAGCGAATGATGACGGCGGTGAACGCCGCGTACACGGGCGACCCGAGCGACTTCACGACGAGCGACGACGTCGTCGAGATGGGTGCACAAGCGGCGACGCACTGGGACGCGCTGGCGCACGCTGGCTACGAGGGACTGCTGTACAACGACACGCCCGACACGGTCGTCACCGAGGCCGGCGCGGCGCGGCTCGGCATCGATCAGTTCGGCCCGATCGTGACGCGCGGCGTGCTGCTGGACATCGCCCGTCTCCTCGGCGTCGAGTACTTCGAGGACGCGCACGCGATCACCGGCGAGGACCTGGCCACCGCCGAGCGCCAGGCGGGTGTGTCCGTCGAATCCGGCGACATCCTCCTCGTGCGCACCGGTCAGATGGAGTGGCTGCGCCGCGGCGACCGCCAGCGCTTCAGCGACCCAAGCCCCGGCATCGGCGTCGGCGCGACCGAGTACCTGCACGACAAGGAGGTGGCCGCCGTCGCGACCGACACCCTCGTGTTCGAGGTCTGGCCGCCCGAGGATCCGGCCGTGCTCCTGCCCGTGCACATGATCGACCTGCGCGACCTGGGTCTCGTGCAGGGCCAGCTCTGGGACCTCGACGAGCTCGCGGCGGACTGCGCCGCCGACGGAGTCCACGAGTTCCTGCTCGCGGCCACGCCGCTCCCGCTCACGCACGGGCTCGGGGGTCCCGTAGCACCCACGGCGACGAAATAGGAGAAATTCCGCGAACCGATCTCACGAATCCGGCCCTCCGGGCGTTGAAGAGAGTGTGAGGCCACCCCCGTTCCAGACCTTCCTCGAGAACCACCGGGACTCCGTCTACCGGTTCCTCGTCTTCTCGGTCGGGCCCGACGCCGCCGACGACTGCCTGCAGGAGACCTTCATCGCCGCCCTCCGCGCGTACCCGCGGCTCGAGGACGGCTCGAACCTCCGGGCGTGGGTGCTGACGATCGCCCACCGCAAGGCCATCGACGCCCACCGCGGGCGGGCCCGGCGGCCAGTCCCGGCGGCCGACCTGCCCGAGCGGCCGGCGCCGGCGGTCACGGTCCCCGACCCCGGGTTGTGGCAAGCGGTCGGTGAGCTCCCACCAAAGCAGCGCGCCGCCATCGTGCTGCGGTTCGTCTCCGACCTCCCGTTCCGCGAGGTGGGGCGCATCCTCGACATCTCCGAGGCGGCGGCGCGCCAGAACGTGCGCGAAGGGCTCGCGCACCTACGAAAGGAGTACGCAGATGACGAACAGCGAGCTGTCTGATCTCGAAGCCGCCCTCCGGCGCGGCGCGGCCGTCGACGTCGACGCCGCCGCGGCGGCCGCGGCCGTCACCACCGTCGCCGCCGCCGACCGCGCCGGCCTCGTCGACGTGGCCGTGTCCACGGTCGACTCGCCCGTCGGCGACCTGTTCGTGGCGGTGACGCCGAAGGGCCTGGTTCGGCTGGCGTTCGACCCCGAGCGGGTGCTCGACGAGCTCGCCGAACGCATCTCGCCCCGCGTCGTCGAGGCGCCGGCGCGGCTCGACCCGGTCCGTCGTGAGCTCGACGAATACTTCGCCGGCCGCCGCCGGGCCTTCGACCTCGCCGTCGACTGGTCGCTCACGAGCGGCTTCCGCCGCCGCGTGCTCGAAGCGACGGCGCGCATCCCGACCGGACACGTCACAACGTACGGCGCCCTCGCCCAGCAGGTGGGGAAGCCGACCGCGGCCCGGGCCGTCGGCAACGCGGTGGGCTCCAACCCCGTTGCGATCGTCGTGCCGTGCCATCGGGTCGTGCCCGCCGCCGGCGGCGTCGGGAACTACGGCGGCGGTCCCGAGCGCAAGGCCTTCCTGCTCGACCTGGAGGGTGCCCGCTAGACAACACCTTGCCGTCGGCAGGGTGAACCCTCGTCGAACCGGGCCCGCTGGGCTCGGCGCGCAAACGACACATATGCCACAGTTCAGGCATGTCGCCCACGCGCCGTGAGTTCCTCCGCGCCCTGGCCGGCGTGGCGGGCGCCGCCACGCTCGGCCGCACCCAATTGGCGCGCGCCCTCGACCTGGGCCGCCACGACCGGTTGCTCCCCGGCCGCCTGCCCTCACCCGAGCAGTCGGGCATCGACCACGTAGTCGTCGTGATGATGGAGAACCGGTCGTTCGACCACTACCTCGGGTGGGTGCCGGGCGCGAACGGCCGGCAGGCGGGGCTCACGTTCTTCGACCGCTCGGACGTGCCGCACACGACCTCGCACTGGCGCGAGTTCCAGGGCTGCGCGCATCCGGACCCCGACCACTCCTTCGAGGGCGGTCGCGTGCAGTACAACGACGGCCGCTGGGACGGGTGGCTGCGCTCCGGCGAGAACGACGAGTACTGGATCGGGTACTACACGGACGCCGACCTCGCGTTCTACCG
>DATFXK010000328.1:0-8981 GCA_035316005.1 Acidimicrobiia bacterium | reverse complement strand
ACCTGTCCGACGACTTCGAGCTCGTCCGCGAGACCTTCCACCGCTTCGCCGAGGAGAAGGTGCGGCCCGTCGCCGAGCACGTCCACCGCACGAACGCCGACATCCCCGAAGACGTCATCGCCGGCCTGGCCGAGATCGGCGGCTTCGGCCTGTCGGTCCCCGAGGAGTACGGCGGCTTCGCCTCCGGCGGCGAGCACGACTACCTCGGCATGGTCGTGGCCACCGAAGAGCTGTCGTGGGGCTCGCTCGGCGTGGGCGGATCGCTCATCACCCGGCCCGAGATCCTGACCCGGGCCATCGTGCAGGGCGGCACCGAGGAGCAGAAGCGACGCTGGCTGCCGGGCATCGCCAGCGGCGAGCTGATGGTGGGCGTGATGGTCACCGAGCCCGACTACGGCTCCGACGTCGCCCACATCAAGGTGACGGCCACGCCCGGCGACGACAGGTACCGCATCAGCGGCGTGAAGACGTGGGCGACCTTCGCGGGCCGGGCCAACGTCCTCATGCTGCTCGCCCGCACCGACCCCGACCGCACCTCCGGACACCGCGGCCTGTCGCTGTTCGTCGTCGAGAAGGAGCCCGCTTCCGGACACGCGTTCGCGTTCGAGCAGCCGGGCGGAGGCAAGGTCGAGGGCCGCGCCATCGACACGCTCGGGTACCGCGGCATGCACTCCTACGAGGTCGCGTTCGACGACTGGCTCGTGCCCGCCGAGAACGTCGTCGGCGGCGAGGCCGGCCTCGGTCGCGGCTTCTACCTGCAGATGGAAGGGTTCGAGAATGGTCGCCTGCAGACGGCGGCCCGCGCCGTGGGGCTCATGCAAGCCGCGTTCGAAGCAGGGCTGGCCTACGCGCAGGAGCGCCGCGTGTTCGGCCAGTCCGTGTTCGACTACCAGCTGAGCCAGGCGAAGCTCGCCCGTATGGCCGTGCTCATCCAGGCCGGGCGGCAGTTCGCCTACGACGTGGCCCGCCGCATGGCCAAGGGCGAAGGCGCCCTCCAGGCGTCGATGGTGAAGGCCTACGTGTGCCGCGCCGCCGAGTGGGTGACGCGCGAGGCGATGCAGCTTCACGGGGGCATGGGGTACGCGGAGGAGTTCCCGGTGTCCCGGTACTTCGTCGACGCGCGTGTGCTGTCGATCTTCGAGGGCGCCGACGAGACGCTGTGCCTGCGGGTCATCGCCCGCCGGCTCGCCGAACAGGCGCTCGAGCGCGTCGGCGTCTGAGCACAGGAGAAGATCGCAGCGTGGACTACAAGCTCGAGGTGATGGTCCTTCCCGTCGCCGACGTGGACCGCGCCAAGGCGTTCTACGAGCAGCTCGGCTTCAACGCTGACGTCGACACGCAGCCGAACGAGAACTTCCGCATCGTGCAGTTGACTCCCTCGGGATCGGCGTGCTCGATCATCGTGGGCAAGGGCCTGACCACGGCGGCGCCCGGATCCGCACAGGCCACGACCTTGGTCGTCGGCGACATCGAAGCGGCGCGGGCCGAGCTCCTCGAACGCGGCATCGACGTGAGCGACTTCTTCCACTTCGGGCCCGAGGGACAGGAGCCCGGGCTGCATCCGGAACGCGAGGACTACGGGTCGTTCGTGTCGTTCAGCGATCCCGACGACAACAACTGGCTGGTGCAGGAGCGACGCATCGGCTGACGCGCCTTACCGGGCGAACATGGCGAAGAAGTCGCGTTCGCCCGGCTGCAGGTAGCGGTCGTCGCCTCGCGGCATGTCGGGCAGGAGCTTGTGACCCTGGACGGCCGTGGGATCCGGATACACCTGGTCGTACGTGTAGTAGCTCACCCACTGCGAGTTGATGTCGAGCTCCATGGCGCGCACCGCGCCGGCGCGCACGAGCAGGTCGCCGAGCGTCTTCGCGTTCAGGCCGTTCCCGCCGACGTAGAGGAGCCCGCCATGGGCGTCCACGCCCACGGCGGAGCGCCACACGAACACCTTGTTGCCGAGCGTCGCGCCCCACCTGTCGTTGGTGTCGGAGTCGAGACCCGGCACCGCCTGCCCCCCGTCGACCATGAGGTCGAGGTTCTGGCGCACGGTCTTGATGTTGGGGTCCATGGCGAAGTCGCGTCCCCACATGCCGACGTTGATCGTCCCGTCCTGGAGAATCACGAGTGACGCCGCGCCCTCACGCAGCGGCTTCACCATCTCCCCGTCCGTGTAGTAGCCACCGCGGGCGCCGTTCATCTTGAACCCGGAGTTGAAGGCGGCGACGATGCCGGCCCGCTGGTCCTGCGGGATCTGCGAGCCCCACGGGTTGGGACCGCCGCCCGGCTCCTGTAGCCCGGGCACGAACACCCCGCGCAGCAGCTTCGTGTCCATCCACGCGATGCCGGTCACGAGGCTGGTGTGCACCGGATCGGGGCGCATGAACGTCGCGTACACGCCCGGGAGGCCCTTCACAGTGCGCCCGGTCGGGCTCCACACGCCTTCGCCCGGCAACGGCGTCGTGAACGGCGGGAGGTTGCCCGGTGGCGCGAGGTGGGGCGGTGCCGGCGGCGCGGTCGGTGTCGGCGTATTGAGCACCTTGGCGTGCTTGCCGATCGCTTCGCCGCCGGGCTTCGCCGACCTCGGGAGGCCGTGCTCGGGCCGTCCGCCCACGGGCGGCGGGTGGTTCGTGTACCACCAGTGCTCGATCCGGTTCACGATGCCGCCGCCGCCGTGGTCGCGGACCCATTCGACGCTGCGCACGCTCCACGGGTCGGTGCCCGGCGCCGTGAGCGCGTGGACGTACGACCAGCCGGCCTGGAACATCAGCAGGAACGCGGCCAGCGGGAGCGCCCGGAGGAAGAAGCGGTAGCCGGGCGAGCGGCGCGCCCACCGCTCCTTGCGCTTGGCGCGGCGCAGCCCCTTCGCCGACCTCGGATCCCGTTGCCAGAAGCGTTCGAGGTCGGGGTCGTGCTCGGTCGTGGCGACGTCGACTGCGGTCGTGGTCATGCCCCCGCGCGTGCCCGGCGATCCTGCCCGCCGGGCTCCGGCCGACTCTACGAGCCGCCCTGCTCCGGTTCGTGGATGGTCGGGGGACGGCCGATCCCGTGCGCCTCCCGCCGCGCCTCGTCGAGAGCGTCGAGGCGGTCCCGGAGACGGTCGAGCCCCTCGTCGGTGTCCGCGACGCGCGGTTGCGCCATGTCGACGGCGAGCGCACGTACTCGGGCAGCCATGCGCTCAGTCTCGATGATGCGGTATTTGATCTCGATGAGAGTGCGATTCCGCTTCCCCTGCGGGAGCTTCGACGCCTCGACGAGCTTCCGGTCGATGGCAACTGCTTGGTCGTAGAGGTCCTCGGTCAGCGACTTGAGCTGCTCGACGGGGACAGCCGTCCCGGCGCGGCTGACGGCGCGGCGTGTCTCGTCGACGCAACGATGCAGGCGGCGGTGCAGGATCGCGGCCTCGCTCTGCGACAGCTGCCAGCCGCGAGGGACGTCCGGGTGGCGGCGGCGCATCCAGAGCACCAGCGCCACCGGCAGGAGCGGGAGACCCACGAGCACGAGCGGGTCCATGCGCCCATGGTGCCCACCCGGCTCGGCGAGTGCGAGTCGGCTAGTCGGTGTCGCTGCTGCGCGTCATCCCGGCGCGCTCGCCCCGGCGCAGGAACTTCGTGGCCATCTTGCGGCTGGCCTCGTCGATCATCTCGTCGCCGAACATGACCGCGCCCTTGCGCTCCCCGGGGTCGCCCTCGGTCGTGGCCTTCTCGTACGCCGCCAGCAGGTCGATGGCGTGGTCGAACTGCTCCTGCGTGGGCGTGAACACCTCGTTGATGACCTTCACCTGGTCGGGGTGCAGTGCCCACTTGCCGTCGTACCCGAGGATGCGGGTGCGCATCGCGTAGTCGCGCAGGGCGTCGAGCTCGCGGATCTTCAGGTACGGACCGTCGATCACCTGCAGGCCGTTGGCACGCCCGGCCATGAGGATCTTCGAGAACACGTAGTGGAAGTGGTCGCCGGGATACTCGGCGATCTGCACGCCGCCGGTGAGGACCGGCATCTCTGTGGACGCCGCGAAGTCGGCCGGGCCGAACACGATCGTCTCGAGCCGCGGCGACGCGGCGCAGATCTCCTCGACGTTGATGAGGCCGCGCGCCGTCTCGATCTGCGGCTCGATCCCGACCTGGCTCTTCCGCCCCGCCGTCTCCTCGATCTGCGTGAGGAGCATGTCGAGCGCTTGGACGTCGGCGGCCGACTGCACCTTCGGCAGCATGATCTCGTCGAGCCGCTCGGAGGCGTTTTCGACGACGTGGATGACGTCGCGGTAGGTCCACTTCGTATCCCACGCGTTGACGCGGACGCAGAGGACGGTGTCGCCCCAGTCGAGGTCGTTGATCGCCTTCACGACCTTGTCGCGGGCGGCCTCCTTCTCGAGCGGAGCGACGGCGTCCTCGAGGTCGAGGAAGACCATGTCGGCGCCGAGGTTGGGAGCCTTGCCCAGCATTTTCTCGCTGGAGCCGGGCACGGACAGACAGGAACGGCGGGGCAGGTTGCGCGAGCGCTCGGACATAAGGCCAGAGGGTAGCTATACGCTCGGTTCGTGGCGCAATCCGCTCCCGTTCGCACCCTCCACGAGATCGCCGACGGCGTGTACGTGTGGCTCCAGCCCGGCGGCGAGTCGGGTGTGAGCAACGCGGGCGTCATCGTCGACGAGGACGGCGTGACGATCGTCGACACGATGATGGTGCGCTCACAGTGGGAGCCCTTCGCCGAGGCGGTGAAGGCGCTCGAGGTGCCCATGCGGCGGATCGTGCTGACGCACGGCCACATCGACCACGTCGGGGGCACGAAGGCGTTCCCGCACGCGGGCGTGTTCGCGTCGCCGCAGACGAGCGCGGTGCTCGACCAGCAGATGCCGATCGAGGCGTACAAGTCGTTCATGAGCGCGTTCGACGAGGAGTTCGACGACCTCGCCGAGCTCGGGACGCGGCCGGCCACGCACCTGATCGACGGGGCGGCGTCGCTCACGCCGCGGATCGAGGTGCTTCCGGCCAGCGGGCACACCGAGGGCGACGTGATCGTGCTCGTCGCCGACGCCGACGTGTGCTTCCCGGGCGACCTGTGCTTCTTCGGCGTGACGCCGCTCGCGTTCCAGGGCGATCCGGCGAAGTGGGCCGCCATGCTCGACGCCGTCGTCGACCTCGCCGACACGATCGTGCCCGGGCACGGGCCGGTCGGCGGCGAGCGTGAGGTGCGCGAGCTGCAGGCCTACCTGGAGGCGTGCGTCGACGCCAAGGGTGACCCGAGCGCGATCCCGACCGGCCCGTGGGACGACTGGCTCGAGCGCGACCGCGACGCCATCAACGTCGAGCGCGCCGCCCTCCTCGCCGAGGGCCGCGACGAGATGCCCCCGAGCATGCTGAAGGCCATCGGCTTCGGCTGAGCGCGTCGCTCAGGCGAGTTGCTCGCGGAAGAAGTCGATCGTGCGCCGCCACGCCGTCTCGGAGTGGTCTTCGTGGAAGACGTCGGGGCGGTGGTGGTTCGAGAACGCGTGGTCGGTTCCCGGGTAGAAGTAGAAGTCGGGCTTCTTGCCCAGGTCCTTCAGCTGCTGCTCGAAGCCGCGCACCGTCTCGGGGTCGGCAAAGTCGTCGTTCTCGGCGTAGTGACCCTGCACCGCGGCCGGCAGCTTGGAGTAGTCGGGTTGGACGTCCGGCCATGGGACGATGCCGTAATAGGGCACGACCGCCTTCACGGCGTCGGGCCGGAGCGTTGCCAGCCACAGCGCGAGTCCGCCGCCTGCGCAGAAACCGACCACGCCGATCCCACTCCCGGTCGCGGCGTCGCTCTGCTGCAAGTAGTCGACCGTGCCGGTGAGATCGTTGGCCGCCTTCTCGATGTTCAGCGCCATCATCATCTGCGCGGCCTCGTCGGGCTCGCCGATCGGAACCTCTCTGCCGTAGACGTCGGGCGCGAGCGCGACGAACCCCGCACTCGCATATCGATCGCACACCTCTTTGATCTGTTGGTTGAGCCCCCACCACTCCTCGATCACGACGACACCCGGGCCTTGCCCGCCCGCCGGAACCGCCAGGTAGCCCTGCGCCTCACCACCGTTGCTCGGGAACGTGACCATCTCGCCCATCAGTACGCACCCCCCAACTTGCTGTGGTCCCAACTCAGGATCTTCTCCGGCTTCACGACGATGACGACCCGCTTGGCGCCCATCGCCCGCACGCCTTCGAGCACGGTGTCGTTCAGCGGCCCCCAGTAGCGCTCGTAGACGGCCTCGCCGTAGCCGAGCACCTCTTCGGGATCGTCGACGATCTCGGCGCGGCCGATGATCGACACGCCCTTGAGCTCCTCGTACTTGTCGCCGGTGGCGACGAGCACCGACAGCCTCGGGTCGCGCTGCAGGTTCACGATCTTCTGCGACTTGCGGTACGTCCAGAACGCGATCTCACCGTCCCGCAGCACGTACCACATCGTGACCAGGTGCGGCGTCCCGTCGGCGTTGATCGAGGCGACCTGGAGGTCGCGGCCGGCCTCGAGGAACGACCGCATCTCGTTGTCGTTCATCTTGATGACGTCGCGCCTCGCGGCCATGGGGGGACACTATCCCTGGGCTACGTTCTCGATTCGTGGCCAAGAACCCCGACCCGTCGTTGAAGCTCACGAGCCTGAAGGGCGTCACCCGCACGCTCGACGACTGGTCGACGATGTTCCACCTCACGCTCGTGATCCTCCCGGCGCGCCCCGAGGCGTCCGCGTGGCTGCCGGTCGCGCGGAGGATCTTCCGCACGTTCCGCGACGCCGACTGCCGGACGGCCTACTGCGTCGCCGGCCCGCCGGAGGTCGCGCGCCGTGTGCTGGCCGACGCCGCCGACGAGGCCCTCGTGTTCGTCGACCCCGACAGGGCGCTCGTCCAGAGCCTCGGCCTCGAGCGACTGCCGGCGTTCGTGCACCTCCGCCAGGACACGACGCTCGTGGCCGCGGCCGAGGGGTGGGACCCGCGCGAGTGGCAGCGCGTGGCGCGCGAGGTCGGCAAGGCGATGGCCTGGACCGTGCCCGAGGTCACCGGGCCCGGTGACCCGGCGCCGACGCCGGGCTGGCCCGCCTGACTGCTCCGCCCCACGAACCGGCCCGATCGCCCCAGAGCGCCCCGCTGACCAGCCGGTTCGCGCGGGGTGGCGACGAGTTTCGGCATCGGTCTAGGGTTCGCCGACCCCGCACGTCCTGAGCAGTCGGTGGCGTAGGGGTTTGTTGTTTCCGGGCCCGGTCCCGGGGGCAATGCGGTCCAGGCTGACGGCGGAGACAGCCAAGGAGATCCCACCTGATGAGGACCCGGCACATCCGGATCATCTCGGTGCTCGTCCTCGGACTCGCACTCACCCTTCTCTTCCCCGGATACGCGACCGGTCAACCCACCCAGGACATCCAGGCGAAGGCAGCCCAGATCGAACGGGACCTCAACGCCGCCAACGACAAGGTGGCCTCGCTCATCCGGCCGCTGCAGGCGGCGGAGGCGAAGCTCGCCGACGCCAACGCCCGCGTCCAGGCGGTCCAGGACAACATCAACGCGATCAAGGCGTTGATCAACGGCCGGGCGGCGGCGTTCTACAAGGCCGCCGGCGCGGTGGGACCGTTCGACGCCTTGAACGCCCAGGATGCCAACGACCTCTCGGCGCGCTCGAAGTACGGGGACGTCGCCGCCGGCCACGACGACGACCTCGTGCGGCAGCTCGCCGCCCAGCGGGCGGAGCTCGACAAGGTCCGCGCCGACGCGCAGGCCGAGCGAGACGCGGTGGCCGCCGCCAAGGCGGACGCCGACGCGGCGGCTTCCACGCAACAGGGCCTGCTCGATCAGGTGAAGGGCGAGATCGAAGCCGAGCTCAAGCGGCAGACGGCGGGCCGCGCCGTGTCCTTGCGGGGCCCTGCGCCTCTGGGCAGCGGCGGCGCGGGCGCGGCGGCGGCGTTCGCGCAGGCGCAAGTCGGGAAGCCGTACTGCAACACGTCCGAGCGTTTCGGTCCGAACTGCTTCGACTGCTCGGGCCTGACGACGAGCGCGTGGCGGGCGGGCGGGCTCGACATCCCGACGACCTCCGGCGCGCAGGGTGCCGCCTTCCCCCACGTCGACATCAGCCAGCTCCAGCCCGGTGACCTCATCACCAGTAGCAGTTGGAGCGCGCATGTGGGGATCTGGGTCGGCGGCGGCTACGTGCACGCCACGAGCTACCGCAACAACCCCGACGCGGTGAGGTTCGTCGGCGGAACGGGCAGCGTGGTCGACGCCGTCCGCCCGAGCTGACTCGAGGGCGCTGCCCTCACCCCCGCGATCACGGAGCAGACGTCGTCGTCGGGGGTGACGTCGTCGGGGATGACGTCGTCGCCGGCGGTGACGTCGTCGGTGCCGGAGGCGGCGGCGCGGGCGGCGCCGGCTGGACCGGGGGTACGGGCACGGAGCCGCGTGTCGTCGCCATGATGACGGGCGCGGTGGTCGCGGGCGGCGCCGTGGACGCAAGCGCGGTCGTGGGCACGGCCGGCGTCGTCGTGGTGATCGGCTCCTTGCGATCCGAGTCGCCCTTCTTGCGCGGCGCAGAGTCGGCCGCGCCGCCGACGACAACGGTTCCGGCGACAGCCCCCGTGGCGAGGATCAGGGTGACGAGTCCGGCCAACACCCATGCTCGCCGCCGCCCGCGCTCGCGCCCGCTCGGTTCGGGCGCATCCTCGAGGTACGCCGGCTCGGCGACGATCGTGTCGTCGTCGGCCGATTCGTCTTCGTTGACGAGCTCGTCCGGTTCGACGAACAGGTCGGGCTCGCCGAACTCGTCCTCGGCGACGAACCGGTCCTCGTCGAGGAAGACGTCCTCGTGGGCGGGCTCGTCCTCGTCGACGACGATCCCCTGAACCAGCGCGTCGATGAGCGCCGGACGCGCCGACCCTTCCGGAACCACCTCAGGCCCGCGGGCCCAGTTCGTCGACACCGCGCCGAACAGAAGCTCGTCGAGGGAGAGGTGTGGTGATTCCGGCTGATCGGGCGGATCGGACTGCAG
>DATFXK010000327.1:0-9968 GCA_035316005.1 Acidimicrobiia bacterium | reverse complement strand
TCATCAGCGCCTGGAGGAGCATCTGCGCCAGCTCCTCCGGTGAGACCTCGCCCATGGCGCCGCCGCCCTGGGCCCGCATCGCCTCCATGGACTCGAGGTCGAACGGCTGGCCGTCCTCCCCCTCCTCGCCGATGCCGGCGGCGTGCAGGGAGAAGTAGACGTCGAAGACGGTCTCGAAGGCCCGCCAGTGATGGTGGTGTTTGACGAGCGTCGCTCCGAGCGCGGCCTTGAACGTGTCGCGCTCGCCGATGTCGACGTGCTCGACGGCGCGCATGGCATCGAGGTTCTCGGTCATTGACACCGGGAGCCCGGCGGCGCGCAGCTCGTGGATGAAGCCCTGCAGCACGTCGAGCATCGACTCGCGATCGCCGGACGGCGGGGCGTCGACGGGCCCGAACCTCGACATGGCGTCGTTCAGCTTCGCCGGGTTCACGTGGTGCACGGCGTCACGGCGAGCGCGCCGGCAGCGGCCCGCCCTCGACCTGGAGCTCCTTCCGGGCCTTGGCGATGTCCGACTGGTACTTGAGCAGCACGTGCAGCGTCTCGCCGATGACCTCGGGATCGATCTCGTTCTTGCCTAGATACAGCAGCGTCCTCGCCCAGTCGATCGTCTCGGAGATCGACGGGGCCTTCTTCAGCTCGAGCTGGCGCACGGAGCGGACCACCCGCGCGACCTGCTCGGCCAGCTCGTCGTCCACCTCCGGGACGCGCACCCGGACGATGTCCTTCTCGCGCTCGAGATCGGGGTAGTCGAGGTGGAGGTACAGGCAGCGCCGCTTCAGCGCCTCGGACAGCTCACGGGTGTTGTTCGACGTCATGACCACGAGCGGGCGCTGCTTGCCCGCGATCGTGCCGAGCTCGGGAATCGAGACCTGGAAGTCCGACAGCACCTCGAGCAGCAACGCCTCGGTCTCGATCTCGACCCGGTCGACCTCGTCGATCAGGAGCACGATCGGCTCCTCGGCGCGGATCGCTTCGAGGAGCGGACGGGTGAGCAGGAACGGCTCGGAGAAGATGTCGGACTCGACCTCGGCCCAGCTCGTCTCGTGCTCCCGATCGGCCTGGATCCGCAGCAGCTGCTTCTTGTAGTTCCACTCGTAGAGGGCCTTCGACTCGTCGAGGCCCTCGTAGCACTGGAGCCGGATCAGGCGCGCCCCGGTCACGTCGCCCAGCGCCTTGGCCAGCTCGGTCTTGCCGACGCCGGCGGGCCCTTCCACGAGGATGGGCTTCTCGAGCCGGTCAGCGAGGTACACGACGCCGGCGATGTTCGGGTCGGCGAGGTAGTCGACGGTGCGGAGTCGCTCGACGACATCGTCGACGGACTTGAAGCGGTCGGCCATCAGGCTCCTGACATCAGGGGGTTGCGGGTCACTCGACCACCTGGCCGTCGCCCCACACGAGGTACTTGTACGTGGTCAGCTCGCGCAGGCCCATGGGGCCGCGGGCGTGCAGCTTCTGCGTCGAGATGCCGATCTCGGCGCCGAAGCCGAAGCGCTCGCCGTCGGTGAACCGCGTCGACGCGTTCACCATGACGACGGCGGCGTCGACGCCGGTGGAGAAGCGACGGGCGGCGTTGAGGTCGCTTGTCACGATCGCCTCGGTGTGGCCGGTGCCGAACCGGTTCACGTGCGTGACGGCGTCGTCGAGCGTGTCGACGACAGCCACGCTCAGCTTCAACGCGAGGTACTCGCGCCCGAAGTCGTCGTCGGTGGCGACGCCCATCGCCGGCCATCGGGCGCGGGCCCGTTCGTCGCCGACCAGCTCGACCTTCCGCTCGGCGAGCGCGCCGCAGACGCGCGGCAGGAAGGCATCGGCGACCCCCTCGTGCACGACGAGCGACTCGGCCGCGTTGCACACGCTGGTGCGGTCGGTCTTCGCGTTGACGGTGATCCGGAGCGCTTCGTCGAGGTCGGCGGCGGCGTCCACGTACACGTGGCAGTTGCCGTCGCCGTCGATGATCACGGGCACGGTGGCGTACTCGCGAACGCTGGCGATCAGGTCGGACCCGCCGCGTGGGATGAGGCAGTCGACGAAGTCGGTGAGGCGCATGACCTCGACGGCCGTCTCGTGCGACACGTCCTCGACGAGGACCACGCCGTCCTCGGGCAGGCCCGTCTTCTGCAGCGCTTCGCGCAGCACCCCGGCGACGGCGACGTTCGACCGCACGGCCGAGCCCGAGCCGCGCAACAGCGCCGCGTTGCCGGACTTCAGGCACAGGCTGGCGGCGTCGCTCGTGACGTTGGGACGGTTCTCGTAGATGATCGCCACCACGCCCAGGGGAACGCGGACCCGGTGGATCTCGATCCCGCTGGGCCGGACCCATCCTTCGAGCACCTCGCCCACGGGGTCGGGCAGCGCCGCCACCTTGCGCAGCCCGGCCGCCATGCCGGCGACGCGCGCCTCGGTCAGCCGCAGGCGGTCGAGCGGGCCTGCGGCCATCCCGCACGACTCGGCCTGCTCGAGGTCGGTGGCGTTGGCGGCGAGGATCTCCGGCGTCCCCTCGCCGAGGAGGTCGGCGGCGGTGAGCAGCGCGAGATCCTTCTCGGCCGTCGACGCCGCGGCGAGCTCCCGGGACGCGTCACGGGCTCGACGGCCGAGCGCGACGACCCCGGAGCGCTCGGACATGGGGGCGAGTGTAAACCTTGACCGCGCGGTCTAGTTCTTGATTGCGAGCTCGGGGGGGCAGCGAGGCCGGGCTTCCGTACGGCGGAGGCGCTGCCGCTGGCGCAGCCATCCGCCTCGGCACGGTCGTCCGACCCCACTGCCGTCCCCCGCTCCTCGCCGGCCGTTTCAGGCCCTCCGAGCGAGGGCCCTCCCCCCGTCGGCCGGCGACGAGGACCGAGTGGCGTCGTTGCGGATCGTAGTGTGACGGACGCCACGCGCCCGCGCAAGGGCGGCCTGCGGAAACGCCCCGGGCCCGGCGTCAGGGCAGCACGACGAGGTCGTCGCGGTGGATGACCTCGTGCGGGGTGCCGTCGGGCAGCTCGCTCGTCCGGCGACCGGCGATCGTTCGGAGCGCGTCGCCGGACACACGCGCCAGGCCCTTCGCGAACGGCCGCCCGTCCTCGCCGACGACCTCGACCGCCTCGTCGGCCTCGAAGCGACCGTCGACGCCGCGCACACCGGCCGGCAGCAGGGAGCGGCCGTCATGGGTCAACGCGCGCCGGGCGCCGTCGTCCACAATCACACGGCCCGACGCGCCCTGCGCGAACGCGATCCACAGCTTCCGGCTCGGCAGCCGGTGCTGCCGCGGGCGGATGACGGTGCCGACGGGCTTCCCGGCGATCGCGTCGAGCACGACCGACGGCGACTCGGCGGAAGCGATCACGGCGCGCACGCCCGACCACGCCGCGATCTTCGCCGCCGCCAGCTTGCTCGCCATGCCGCCGCTACCGCGGGGCGTGCCGGACGCGCCGGCGACGGCCTCGAGCGCCGCGTCCACCTCGGCGATCTCCTCGATGAGCGACGCTTCGGCATCGAGGCGCGGGTCGGCGGTGAACAGCCCGGGTGTGTCGGTCAGCATCACGAGCAGGTCCGCGCCCACGAGGTGTGACACGAGCGCCGCCAGCCGGTCGTTGTCGCCGTAGCGGATCTCGTCGTCGGCGACGGTGTCGTTCTCGTTCACGATCGGGATGACGCCGAGGTCGAGGAGCCGCCGGAGGGTCTCGCGGGCATGGAGGTATTGCGCCCGCTGCACGAAGTCGTGGGGCGTCAACAGCACCTGCCCCGCGACGAGCCCGTGCTCGGACAGGATCCCGCCGATGCGCTCCATGAGCTTGGGCTGACCGACGGCGGCGACGGCCTGGAGGATGCCGACGTCGGTCGGGCGGGCGGGCATCGCCAGGGCCGGGAGTCCGGCCGCGATGGCGCCCGAGCAGACGAGCACGATCTCGTGGCCGGCGTGGTGCGTGGCGGCGAGCTCGCCGCAGAGCTTGAAGACGGCGTTGTCGTCGAGGTCGCCCCGCTCGGTGGTGATCGACGACGACCCGACCTTGACGACGACCTTCGTGCGCGGCGCGCCGCCCCGTGCCATCAGACGACGCCTTCGATGTACTCGAGCTCGACGGGGCCGACCCGCACCATGTCCCCCTCGCGGGCGCCCGCGCGCGCCAGAGCCCGCTCGACGCCCATGCGCCGGAACCGGTCCTGTACGTAGGCGACCGCCTCCTCGTTCGTGAGGTCGGCCATGGCGACGACCCGCTCCGCGGTCTTGCCCGTGACCCTCCACGCGCCGTCGCCGTCCCGGGCGACGGAGAACCCCTCCTCCACCGGGCGCAGCACGACGAAGGGCTCGCGTTCGGGCTCGGCCGCCCGGGCGTCGGCGACCATCGCGCCGAGCGTTCCGACGAGCTCGTCGAGCCCCTCGTGCGTCACCGCCGAGACACGGAAGCCGTTGAAGTCGTGCAACGCGACGTCGGCCTTGCTGCCGACTACGAGGCGGGGCCGCTCGAGCAGCTCGGGCCGGTACCGGCCGAGCTCGGCGAGCAGCACGCGCTCCTGCTCGGCGGGGGTCTCGGCGTCGTCGTCGATGCGGGCGAGGTCGAGCAGCAACACGAGGACGCGGGCGCGTTCGACGTGCCGGAGGAAGCGGTGGCCCAGCCCGCGGCCCTCGGCGGCGCCCTCGACGAGTCCAGGGATGTCGGCGAGCACGAACTCGTGGTCCTGGGCGCGCACCACGCCGAGGTGCGGCTCGAGGGTCGTGAACGGGTAGTCGGCGATCTTCGGCCGGGCGGCGCTGACCGCCGAGATGAGCGTCGACTTGCCGGAGTTCGGGAACCCGACGAGGGCGGCGTCGGCCATGAGGCGGAGCTCGAGGCGGAACCACTCCTCCTCGCCGTACTCGCCCTGCTCGGCAAAGCTCGGCGCCCGGCGTGCGTTCGACAGGAAGCGCGCGTTGCCGCGGCCACCGCGTCCGCCCTGCGCCCCGACGTAGCTGTCGCCGTGGCTCACCAGGTCGGCGACGACGGCGCCGTCGCGCGTCTTGACGACGGTGCCCTCGGGGACGGTCACGATCAGGTCGTCGCCGACGGCACCCTTCCGGCGCTTCCCGGCGCCGTGCGCACCGGAGGCTGCCCGCCGGTGCGGATGGTCCCGGAACGCGAGCAGCGACGCGACATTGCGGTCGGCGCGCAGGACGGCGTCCCCGCCCTTGCCGCCGTCGCCGCCGTCGGGCCCGCCGCGGGGGACGTGGGCCTCGCGACGGAACGACATGGCGCCAGCGCCTCCGTCACCACCCCGCAGGTTGACCTGCGCTTCGTCGACGAACTCGCTCACGACGCCAGGATACGAACCGCCGCCTCCGCGCGACCTTGAAAGGGCACCTGCGGCAGGGGCCGGGGTTTCCCGGCCCCGGAGAACGAAGTCTGTTGGCTGGAGCACGTGCGCAAGCACGTGCGACCAGAGAGTCAGACGACGTCGACGAGCTTGCGGCCCTTGCGCTGCCCGAAGCGGACGACGCCGTCGGTGGTGGCGAACAGTGTGTCGTCGCTGCCGCGGCGCACGTTGTCGCCGGGGTGGAACCTGGTGCCGCGCTGACGCACGATGATCGCCCCGGCGCGCACGCTCGTTCCCGTCGTGACCTTCACGCCCAGTCGCTGCGAGGCGGAATCGCGGCCGTTCCTGGAGGAGGACGCGCCCTTCTTCTTCGACATGTCGACCTACGCCTTCTTCGGCGGCCGCTTCGTGGCCGCGGTCTTCTTCGTCGCCGTCGCCTTCTTGGTTGCGGGCGCCTTCTTCGTGGCCGGCGCCTTCTTCGTGGCCGGGGCCTTCCTCGTGGCCGGGGCCTTCCTCGGGGCGCCGCCGGCCGAGATACCGGTGATCTCGATTACCGAGTACCGCTGCCGGTGCCCCCACCGCTTCCGGTTGTTCGTCTTCGGCTTGTACGTGAAGCCGGTGACCTTCGGCCCGCGCACCTCCGTGACGACGCGGGCGCTCACACGCGCCGCCTCGAGATCCTTCGGCGTGGCGAGCACGCGGTCGCCGTCGACGACGAGTACGGGAGCCAGCTCGACCTCGCGGGCGTCCCCGAGCCGCTCGACCTCGAGCTGCTCGCCTTCCTCCACGCGGTACTGCTTGCCGCCGCTCTTGATCACCGCATACATAAACCGGGTCAGCCTACCCGAGCCGTCATTGCAGCAGGGACTCGTCGACGAGGAAGCCGCGGCCCTGGCACGTCGGGCACGTCTGGCTGAACGTCTCGACCAGGCCCTCGGAGATCCGCTTTCGGGTCATCTCCACCAGCCCCAGCTCGGAGATGTCGAACACCTGGGTGCGGGTCTTGTCGCGGGCGAGTGCCTCGCGGAAGGCACGCATCACGTCGTCCCGGTTCTTACGGATCTCCATGTCGATGAAGTCGATGACGATGATCCCGCCGATGTCCCGGAGGCGCAGCTGGCGGGCGACCTCCTCGGCCGCCTCGAGGTTGTTGCGGTAGACGGTCTCCTCGAGGTTCGTGCGGCCGACGTTCTTGCCCGTGTTCACGTCGATCACCGTGAGCGCCTCGGTGCTCTCCACGATCAACGACCCGCCGGAGGGCAGCCACACCTTCCGGTCGAGCGCCTTGAGCAGCTGCTCCTGCACGTGGAAGCGCTCGTACAGGGGCAGGCCTTCCTCCTCCGCGTCGTAGTACTCGACCCGTTCGGCGAGCTCGGGCGCGATCGCGTCGACGTAGCCGCGCACCTGCTCGTACAGGTCGCGATCGTCGATCACGACGCCCCGGTACTCCTTCGTGAACTCCTCACGGATTACGCGCACGACGAGCGTCGGCTCCTGGTACACGAGCGACGGCGCCTTGGCCCGCGCCGCGACCTTCGAGACCTGCTCCCATTGGGCCCGCAGCCGCTCGACGTCGCGGCGGAGCTCGACGTCCGTCGCGCCCTCGGCGGCCGTGCGCACGATCAGCCCCGCGTCCGGCGGGCGCAGTCCCTCGAGGACACGGCGGAGCCGCTTGCGCTCGTCGTCGGGAAGTCGCTTCGAGATGCCGTACGTCTCCGGTTGGCCCGGGACCATGACGACGAACCGGCCCGCCAGGCTCACCTCCTGGGTGAGGCGGGCACCCTTGGCGCCGATCGGGTTCTTGGTGACCTGCACGAGTACGGACTGGCCGTTCTTGAGCAGGCGCTCGATGCGCGGGTGGCTCTCCTCGACGTCGTTGGGATCGAAGGCGACGTCACCGCGGTACAGGACGCCGTTCTTCGGCGTGCCGATGTCGACGAACGCGGCCTCCATACCGGGCAGGACGTTCTGCACCTTGCCCAGGTAGATGTTGCCGTCGATGGCGGTGTCGTCGGGCTCGAGCGAGCCGACGTAGTGCTCGACCAGGCTGCGCCCCTCGAGCACGCCGATGTGGGTGGTGCGGTCGTCGCGTACGTGCACGGCCATCATGTAGCGCCCGGCCGGGCGTCCCTTGCGGGTGCGGCCCCGCCGGCGTTGGAGCGCGGTGTCGTCGAGCTCCTCGAGCGTGACCGCGGCGTCGGCGGCGCCGAGGTCGGCCTGCACCGCTTCGGGTGCCGCCGCGCCGGAGTCGCCGCTGCGGGCGCGCCCGCGGCCGCGGCCGCCGCGCCGGCGGCGACGCTTCCGCGTCGTGGTGCCGTCGCCGCTGCTCGCCGACGCGGGGGCCGGGCGTGTGTCGCCGATCTTGGGCTTCGCGGACGCCGGCGCCTCGGTCGCGGTCACCGTGCCAGGTTCGGCGTCGGCGAGACCGGCCTCGACGCGGGCGTCGGCGGCGACGTCCTCGCTCGTCATGCCCCGGTCGGCGGCGGCGTCGGTGTAGTCCTCGCCGGCGTCGGCCGGGTCCTTGGCAGCGGCGCCGGCGGGCGCGGCGGCGGCCTTGGGCTTGCGGCGGTTGCGGCCGCCGCGGGAGCCGCGCCGCCGGCGACGCCTCGGGGTGCCTCCGCCGCCGGCGGCGGAGCCGCTTCCGGAGGACGACTTGCCGCCGCCGGATGTGGGCTTGGTCGACTCAGTCGGGTTGCCGGCTCCGTCGGCCGGCGCCCCGCTCGCGTCGTGTTCGTCGGAGGCCGGGCGGGCCTCCGTCGGGGTGTTGTCGGACATGGGTTCCTTCTCTCATGACGCGCGCGCCTCCGGCACGCGCGAGCGCGCGTCGGCTTCGAGCGGCTCCAGCCGCGCGCCGCCGCGCTCGATCAGTTGTCTGGTGCGCAGCACTCGCCGGTCGACGAGGTCGCCGTCGACGGCGGCAAGCACCTCGGCCGGCCGGGTGCCGCGCGGTTGGGTGGACAGTTCGAGGTCGAGGACGGGGCCGAGATCGTCGGCGTCCGTGACGGCCATGGTGCGCACGATAGACCGGAGGTCCTCGGTGACCTCGTGACCCTTCCGGGTCCGGGTGACGGGCATTGCAGGTTTTGCCAGGGTGTCGGCGACGGCGACTCGCAGGCCGTCGAGGTCGACCGGTGCGTCGTCGGGACCGGTCACGGTGACGCGGTACGCGACCGCCGTCACCGATTCCTGGAGCGCGGGCGCCCGGTCGGCGAGAGCGGCGGCGCCGGTCACGTCGATGCCATCCGGCAGCGCGTCCGACACGCCTTGCGCCAGCATCTCGAGCGGGATCTCCTCGGCGAGCTGCACGTCGAGGTACTCGGCGTCGCTCTCGTGACCCACCGAGAGGGCGAGCCCGAAGCTCACCTTCGGGCGGGGCGCGAACCCTTGTGTGAACACGAGCGGGAGCTGCTCGACGCGGAAGGCGCGTTCGAAGGCGCGGGCGACGTCGCGATGCGAGACGAACCGCACCTTCCCCCGCTTCGTGAAGCGGACGCGGACGGGAAATCCCGTGTCACCGCGCACCGGTACCCGCCTTCTCCCGCAGGCCGAGGAACGTCACGGGCGTGTCGCCGCCACGGCTGAGGTCCTGGCCGGTTCCCTGGCTCCCGCCCGCCGGCGCGACCGGCGACGCCACGACGTGCTCGAGCGCGTAGTCGGTGCAGACGCCGCAGTCGTAACACGGCGTCCAGCGACAGTCCGGAAGGCCGTGCTCGTGCAACGCGGCCTGCCAGTCCTGCCAGAGGAAGTCCCGGTGCAGCCCGGCCGAGATGTGATCCCACGGCAGCACCTCGTCGGCGGTGCGATGCCTGGTCACGTACCAGTCGGCGTCGAGGCCCTCGGCGGCCATGGCGTCGAGCCACCGGCCGAGGTCGAACCGCTCGCTCCACTCCTGGAACGTGCCGCCCTCCCGCCAGACACGCTCGATGACGCGTCCGATGCGCCGGTCGCCGCGGCTGGCGATCCCCTCCGCGAACGTCGCCGCCGGGTCGTGCCACCGCAGCTGCACGCCGGACTTGCGCACGGCCCTGCGCAGCAGCCCGACCTTGCGGTCGAGCTCGTCGACACCGTTCTGGCCGAACCACTGGAACGGCGTGTGCGGCTTGGGCACGAACCCGCCGATCGACGCCGTGCAGCTCGCCTGCTTCGTGTACCTGCGGCCGACCTTGACGACGTTTCGCGCCAGCTCGGCGATGCCGAGCGTGTCCTCGTCCATCTCGGTCGGGACGCCGGTCAGGAAGTACAGCTTCACGCGCCGCCAGCCCTGTGAGTACGCGGCGTCGACGGCGTCGTAGAGGTCCTCCTCGCTGATGAGCTTGTTGAGCACCTGCCGGATCCGCCACGTGCCGCCCTCGGGCGCGAACGTGAGCCCCGTGCGACGCACCTTCTGGATCTCGCTGGCGATGCCGACGGTGAACGCGTCGACGCGCAACGACGGGAGCGAGAGGCTCACGCAGCCCGAGCCTTCCTGCTCGTTCACGAGGCCGGCGACGAGCCCGTCGATGCCGGAGAAGTCCGCGCTCGAGAGCGACGTCAACGCAACCTCGTCGTACCCGGTGCGCCGCAGCCCGTCCTGGACCATGGTGCGCACCTGCTCCTCCGGCCGCTCCCGCACCGGCCGCGTGATCATGCCGGCCT
This sequence comes from Acidimicrobiia bacterium, assembly GCA_035316005.1. Lineage (GTDB taxonomy): Bacteria > Actinomycetota > Acidimicrobiia > IMCC26256 > JACDBD01 > JALZAA01. The sequence goes on along the minus strand of DATFXK010000327.1, from coordinate 59 downwards.
GGCAGAACCGGCACCCGCGCGTGCAGCCCCGGAAGATCTCCACGTTGAGGCGGTCGTGC
>DATFXK010000326.1:0-5171 GCA_035316005.1 Acidimicrobiia bacterium | reverse complement strand
CGGGTTCGGGGTCGCGGCCGGCGATGCCGTGCGACGCCGGTTCGCGGCGATCGACGTCGCGGTCAAGAACCAGGACAACCGCGAGCACGACATCTTCGACTCGGACGACTACCTCCAGGACCACGGCGGCATGGTCGCGACCGTGCGCGCTCTCACCGGCGCCGACCCGAAGGCGTGGTTCGGCGACTCCGCCGACCCGGCTCGCCCGCGCGTGCGCTCGCTCTCGGAGGAGGCGGCGCGCGTCGTCCGCAGCCGGGTCCTGAACCCGAAGTGGATCGGGGCGATGCAGCGCCACGGGTACAAGGGCGCCTTCGAGCTGACGGCCACCGTCGATTACCTCTTCGGGTACGACGCCACCACGCACGTCGTCGAGGACTGGATGTACGAGCGCGTCACCGACACCTATGTCGGTGATCCCGACGTGCGAAAGTTCTTCGAGCGATCGAACCCGTGGGCGCTGCGCGCCATCGCCGAGCGGCTCCTCGAGGCGCACGAGCGCGATTTGTGGAACGCGAGCGCGAGCGCCCTCGACGCGCTGCGATCGGCGCTGCTCGAGGCCGAGGGCTGGGAGGAGGCGCGATGAGCGCGTCGACGCGAGCGCAGTTCCCGTTCAGCGCCGTCGTCGGCCACGACGACGCCAAGCTCGCGTTGCTGCTGGCGGCGATCGATTCGGCGATCGGCGGTGCGCTCCTGCGGGGCCAGAAGGGATCGGCGAAGACGACGCTGGCCCGCGGCCTCGCCGCGCTCCTGCCCGGCGACGCGCCGTTCGCGGACCTGCCACTCGGCGCGACCGAGGACCGCCTGATCGGCACGCTCGACCTCGGCGCCGTCCTCACCGGCGAGGGGCGGCGGTTCGAGCCCGGGCTCCTCGCGGCTGCGCACGGCGGCATCCTCTACGTCGACGAGGTGAACCTCCTGCCCGACCACCTGGTGGACGTGCTGCTCGACGTGGCGGCGTCCGGCGTCAACCGGGTCGAGCGGGAGGGCATCTCCCATGAGCACGCGGCCCGCTTCGTGCTGGTCGGCTCGATGAATCCCGAGGAGGGCGAGCTGCGCCCGCAGCTCCTCGATCGCTTCGGCCTCGCCGTCGAGGTGACGACCACAACCGACCCGCGCGAGCGCGCCGAGGCGACGCGTCGCCGGCTCGCCTTCGACACCGACCCGGCCGCGTTCGCGCGAGAGCACGCGCCGATCGAGCAGGAGCTGCGTGCGCGGCTCGCCGGGACACGACTGGCGCGCGTGCCGGACGCGCTCGTGGTGCGCATCGGGGCGGTGTGCGCGGCCGCCCGCGTCGACGGGCTGCGCGCCGACCTCGTCATCAGCCGGGCCGCCGCCGGCCTCGCCGGCTGGGAGGGACGCGACGAGGCGATCGCAGACGACGTGCGCCGGGTCGCGCCGATGGCCCTCGCCCACCGGCAACGGCGCACGCCCTTCGACGAGCCGTCGGCGCGCGGTCTCGACGACGCGCTCGGCGCCCTCGAGGGCGACGGCGGTGAAGCCGACCGCACCGCGGAGCCCGACCGCCCGCCGGAGCGGGTGGTGCCGCTGCGCGCCGCCCGCGCGTCGGTCGACGCCACCGGCCGGCGTTCCCCGGCCGAGGGCGGGCGGGGTCGCCTGATCGGCGATCGCGTCCCGAACGGGCCCGTCGGCGCGGTCGCCGTCGGCGCCACCGCCCGTGCCGTCGCCGAGCGCCGCGCCGTCGAGCCCGAGGGCCCCGCCGTCCGCACCGAGGACGTCCGCGAGGCGCGCCGCGAGCAGCAGGCAGGCAACCTCCTCGTGCTCGCGGTCGACGCGTCCGGGTCGATGGGCGCGCTGCAACGCATGGAGGCCGTGAAGGGCGCGGTGCTCGGCCTGCTCGTCGACGCCTACCAGCGCCGCGACCGCGTCGCCCTCGTGGCGTTCCGCGGCGACGGCGCCGAGGTGCTCCTGCGCGCGACGGGCAGCGTCGAAGTGGCGCGGGCTCGCCTCGCCGACCTCCCGACCGGCGGGCGCACCCCCCTCGGGGCCGGGATCGAGACCGCGCTCGCCGTGGCCACCGGTCCGGTCAACGGCACCTCGGGCCACCGGCCGCTGCTCGTGCTGGTCAGCGACGGCCGGGCGACGGCAGCCGCCGACGGCGATCCGGTGGACGCAGCGCGTCGCGCTGCGGCGGCGGTGCGCACCCGTGGTGTCGACGCCGTCGTCGTCGACGCCGAAAACGGTTCCGGACGGCTCGGGCTCGCCGCCGACCTCGCGCGCGAGATGGGCGCGCGTTATCTCCGTCTCGGCGAGCTCTCGGCGGGCGCGCTCGAGCACACGCTCAGGGAGGTCATGACATGACGACGTTCGACGACGCCGCCGCGGCAGTCGGGGATCTGGACCAGGCTGCAGCCCACGCCGCGACCGAGCACCACGACCGGCTGACCAAACCCCGTGGCTCTCTCGGGCGCGTGGAAGGGATCGGCATCCGCCTTGCCGCCATCGCGGGCAGCAGCCCGCCTCCGATCCCGGCGCCGGCGGCGGTGGCCGTGTTCGCGGGGGACCACGGAGTGCTGGCCGAAGGCGTTACGCCGTGGCCGCAGGACGTCACCGCCCAGATGGTGCAGAACTTCCTCGCCGGTGGTGCGGCCATCAACGTGCTCGCCCGGCAGGCCGGCGCGCGCGTCGTCGTCGTCGACGTCGGCGTCGCCACCCCGCTCGACGCCGCGCCCGGCCTCGAACGCCGCAAGGTCCGCGCCGGCACGGCCAACCTCGCGCGCGAGCCGGCCATGACGATCGACGAGGCGCGGCAGGCACTGGACGTCGGAGCCGGCGTCGCGGCGCGCCTCGTCGAAGACGGCGCCGGCTCCCTGGTGACAGGCGACATGGGTATCGGCAACACGACGCCGTCCGCCGCCCTCGTCGCCGCGTTCACCGGTCGCGCCGCCGCCGAGGTGACCGGTCGGGGCACCGGCATCGACGACCCGACGTTGGCGCGCAAGATCGCGGCCGTCGAAGCGGGACTGGCGCGGACGCCGCGCCGCGATGACCCGCTCGCGGTGCTGGCCTCGCTCGGCGGGCTCGAGATCGCGGCGCTCGCCGGTTTCGTCGTCGGCGGCGCGGCGGCGCGTGTGCCCGTGGTCGTCGACGGCGTGATCGCGGGTGCGGCGCTGCTGACCGCGGCGCAGCTCGTGCCGGGCGTGGTGCCGTTCTGCTTCGCCGGGCACCGCTCCACCGAGCCCGCCGCCGCCGTCGTGCTCGACGCGCTCGGCCTGGAGCCTGTCCTCGACCTCGAGCTGCGCCTCGGCGAGGGCACCGGCGCCTGCCTGGCGCTCCCGGTGCTCGAGGCAGGAGCACGCATCCTCGGAGAGATGGCGACCTTCGACGCCGCCGGGGTGACCGACAAGCCGGACTGACACCCGCTTCGCCCCGGGACGGCGCCGGGCGCGAACGTGGTCGCGTGCTCATCGACCGATTCCTCCCCGAGTACGACGAGGTCGAGCACCACGAGGTCGCCGTCGACGCCCCCGCCGATCGCACCTACCAGGCCATCAAGGACATCGACCTCGCCCGGTCGCCGGTCGTGCTGGCGTTGCTCTTCGCCCGCGGGCTCCCCCACCTGTTCACCGGGGCGGTCAAGCCGAAGCGCCGGCTGACTCTCGACGACATCGTCGAGTCCGGGTTCGTCGTCCTCGCCGAGGAGCCCGGCAGGGAGCTTGTCCTGGGCATCGTCGGCAAATTCTGGCGCCCGGGGAGCGGCGTCCACCGCACCGATGCGAGCGAGTTCACGAGCTTCGACGAGCCCGGCTTCTCCAAGGCGGTCTGGAACTTCCTCGTCACCGGGCGCCCGGGCGGCGGCTCGACGGTGATCACCGAGACGCGCGTCGCGTCCACCGACGCCGACGCACGCCGCAACTTCGGGTGGTACTGGCGCCTCATCGGCCCGTTCAGCGCGCTGATCCGCCGCATCGTGCTCGGCCAGATCAAGCGCGACGCGGAGCGTCCCCTCCGTTCTGGCGTCAAATAGCCACGCATACGGTGGGTAGCTGACGCCAAAACGGGTTCGGGTTACGACGCGCGACCCATCGCGGCGCGCGAGTCCCAAGCCGCGTACAGGCTCGCGTAGCGGCCCTCGCGTGCGATCAGCTCGTCGTGGGTGCCGAGCTCGGCGACCCGGCCGTCGTCGACGACGGCGATGCGATCGGCGCGCGCCGCGGTCGAGAGCCGGTGCGCCACCACGACGACGGTGCGGCCCGCCGTGAGGTGCCCGAGCGCGCGCTCCACCGCGTGCTCGGTGCCCGGGTCGAGACTCGAGGTGGCCTCGTCGAGCACGAGCAGCGCGGGATCGGCGAGCGCGGCGCGGACGAGTGACACGAGCTGACGCTCCCCCGCTGACAGGCGCGAGCCGCGTTCACGCACCTCCGTGTCGAGACCGTCCGGGAACGCGTTGAAACGGTTCTCCAGCCCGAGCGCGGCAATCGCCGTTTCGATCTCGTCGTCGGTCGCATCCGCCTTGCCGACGACGACGTTGTCGCGCACCGTCCCCGCGAACAGGAAGCCCTCCTGTGGCACGACGACGATGCGCTCCCGGAGCGACCGCAGGGTCGCGTCGCGCAGGTCGACGCCGCCGTAGTCGACCTGTCCCTCGCGTGGGTCGTAGAAGCGGGCGATGAGCTTGGCGAGCGTCGACTTGCCCGCGCCGGTCGGCCCGACGAGCGCCAGCCGCTCGCCCAACGGGACCTGCAGCGACACGTCGTGCAGCACGTCGTGGCCGGCGTACCCGAACGAGACGTGCTCGAGCTCGAGCGACCCCTCGGCGGGCAGGTCCACCGCACCCGGACGCTCGGCGATCGAGGGGCGCTCGTCGAGCAGCTCGAACAGCTTCTGCAGCGCCGCGCCCGCCTGCTGCAGCGTGTTGTACAGCTGGCTGAGCTGCTGGATCGGCTCGAACAGGTTGTTGAGGTACAGCACGAAGGCGGCGACCGTCCCGACGGTGACGATGTCGGCGGACACGAACCCGCCGCCGACCCCCACGATCAGCGCGATGCCGGTCACGCCGGCGAGCTCGACGATCGGGAAGTACTTCGCCGAGATGCGCACCGTCTCGATGTTGGCGTCGTACTGCGCCTCGTTCGTCTCGCGGAAGCGGCGGGTGAACGCCCGCTCCCGGGCGAACGCCTGCACGACGCGAACACCGGCCAGTCCCTCCTGCA
>DATFXK010000325.1:0-2267 GCA_035316005.1 Acidimicrobiia bacterium | reverse complement strand
CCTGGCCAGGACGTCGTGGAAGGGCACGAAGACCGTGCTCCTCGCGGTCACCAGCAACAAGGTCTATGCGTTCTCGTGCAAGCCGAAGGGCCGCAAGTGGACGGTCCAGGACCAGCTGGGCGGGTGGAACCGCGCGGACCTTCAGATCGATACGACGGCAGGCAGGCTTTCGACGAAGGTCGTGATCGACGTCGTGCCGACGGGCGAGCACTACGAGCTCGAGGCGACCACAGCCGGCGACCGCGGGTTCCACGACCACTTCCTCGCCGCCATCAACGCCTGACGGCGCGGCTCAGAACTTTCCGGTGCGACCGAAGCGGTAGTAGCCGGCGAAGGTCTCGTTGACCTCGTCGGGGATCGGGACGATCTCGCCCAGCTGGCGCGCGCCCCAGATGATCTCGGCCGTGCGCTCGACGAGGTGCGCGACGTGGAGGACATGCTTGGGGTCCTTCCCGACGGCGAACAGGCCGTGGTTCGCCATGAGGACCGCGGATCGGTCGCCGACCCGTTTGGCCACCTCGTCGGCGAGCTCGTCGGTGCCGGTGGTCTTGTAGTCGGCGACTTCGACGTCGCCGCCGACGAACACGACGAACTCCTCGATCACGGCAGGGATCGACTGGCGCGTCAGGGCGAACATCGTGGCGTAGCGCGCGTGGCAGTGCATGGTGGCGTTGATGTCGTCGTGCAGACGCAACGCCGAGAGATGGAGCGCCTTCTCGGTCGTCGGGCCGCGCTCGCCTTCGAGCACGTTGCCGTCGAGGTCGGTGACGACGAGGTCGTCGAGCGTCATCTCCGTGTAGTCGAGCGACGACGGTGTCAGCACCGCGTTGCCGTCCGGCAGGCGCGCCCCGAGGTTGCCGGCCGTGCCCTCGACCAGGTTCGTGGCCAGCATCTCCTTCGCCACCCACAGGACCTGCTCCTTCGTCTCCTGCGCGGTCAGCTTGGTCTCCGGGCTCACGAGAGGACCTCCGGGTTCACGAGGTTGTCGGGCTTGCCCCCGCCGAGGAGCTGCTCGAGGCCGTCGGCGATGAGCTTCGAGTGGTTGGCTTCGGTGTCGTAGGTGGCGCCGCCGATGTGCGGCGTCAGCACCACGTTGGCCATCAGCGCGAGCGGGTGGTCGGTCGGCAGGTGCTCGCCCTCGAAGTGGTCGAGGCCGGCGCCCGCGAGCTTGCCGGACTCCAGAGCGGCGACGAGCGCGTCGGTGTCGTGGAGCATCGCCCGGGCGCTGTTGAGGAAGATCGCGCCGTCCTTCATGCCGGCGAACTGCTCGGCGCCGATCATGCCCTGCGTCTCGGGCGTGACCATGGCGTGCATCGACACGACGTCGGATTCGGCGAGCAGGTCGTCGAGGGAGTGAGTGGCGTCGTCGGCGTACGGGTCGTGTGCGATCACGCGCATGCCAAGCCCTTCGAGGCGCCACCGGGTGGCGCGGCCGACGGCGCCCAGGCCGACGAGCCCGGCGGTGCGGCCGGCGACCTGCCAGGCGCGGAAACGCTGGTAGGGGATCGTGCCGTCGCGGTAGATCTCGCCTTCGCGGATGTCCCGGTCGGCGCGCACGATGCCGCGGTTGACGGCCAGGAGCAGCCCGACCGTGAGCTCGGCGACCGCGTCGGCGTTGCGACCGGGCGCGCGCAGCACGGGGATACCGCGGGCAGTGGCGGCGGCGACATCGACGTTGTTCGGATCGCCCCGGCACGAGCCGACGGCAACGAGAGGGAGATCGAGAACCTCGCCCTTGACCGAGTCGCTCTCGACGATGACGACGTCGGCGCCTTCGCCGCTGACGCGCTCGGCGAGCTGCGCAGAGTTGTAGATGCGCAGCGGCTGCTGCTCGATCCACGGGTCGTAGACGACGTCTGCAAGGTGCTCGAGCTTCACGAGCCCCTCGCCGCGGAACGGCGCCGTCACCAGCGCCTTCGGTCGGTCGACCACCTCAGCTCCCGCTCGTCGGTTGCGCCTGCGGTTCGGGCTCCACGAGGTCGGCACGGTACTCGGGGTGGGCCGAAAGCCAGTCGGCGGCGCGCCGCATGCTCTCCTCGTTCTTCTTGTTGATGAACCCGTAGATGGGTCCCTCGAACCACTTCCACGGCGCCTTCGTGAGGTCGTACCGCTCCTCGAAGTGGAAGCGGGTGCGGTTGGGGCCGAGCGGCTCGAGCCGGATCTTGCCCGTCTGGTCGTTGCCGGCGTCCCTCGAGATCATCGTGTACGTGTAGCCGCGCTCGGGCTCGACCTCGGTGACGAGCTCGAGTGCCGAGCCTTCCCGCCCG
>DATFXK010000324.1:0-2685 GCA_035316005.1 Acidimicrobiia bacterium | reverse complement strand
TGTGCTCGACAACGTCGGGCCGTTGTGCCAGGCTCTCGCAGAGCCGGGGCAGGCCGGATGCCTCGGCCCCGATGAGCGAGAGGTGACTTGGGTGCGTAGAGCATTTGTCGTCTTGTCGACCGCGGCGCTGTTCGTCGTCGTCTGGGCGTCGGCAGCCGTAGCCCAGACGGACTATCCGCCGACACCGACGAGTCCCCGTCAGGTCGTGGTTCCGGTCCAGGCGCCAGCTGCGCTGCCCCGGACGGGCTCGTCCAACACGCCGTCCCTCGTGCTCATCGGGATCGCCGCCCTCGTCGTCGGGCTCGTCCTGATCCTCGCCGTGCGTCGCCGCCGGGCGGCCGTGCGCGGGTCCATCTGATCGACCTTCGGACAGCTCGGATCAGCGGGAGGGGGGCGAGAGCGCGCGCAACGCCTCGAGGAGGTGGCGCGCGTCGGCCTGGTGTGTACGCACGATCTCGCACGAGGCGTTGACACGAGCGAGGACCTCGAGGTCCTCCGGCGCGAGATGACCGTCCCGGGCGACGATCAGAGGCGTGAGCTCGGCGAAGCGCTGCGCCGGTGAACGCTCATCCGACGCTTCGCCACCCCATATGACGATGCCGGCGAGCGGGTAGCGACCCTTCTGGAGCTCGACCTCGTTCGGCGCGGGGGGATATCGCCGATCGATCTCGGCGCGGCCGTCGGCGTCAATCTCGAGGCGGGGCGCCTCCACGTGGATGACGAGCGTCTCGGGGTCCAGGCGTGGCTTGTGCACGTCGACGACGCGAAGGCCGAGGCGCTCGAGTCGTCGCTCCAGGACGTCGACGGTGATTCCGAAGCGACCGTCGACGAGGACGGCCTCACCGTCGTGCACGAGGAGTTTCGCGTTCATGCTGGTCACGTCGGACGGGACGGGCGAGTAGCTCTCGAGATACCGAAGAGCGCCGCGGAGCACGCGGCCCCGGGAGCTCGTCCGCACGACGGATAAGCCACTCCGGTACAACAAGTGGCGCTGCCGCACGCGCCCCTCGGTCGAGCCGAACGTCAGTGACAGGTTCGGTGGCGCCTCGAGGTTGGTCTCGACCCGTGGGCGCAGGGCGCGGGCCAACAGTGCGCTCATCTCCTCGTCGTTCGTGCGCACGCCAAGGACGAGGTCGCCCACTCGGACCGCGATCGGACCCGCCTCCACGAGGCGGAACTGGTTGTCCAGTCAGGTGTTGGGCGGCTCGTCGACGAAGCGGGGGTCCGACGCCCACTTCGATTCCGTGCCCTGGGCGACCACCAGGGTGCCTTCGCGTGCCGTATCGCCGTCTTGCTCCGGCTCGGTGGGCGCAACCTCGGCGAGCAGCCCCTCGGTGCCGAGCTCGCGGGCGACGGCGAGTGTGTCGTCCAAGACGGTTTCGTAGGGGACACCGAGGCCGTCACTGATGTCGGCGGCGATCTCGGCGATGGTGCCTTCGCCGTCGAAGCACGCCCATACCAAGGTCCCGGTGGCGTTCAGCAGATGCAGGCGGCCATCGTTGAGGAGCACGGCCTCGCCGTCGACCTCGACGGTGTGGGCTGTGCCGGCGCGGCGGGCGACGAACCTCTCGTCGATGTCGTGGGGCCGCACTGCCGGCGTTCTCGCGGTCATCGGGGCGTCGAGCCGAGGCGCGGCGCGTATCGCGCCGCCTTCGCCGGCTTCTTGGCACGCGTGTTCGTCGACAGGGCCGGTACCGAGAGCAGAGCGAGTACGAACGGCAACACCATGGTTCGCTCGCGGGCGAGGATGCCGAAGTTGCTGATCACTGCGAACACGAAGAAGAACACGAGGACGAAGGCGAGGGCGAGAGCGACGTACGGCTGCGCCCGCAATCGCCACGGCACGCTCAGTAGTCGGCGCCACGACACGACGACGAGCAGTGCAAGTCCCAGGGTCTCGAGTGCGCTCGCGATCTGTTCACCTGTATGCGCTTCGAACAGAACCGGTCGAAAGAGGATCGTGACGGCAGCCTGCGGGTAGCCGATCGGGTTCGTGGCGTTCGCAGGCGAAAACTCGGACCCGCCCTTCTTGGTATTCCCCTGTACCTCCAGAAACGCCTCTTCTGTCGAGGATGGCTGAAGAGTCTTGACGCCGAGGAATCTCGCGGTGCGTCCCGCCATGTAGCTGACGCCCAGGATGAGCAGCAGGATTGCTGCCGCCTTGGCGATCGATCCGGGAGTCAGCGATCGGGTCGGGCGAGATTGCCCCCGTCCGATGAGAAGGGCGAAGCCGAGGGCGAGGAGCATGATCAGAGCGACGTGTGGTCGCACCAAATAGGTGATGAGTATCCCGAGGAAGGCGAGGGTGATTCCGCCGGGTCGTCGGGTGAAGAACCGCGCTCCGCCGAGGGCAGCAAGGCCGAGCGAGAACAGCATCACGGATTCCTTGCCGATGCTCGAAGGCCAGAACACGATGGACGGCCAGAAGAAGAGCAAGACCGCGTAGCGGTACCGGTCGGCATCAGGCACCGCGGTGACGAACGCGCGGTACAGGAAGTAGCACCCGAGGAACGCGATCCAAGCGAAGATCAGGAACGAGGCCATCTCGTCCGAACCGCAGACCGCGTGGACGAGCCCCGAGATGTAACGCATGGATCCGGTCCCGGGAACGGCGGCCTGGGTGTCGGGCGCGAAGTTGAGCTGCCGGAAGCTGTCGGCCAGCCGCGTCCCCCACACGTCGTAGGT
>DATFXK010000323.1:0-2225 GCA_035316005.1 Acidimicrobiia bacterium | reverse complement strand
CGGCGGCTCGAGCCCGTCTCGCTCGACGAGCGGCTCTGCGGCGCCGACGAACGAGCCGCGGTTGAGCTCGACGATCCGGTCGAGGTTCGGCGGCCGCGGCGCGCGTGTCAGGGCCGAGGCGCTCACGAACTCCTCGACGTCCGCCGCACCGAGCATGGGATTGAAGCGGCGCTCGAAGCCGATCGTCGTCGAGGCCTTCGAGCTCATTGAGGCTCCACAGAGCGATCCGGCCACGTGCCCGGGGTAGACCTCGACGCCGTCGGGCAGCTCGAGCAGGCGCCGCAGGCTCGCGTAGAGCTCGCGCGCGCCGTCGACCGCCTCGACGGCGAGGTCCGGCCGCGCGGCGTCCCCGACGAACAGCGAATCGCCCGTGAGCAAAAGCCACGGCTCGTCCGCGCGGGTGCGGTCGATGACGGTGAAGCAGCAATGCTCCGGTCGGTGGCCGGGCGTGTGGATGACGCGCAGGACCACGTCGCCGAGCACGATCTCCTGTCCATCCTCGAGAGGGTCGTGCTCGTACTCGACCTCGGCGGCGCGGTGGATCGCGACCGGTATCCCGTGCTCGAACGCGAGCCGACCGTGGCCGGAGACGTGGTCGGCGTGCGTGTGCGTCTCGAGCGTGCGAACGATGCGGACGTGCTCCTGCGCGGCTGCCGCCAGGTACGGCTCGATCGCGTAGGAAGGGTCGACAATGATCGCCTCCTGCGTCGTCTCGTCGCCGACCAGGTAGGACGCGCAGCCGAGGTCGTCGTCGACGAACTGCCTGAAGATCACGCGCTCGACCGTAACACCGGCCACGGCTTGTTTTCTTGAAGCGTTAGGTGCCGTCGTGCCGCTGCCACCGACAACCGCTTTTCGGTTTGGTCGGTATTAGCTTCCAGACAACACAGCCTGCGGCAGAAGGGGGGACTTATGAAATGCCGCTTGTTCGTCTGGCTCGCGATGCTCGCCGTCGCGCTCGCGATGCCGACCGTCGTGCTCGGTGATGTCACCGTCGCCCCAGGTGGTGGCACGCCCGCCACCTCCTCGAACTTCCAGCTGGTCGGCCACGACCCGCTGTTCAACCGAGGCATGAACTCACAGGTGACGATCTACGGGCACTACGCTTACATCGGGAACCGCACCGATGGGTCAAATACCTGTGGCTTCGGTGACCCGCGCGGCTACCTGACACAAAACTGCCCGCACCCCCACCCGGGCATCCTGATCGACGACATCTCGGACCCGGCACATCCGACGGGTGTGGGCGAGATCGGGCTGCCGTACGCCGGCCAGGTTGGGATCACCACCCGGGAGCTTCGGGTGTGGCCGCAAAAGAAGCTGCTGATGGTCATGACCTTCCGTTGCAGCTCGGTGATCCACGCATGCCCAGTTGGAAACGACACCACCTTCCCGTTCGACATCAAGTTCTTCGACCTCACTGACCCCGTCCACCCGAGCTTCATCTCGAGCTATGTGCCGACCTCGACTGCAGGGCTCAAAGTGAAGCCGCACGAGATGTTCCTCTGGGTCGACCCGACGAACCCGGAGCGGGCGCTGCTCTGGCTCTCGACGCCGAGCGTCTCGGCCAACCCGGCACGGCCCAACCTGATGATTGTCGACATCAGCGACGTGCCATCCGGCGGAGCGGTCCACGAAGTCGCGGAGGGCAACTGGAACCAGTTCTTCCCCGGCGCGGCCGTTCCGGCGAACTACGACTTCGACCTCTCGCTGCACTCGATGACACCGTCGTTCGACGGCACCCGCACCTACCTCGCCTACCTGCGCGGTGGCTTCGGGGTGCTCGACACGGCCGAGGTCGCGCATGACCAGGTACCGGCGGGCACAGTCGAGAACCTGAACAACAAACTGCTGACGCCGGCGCCGTTCCCGACTTGGGGCACCGGCCCCCACTGCGACGGCCATACCTCGGCCGGATGTAGCGAGAGTCATTCGGCGATGCAGATTCCCGGCAGCCGTTTCGCTCTCACGATCGATGAGGTCTACGGGACCTTCACTGTCCCATCGTTTGGGTGGCCGTGGGGCTGGATGCGACTCTGGGACGTCAGCGACCCAAGCAGCCCACAGCTCGTGGGCCAGTACAAGCTGCGAGAGAACTCGCCCCCGTTCCAGGGAAGCCCCGGCGACGACCCGGCGACGGAGCAGTTCACGTCGTACTCGTCTCACAACCCGACCGCTCTGCGCCACGTCGTCTTCGACTCGTGGCATTCCGGCGGGCTCCAGGC
>DATFXK010000322.1:0-13939 GCA_035316005.1 Acidimicrobiia bacterium | reverse complement strand
CAGCGGGACCTTGATCCCGAGGTTGTGCACCTCGTAGCCGTTGTTGGTGAGGATGATGTCGACGAGGTTCTTGCCGATGTCGTGGACGTCGCCCTTCACGGTGCCGATCACGACCCGGCCCTTGCCCCCCGAGTCCGTTTTCTCCATGTGCGGCTCGAGGAACGCGACCGCCGTCTTCATGGTCTCGGCGCTCTGGAGCACGAACGGCAGCTGCATGTCACCCGACGCGAAGAGATCGCCGACGACCTTCATCCCGTCCAGGAGCACGTCGTTGATCACCGACAGGGCCGGGCGGGTCTGCATCGACTCGTCGAGGTCGGCCTCGATGCCGTCGCGGTCGCCGTCGATGATGCGGTGCTTCAGGCGCTCCTCGACGGGCCAGCCCGAGCGGTCCTCCTCCTCGACCGCGCTCGCCTCGACCCCCTCGAACAGGGCCATGAATTCGGTGAGCGGGTCGTAGCCGTCGCGGCGGCGGTCGTACACGAGGTCGAGGGCGACATCCTGGACGCGCTCGTCGATCTTGTGCATCGGCAGGATCCGCGCCGCGTGCACGATGGCGGCGTCGAGGCCCGCCTGCACGCACTCGTGCAGGAACACGCTGTTCAGGACGTGGCGGGCGGCGGGCTTGAGCCCGAAGCTCACGTTCGAGACGCCGAGGATCGTCGAGGCGCCGGGCAGCTCGGCTTTCACCCGCTTGATCGCCTCGATCGTCTCGATGCCGTCGCGCCTGAGGTCGTCCTGGCCGGTCGAGAGCGGGAACGTGAGGCAGTCGAAGATCAGGTCGGTCGGCTCGATCCCGTAGCGCTCGGTGGCGATCTCGTAGATGCGCTCGGCCACGCCGAACTTCCAGTCCGTCGTGCGGGCCTGGCCCTCCTCGTCGATCGTCATGCAAACGACGGCGGCGCCGTACTCACGGGCGAGGCGGAACACCCGGTCGAGGCGCCGACCCTCGCCGTCGCCGTCCTCGAGGTTGGCCGAGTTGAGGATCGCCTTGCCGCCGAAGTGCTGGAGCCCGGCTTCCATGACCTGCGGCTCGGTCGAGTCGAACACGAGCGGGATGGACGCCTGCGTCGCGAAGCGCGACGCGATCTCGTCCATGTCGTCCGTGCCGTCGCGCCCGACGTAGTCGACGCACAGGTCGAGCACGTGCGACCCTTCCTTCACCTGCTCGCGTGCCATCTGCACGCACGTCTCCCAGTCCTCGGCGAGCATCGACTCGCGGAACTTCTTCGAGCCGTTCGTGTTGGTGCGCTCGCCGACGACGAGGAACGACGTCTCCTGCTGGAACGGGACGTGGCTGTAGATCGACGCGCATCCCGGCTCGTGCACGGGATGCCGCTCGAGCGGGGCGCGGGTGCCGATCGTCTCGACGACGCGCCGCAGGTGCTCGGGCGTCGTGCCGCAACACCCACCGACGACGTTGACGCCGAGCTCGCCCGTGAACCGGTCGTGCGCCTCGGCCAGCTCGTCGGGCGTGAGGTCGTAGTGCGTCTTGCCGTCGACGACGGAGGGCAGGCCCGCGTTCGGCAGTGCCGACAGGAAGGTGCGCGCGTGCTGTGACAGGTGCCGGAGGTGCTCGGTCATCTCGCCCGGGCCCGTCGCGCAGTTGAGGCCGATGACGTCGGGGCGCAGCGCCTCGAGCGTCGTGAGCGCGGCGCCGATCTCCGTGCCGACGAGCATGCGGCCGGTCAGCTCCACGGTCACCTGCACCATCAGGGGGACCTCGCGCCCGGCGGCGGCCATGGCGTCGCGGGCGGCGATGACGGCGGCCTTGCCCTGCAGCAGGTCGTAGACGGTTTCGACGAGCAGCACGTCGACGCCGCCGGCGAGGAGGCCCTCGACCTGGGTCCGGTAGCCCTCACGCAGCTCGCCGAAGGTGATCGCGCCGAGCGAGGGGAGCTTGGTGCCCGGGCCGATGGAGCCGACCACCCAGCGGGGACGCTCCGGGGTCGCGTACCCGGCCGCGACCTCCTTGGCGATGCGGGCGGCCGCCTCGTTGATCTCGTAGGTCTTCTCCGGGATGCCGTACTCGGCGAGGACGATCGGGAAGGCCCCGAACGTCGCCGTCTCGACGGCGTCGACGCCGACGTCGAAGAACGACCGGTGCATCTCGGCGATGACGTCGGGCCGGGTCAGCACCACGTGCTCGTTGCAGCCCTCGAGCTCCGGGCCGCCGAAGTCTTCGGGGCCGAGGTCCTGGTCCTGCACCCAGGTCCCGAACGCGCCGTCGAAGATCAGGACGCGACCGCGAAGCGCGGCGAGGAAATCGGACATCCCACTCAGGCTACCGGAGGGTCTCCGGCGGCTCGCCCGCTACTTTCCCGCCCGTTTCACGGCGCGCCAGAGCGCGCCGAGTGGAGGACCGACCCCGCTGTTCAAGACCAGCTCCCGCAGGCGGGACGGAGGCTTGCCCGGGAGCCGGATCCCATCGAAGCGCCCCTTGGCGAGGATGACGATGAACTCGAGGTCGTCGTGCGTCTCGGGTGGCGCGAAGGCGACCATCTGGAAGTCGAGCCCGACCTTCTCGCGCGCGGCGACGAAGAAGTCGAGGAACGTGTCCGGCTGCCAGCAGTGGAAGTGGATGCTGTACGCGTCCGACATCTGGTCGTCGACGTAGCGGTCGAGCTCGTCCGGCTCGACGTGGGCGACGTGACGAGCCCAGTCGACGTAGTGGTCGCGCCGGCTGGTGAGGACGCCCTCCTCGTGGTCGCGGAGGAGGTGCGTAACGCTCGTCAGCTCGCGGTCGCGGTCGAAGGTCCCACGCTGGTCGGGGAGCCCCAGGTACACGACGCCGCCGGGCCGCAGGACGCGCTCGAACTCGAGAAGCGCCGCGATCGGGTCCTCGAGGTGCTCGAGCAGGTGGTTGGCGATCACGAAGTCGAGGGACGAGTCCCCGAACGGCGAGAGGTTCTCCGCGCTCCCGATGACGTCGACGGGAGGGAGCTCCGCTCCCGCCATCTCCGGATACTGCTGGCGTTGTTCCAGGACCGTGAGGCGGTCGACGTAGCGGACACGGGCCCGCCTGTGCACGCCCAGCGGGAGGTTCAGGGCCCCGATCTCGATGCCGTCCCCACGCAGCCAGGCGCTCATCCGCCGCCGCTTGTCCACCGCCCGACAGATTACGCAACGCCGGGTTCTCGTACCTTCTCGACAAGTGCCTCCATTCGGACCGCCCCATTGCCGATCTCCCGGACGGCTGGCAGAATCGCGACCCCACCAACACCATTGCTCACATCGCCCGCACGGGCCCCAGTCCTCCGGAGCACTGACTGATGGACCGAACGACCCGCCGGATGCGCCGCATCCGACTCCGTTCTCGCCGCACGAAGCTGGTCGCCGGGCTCTCGATCGCGGCGGCGTCCGTGATCGTGCTGGCGGCGGCGGCGTTCGGTCAGCAGGGGTCGGGGACGCCCGAGCGGCCGAAGCCGCACGTCGACGTGGCCGACCTGACGCCGCCCCAGCAGCCCGTCGGCGCCGGGTGGGAGGGCCAGGTGGGCACGGACGCCAACCTCGTCGGCGTCCAGTGGAGCGGCGACCAGGGAGCGGACTTCACCGTCGAGGTGCGCGACCGGGGCGGCAACTGGCGCAAGGCGGGCGACGTCGGGAGCAATGACGCCCTGCCGGACCCGGGGAGCGCGGACTCCGCCGCCGCGGCGGCGCGCCAGGGCGCCACGAACGCGAGCGAGCCGATCTGGGTGGGCAAGGACGTCTCGGGCGTCCGGGTGCGCCTGAACGACGGCAGCGCCGAGGACGTGAAGCTCCACGTCATCGATTCGTTCGACGGCAAGAAGCCCGACGCGAACGTCGAGTCGACGGGCACGCCGGCGACGCCCACCGCGCCCACCACGACCGCGCCCGCCGCGCCACCGAGCGCCCCGAGTAACCCGCCGCCGTCGGGCGGTGGCACGGGCTCGGTAACGACCACCTCGCAACCGGCCCAGCAGGGCTTCGGGTTGCCCCAGAGCCTCGCCGCCGTCGCACTCGCCACGGTGGCCGTCGCGTTCGTCGTGCGCCGGCGCCGCGTCCTGGCCGTCATCGTCGCGACGGTCGTGCTCGTCGGGACCGCCTGCGCGCCGACGAAGGACAACGGCGGCGGAGCGCGGCCCATCCCCGACGCGATCGTCGCCCGGTCGCAGTGGGCGCCCGACCTTCCGTGGAACTGGGACGCGTGCCCCGGAGGGCCCGAGTACACCTACGTCGCCAATGCGATCGTCCACCACACCGTGAACAGCAACAACTACGGGCCGGGTGATGCCGTCGGCATCATGCGCGGCATCTGGGCGTACCACGTGCAGTCGCTCGGCTATTGCGACATCGCCTACAACTTCATCATCGACAACTACGGCGTCCCGTACGAAGGCCGGCTGGGAGGCATCGACGCACCCGTCCTCGGAGCGCACGCGATCAACTGGAACACCGGCACGACCGGCATCGCCATCCTGGGCACGTTCACCTCGGAGCTCCCGTCCGGAGGCGCGCTCGGAACACTCGAGAACCTGATCCGCTGGAAGTTCAAGATCCACGGCGTCAACCCCTTCGACATCGACTACGCGCACATCCTCGGGCACCGAGACACGTCTGCTACCGAGTGCCCGGGTGACGCGCTGTACAACTACCTGCCGAACACGCGCCAGAACGTAAAGGCCTTCTGGTAGAAGAGGTCGCGCGCGACGCGGCGTGCGCGTCAGCGCGGTTGCTGGGCGCGGCCGACGGTGACGCCCCGGTCGGCGCGGGCGAGCAGCTCGCGGTCGCCGGAGCTGTCGCCGTAGGCCCACACGAAGGCGGGGCGGTCGCCGAGCCAGGCGTCGAGCCGGCGGACCTTCTCCGGGCCGCGCACGTTGGGCCCGGTGAGCTCGCCCGTGAGCCGTCCGTCGTCGCCGACGGCGAGCTCGGTGGCGAGCACGGCCGCGACGCCGAGCTCGGACGCGATCGGGTCGAGGTAGTCCTTGAGCGACGCCGACACGATCACGACCTCGTGGCCCTGGTCGCGGTGCCACCGCACGCGGTCGACGACGTCGGGCCGCAGGTGCCGGGCCAGAACGTCGGAGGCGAACCCGGCGGCGACCTCGGTCACCCGGGCCGCTTCACACCCCGTCAGCGTGTGCCGCACGAGCGCGACCTTGGCCGCGTCGCGCCGGTCGTCGTCGAGGGCGGCCCGGACGAGGCGCGGACTGATCGCGAGGAGAGCGCGCGCGAGCCGTACGCGCCCGATGACGGCGCGCAGGAACGGCATGACGTTGTCGCGCGTCGAGATGGTCTTGTCGAAGTCGAACGCGGCGACGACCCGCTCGGCGCCGGCGTGCGGGTCGTGCATCCTCAGATCGGGAGCTTGCGGAACAGCGGCCGGGGGACGTGCCGCAACACCGTCATCACCCAGCGCAGCGCGGGCGGGACCCACACGATCTCGGAGCCCCGTTCGAGGCCCCGCACGACCGCTTCCGCCACCGCCTCCGGTGTGGTCGCCAGCGGGGCCGGATCCTCGCCCGCGGTCATCTTCGTGTGCACGAAGCCGGGCCGCACGATCATCACCGATGCTCCCGTCCCCACCAGCGCGTCGCCGAGACCCTGGAAGAACGCGTCGAGCCCCGCCTTCGTGGACCCGTACACGAAGTTCGAGCGGCGGGCGCGCTCGCCGGCAACCGACGACAGCACGACGATCGTCCCGTGCCCCTGCGCGCGCAGCCGGTTCGCCACCGGCACCGCGACGCCGACGGGGTCCAGGTAGTTCACCCGGGCGATCTCGACGGCGGCGGCGCCGTCGCGCTCGGCCCGGCTCTGCTCGCCGAGCACGCCGAACGCCAGCAGCACGAGGTCGAAGTCGCCGTAGCGGTCGAACACGTCGTCCACGAACGCGTCGTGCGTGTCGAGGTCGTCGGCGTCGAACCGGACGGCCTCGATCGTGACCTCCGGGCGTCCGCCGGCGAGCTCGCGCAGCTCCTTCACTTCGGTCTCGAGGGCTTCGGGCCGCCGGGCCGCGAGCACGACGGTCGTCGCCCGCCGCTCGACGAGCTGGCGCACCGTGGCGAGCGCGATCTCCGAGCCGCCCCCGAGCACGAGCACGGACTGCACGGAGCCGAGCGAGTCCTTCACGTCGCCGTCACACCAGCCCGGTGCGGCGGGCGAGGTCGGACTGGAGCACGTTCGACGGGTCGACGCGGGCCCGGACCTCTCGCAGCCGGTCCAGCTCGGGGTACATGGCCGGCACCAGGTCGGGGCGGACCCGCGAGTCCTTGGCGAAGTACACGCGCCCGCCGGCGTCGGCGACGAGGCGGTCGAGCTCGTCGAGGAGGGGGGCGAGGCCGCGCGGCGCCGCCGGGATGTCGAGCGCCAGGGTCCAGCCCGGGGTCGGGAACGACAAGGGGCCGGGGTTGCCGGGCCCGAACCGCTTGAGCACGGCGAGGAACGACGGGCACTGCGCGCCGCTGAGCTTCTCGATCGTGCGCCGGACGGTCTCGTGCTCGGCGTCCGGGACGACGTACTGGTACTGCACGAAGCCGCGGCTTCCGTACATGCGGTTCCAGTCGCGCACGCCGTCGAGGGGATGGAAGAAGGACCTGAGCGACTCGACGTGACCGCGCCGTTCGGCGGGGTAGTGCCGGAACCATCCCTCGTTGAACACGCGCATCGTGAGGCGGTTCACGAGGCCGTTGGGCACCCACGCCGGCGCTGCGAGCCGCGTGTGCGGGTCGTACCGGCGCGCCGTGCTCCGGCGCTTCGCCGGGAGCTGCTCGAGTGGCGCGTGGTCGCCGCGCAGCAGCACCGATCGGCCCAGCGCCGACCCGCCGGCCATGCAGTCGATCCACGCCACGGAGTAGCGGTAGGCGTCGTCCCCGCTCCGGAACCTCGCCATGGCGTCGTCGAGGTCGGACGCGCGCTCGGTGTCGACCGAGACGTACGACGTCTCGATCGGGATCAACCGGAATGTCGCCTCGGTGACGACACCGGTGAGGCCCATCGCGCCGGCGGTCGTCCAGAACAGCTCGGGGTCGTCGTCGGGCCCCACCTCGTGCACGCCCTTCGGCGTGCGCAAGGTGATGCGCACCACGTGGTTGGCGAAGCTGCCGTCCACGTGGTGGTTCTTGCCGTGGACGTCGGCCGCGAACGCCCCGCCGACGGTGACGTAGCGCGTCCCCGGCGTGACGGGAACGAACCATCCGCGCGGCACGAGGAGGCGCAGCAGCGCGTCGATGCTCGCGCCCGCCTCGACGCGGATCGTGCCGCGATCGAGGTCGAGGTCGAGCACCTGGCCGAGCGCGGTGGCGTCGATCACAGACCCGCCCGCGTTCTGGGCCGCGTCGCCGTAGCTGCGCCCCAGGCCGCGGGCGATGGCGCCCCGCCGGCCCGGCCGCTCGAGTACGTCGTCAACGTCGTGCACGGTGTCGGGGGTGACGACGTCGGCCGCGCTGGGCGCGGTGCGCCCCCATCCCGTCAGCAGCCGGCGGGCGTCGGGTGTCGCGGGGTCAGCCGGCATGGACTCCGATGGCGAAGCACGCCAGCCACACCACGCCGAGGAGCTGGAGCATGCGGTCGCGCAGCACGACCTCCTCGGGCGCGCCGCCACCTCCCTGCTCGACGGTGAGCGCGTACCGCAGGATGGCGAGCACGAACGGGACGATCGACAGGCGGAACCAGAACGTGTTGCCGACCTCGGCGGCGCGCTCGAACGCCCACAGCGCGTACCCGGTGATCGCGACGCCGGAGGTGACGGCGCGCACGTAGTTGAGGAACGAGTCGGAGTATTCGCCGAGCGTCTGTCGATGAGCGGACGACGAGTCGCCCAGCTCGGTGAGCTCGGCATGGCGCTTCCCGGCCACGATGAACAGCGAGCCGGCACCGACCACGATGAGGAAGAAGTTCGACAAGGGGACGTCGGTCGCGTAGCCGCCCGCGATCGCCCGCAGGCCGAAGCCGGCCGCGACCGCGCCGAGATCGAGGATGGGCTCGTGCTTGAGCCAGAGGCTGTACGACACCGTCACCACGACGTAGGTGGCGACGACGAGCATCAGGCGACCGTTGTTGAGCGGCGCCGAGATCGCAAGCGCGAGCACGATCAGCACGACGGCGGTGACCTTCGCCTGCGCCGTCGTGATCAGGCCCGCCGCCACCGGGCGGTTCCGCTTCGTCGGGTGGTGCCGGTCGGCTTCGGCGTCCATCGCGTCGTTCAGGAAGTAGGTACCGCTGGCGGCGAAGCAGAACGCGACAAAGGCGACCATCGTCCGCCCGAGCTGGGCGGGTTCGGTGAGCACGCCCGCCGCGCCCGGCGCCGCGAACACGAGCACGTTCTTGACCCATTGCTTCGGGCGCGCCTCCCGCACGAAGCTGCGGACGACGGACGGGCGCCGGCCTGCCTCCGGCGCCTCGGCTCCGGGCGTCGGTGCCGGCCGCTTCGAGGCGACGGACATCGCCCGACAGCGTACCGGGAAGCGTCCTCTACGCTTCGGCGCATGGACGGGGCCCGGAAGGTCTACACGCGCACGGGTGACGACGGCACCACCGGGCTCTTCCACGGCGGCCGCGTCGGCAAGGGCGCGCCCGGCCCGGCCGCGTACGGCGACGTCGACGAGGCGGTGTCGGCGCTGGGTGTCGCCCGGGCGCTGACCGACGCCGGCTCGGAGCTGCACGCGCTGTTGCTTCGGCTGCAGCGCGAGCTGTTCGTGGCCGGCGCGGAGCTGGCGACCGAGCCCGCCAAGCGCGACCGCCTCGAGCCCGGTGTCTCGCGCGTGACGCCCGAGATGGTCAGTGCCCTCGAGCCGGTCATCGACGACGTGACGACCCGTTTCGACCCGCCGCAGGAGTTCGTGGTCCCGGGCGAGAACCAGCTCGCCGCCGCCCTCGACTTCGCCCGCACCGTCGTCCGCCGTGCCGAGCGTCAGGCGGTCGCCGCCCGCGACGCGGGCTGGCTCGACGACAGCCAGGTGGTCCCGTACCTCAATCGACTCGCCGACCTCGTGTACACGCTGGCACGCTGGCAGGAGCACGGCTTTCGTCCCGTCCGCACCGATCGGAACTGAGCACGACCGAGGAGGCGCCCGTGCCGCTCACGTTCACCCCCGCCGCCCCGCCCGCCGACCGCGTCGAGGCCGACCTGCTCGCCGTGCCCGTCGGCGCCGGACGCGCCCTCGGACCGGGCGCGGACGCAGTGGACGCCGCCCTCGAGGGTGAGCTCGGCGCGTTCATGGAGGAAGCCGACTTCGACGGCAAGCCGGGTCAGACGCTGCCCGTGCCGACCCGCGGCCGGCTCCGCGCGGCCGCCGCGCTGCTCGTCGGCGTGGGCGCGTTCGACGAGGTGACCGCGGACGGCATCCGCCGAGCGGCGGCCGCGATCGCGCGCCGGGCGACCAAGACGCCGTCGGTCGCGACGACGCTCGTCGACCTTGCCGACGGCGCCGGCCTCGAGCGCCCCGACGCCGCGCAGGCGCTGGCCGAGGGGTTCGCGCTCGGCTCGTACCAGTTCCTCAAGTACAAGGCGGACGGCGAGGCCAGCCGGCTGGCGGACGTGATCGTGGTCACGAGAGCGAGCGCGCGCGTCGAAGCCGCGCTCGATCGGGGCGCGACCATCGCCGGCGCCGTCACGTGGGCGCGCGACATGGTGAACGAGCCGTCGGGCGCCAAGTCCCCGGCCGCGTTCGCCGACGCGGCCAAGAAGCTCCTGCGCGGCAAAGGCGTCACAGTGAAGGTCATGACCGAGGCCGAGCTCGAGGCCGAGGGGCTCGGCGGGGTCGTCGGCGTCGGCCAGGGCTCGGGCAACCCGCCCCGGCTCGTCAAGGCCACCTACACACCGACGGGCAAGAAGAGCGGTTCGGTCGCGCTCGTCGGCAAGGGCGTCGTCTTCGACTCCGGCGGGCTGTCACTGAAGACGTCGAGCGGCATGGAGACGATGAAAACCGACATGTCGGGCGCGGCGGCGGTGCTGGCGACGATGTCGGTGCTGAAGGCGCTCGACGTGAAGGCGAAGGTCACCGCGTACGTGCCGATGGTCGAGAACATGCCGAGCGGGACGGCGATCCGGCCCGGCGACGTGCTCCGGATCCGCAACGGCAAGACCGTCGAGGTGCTCAACACCGACGCCGAGGGGCGGCTCATCCTCGCCGACGGGCTCGCCCTCGCCGCCGAGGACAAGCCGGACGCCGTCGTCGACGTCGCCACGCTCACGGGCGCGTGCATGGTCGCGCTGGGAGACAAGATCGCCGGCCTGATGGGCAACCGCGACTCGTGGAACGCGCAAGTCCAGGCGGCGGCCGACGCGGCGGGCGAGCCCATGTGGCCGCTCCCGCTGCCGAAGGACTACCGCAAGCTGCTCGAGTCCGAAGTCGCCGATCTGCGCAACATCAGCACGGGCAGCTACGGCGGCGCGCTCACGGCCGCGCTGTTCCTGTCGGAGTTCGTCGACGGCGTGCCCTGGGTGCACCTCGACATCGCCGGGCCTGCGCGCGCGGGGAGCGACGACGGCTACGTCGTCAAGGGCGGCACCGGCTTTGCCGTGCGCACGCTCGTCGAGCTGGTCGACCGGTTCAAGAAGCCGGCCGGGAGCAACGCGGCGGGCTGAGCGAATGGTGCGTCGACGCGGCGACCGGCTGCTCCAGCGACTGCGCGAGCGCAACCCCTTCCCGGAGGGGAGCGCCACCATCGGCCTGTGGTTGATCGTCGCCGGCGTGACGGCGTACCTGTTCCTCGCGATCTCGGGTCGGGCGCTCGGGAGCAACCGCTACAGCGCGCTCGCCGTGCTGTGGGTCCTCGCCTTCACCGCCGCGCCCGGCTTCTTCCAGCCGTTGGAGCAGGAGGTGGCCCGGGCGCTCGCGGCGCGCCGGGCGCGCCGGGTCGGGACCCTTCCGGTGATCGAGCGGGCCGCGCTCACGGGCGGCCTGCTGGCCGTCGGCCTCGTCGTCGTGATCCTCGTCGCCGCGCTCGTCTCTCCGCTCGTCGACTCGCTGTTCAAGGGCCAGTTCCTGCTCGTCTGGGCGCTGGCGATCATGCTCCTCGGCTATCTCACCGAGCACATGACGCGCGGCGTGCTCGCCGGCTACGACCGCTTCGGTCCGTACGGCCTGCTGGTCGGCAGCGAGGGGATCCTGCGTCTCGTCGCGTGCATCGTCTTCGCGGTCGTCGGCGTCGAGAGCGCCGGCCCGTACGGCCTGCTCATCGCAGTGGCGCCCTTCGCGGCGGTCGCGCTCGCGCTCCGGGGCCAGAAGGGGCTCGTCGAGCCGGGGCCGCCGGCGTCGTGGAAGGAGATCTCCACCAACATCGGGTACCTGGTGGCGGGGTCGGCGCTCGCGCTCGCGCTCCTGAACGCGGCCGCCGTCGTGGTGCAGCTGCTCTCGAGCAGCTCCGAGTCGGACCAGACGAGCTGGATCTTCGCCGGCATGCTCCTCTCTCGCGTGCCGCTCTACTTCTTCCAGGCCATCCAGGCGACGCTGGTGCCCGAGCTGTCGGAGCAGCGCGGCGCGGGCGAGCGGGAGGCGTTCCGGGCCGGGCTGCGCAAGCTCACGATCGCGGTGATCGTGATCGGCGTCGCGTCCGCGATCGGCTCGGCCGTGCTCGGGCCCTGGGCCGTCCGCACCTTCTTCGGGAGCGACTTCCAGCTCGATGCGCGTGACATGGCGCTGCTCGGCTTCGGATCGGCCGTCTACATGCTCGCGTTGACGCTGGGACAGGCGCTTATCGCGCTGGAGCACCACGGGCGGTACGCGCTCGCCTGGGTGCTCGGCGTGGTCGCTTTTCTCGTCACCGTCGTGGCCGGCGGCTCCGACGTGCTGCTGCGCGCCGAGCTCGCGTACGTCGTCGGGTCGACGGTCACGCTCGTCGCGATGGCCGCGCTGTTGTGGCGGCCCTACCGGGAGACGACCGGCCGCGAGGCCGAGGCGCTGTTCGACGCCGTGCGCGCCGAGACGGTGGAGCCCTAAGCGGCTCCGCTCAGTGGTCGGTCGTCGAGCCGTCCGCCAGCGTGGCGTGGGGCAGGCAGAGGTCGTCGTACTCGGCGATGATGATCTCGCCCGCGTTCTCGCCGCACGCCGGGCACGCCGGGTCGCGGCGCACGTTGAACGTGCGGAACGACTCCTCGAGCGCGTCGTAGGCGAGCAATCGACCGACGAGCGGGTCGCCGAGGTCGAGGGCGACCTTGATCGCTTCGAGACCCTGGATGGATCCGATGATGCCGGGGAGCACGCCGAGCACCCCGGCCTCGGCGCAGCTCGGTGCCAGCTCGGCGGGCGGAGGCTCCGGCAGCAGGCACCGGTAGCACGGCCCGTCGTAGGGCTTGAACACCGTGACCTGTCCCTCGAAGCGGAAGATCGACCCGTGCACAACGGGGATGCGCTTCAGCAGCGACGCGTCGTTCAGCAGATAGCGCGTCGGGAAGTTGTCGGTGCCGTCGACGATCACGTCGTAGCCGTCGATGATCTCGAGGATGTTGTCGGCGCCGAGGCGCACGTCGTACGTGACGACGTCGACGTCCGGGTTGAGCTGCGTGAGCGTCTTCTTCGCCGAGTCGACCTTGCGCTCTCCGATGCGGTCCACGTTGTGCAGGATCTGGCGCTGCAGGTTCGACGAGTCGACGACGTCCATGTCGACGATGCCGAGCGTGCCGACGCCGGCGGCGGCGAGGTACATCGCGGCGGGCGAGCCGAGCCCGCCCGCGCCGAGCAGGAGCACCTTGGTCTCGAGCAGCTTCTGCTGTCCCTCCTCGCCGATCTCGGGGAGGAGGACGTGGCGGTGGTACCGGTTGCGCTGCTCGGGCGTGAGCGTCTGCGGTGTGATCCAGGGCCGGCCTTCGTCCTTCCAGCGCCCGAACCCGCCCCGCATCGAGGCGACGTCCTCGTAGCCGAGCTCCTGGAGCGTCTCGGCCGCGAACGCCGAGCGCGTCCCGCCGGCGCAATAGACGACGACCGGCTTGTCCTTCGAGACCCTGTTCTCGACCTGGCTCTCGAGGTGCCCGCGGGGGATGAAGACGGCGTCGGGGACCGTGCCCTGCTCGTACTCGTCGAGCTCGCGGACGTCGAGGAACGTGGCGTCGCCGAGGCGCTCCTCGGCCTCGGCCGGGTCGACCTCGTGGATGTTCTGCTTGGTCCGGGCCAGCAGCTCGCGGAAGCCGGGCATCGTGAGTCCTCTCGGTCTTTCCCTGCTCGTTCCTGGGCTCGGCGGGAGGGGCACCTCGGGGCCCTCTCCTGAAAAGGCTAGTCCCGGGGTCGGGTATTCCCAAGGCCGTGCCGGCGCCGGATCGTCGTCCACATCCGACGACGCGGGCGAATACCCTTCGGACGTCTTGCGACGGTAGGGGGCTCGACGTGAACCAGGTGCTCGGGATCGACATCGGCGGGACGGGCATCAAGGGCGCTCCGGTGGACGTCGAGAAGGGCACGCTCACCGCCGACCGCTACCGGCTGCTGACGCCCAAGCCCGCGCTGCCGGCGGCGGTGATCGACGTCGTGGCCGAGGTCGTCGCCAAGTTCGGCGGCGACGGTCCCGTCGGCGCGACCTTCCCGGCCGTGATCCGCGGCGGCGTGGCCGAGACGGCCGCGAACGTCGACAAGTCGTGGATCGGCGAGGACGTCGCCAAGCGGCTCGGCACCGCCGTGGGCCGTCCGTTCGTCGTGCTCAACGACGCCGACGCCGCCGGCCTGGCCGAGATGCGCTTCGGCGCCGGGCGCAACAAGCAGGGCGTCGTAATGATGGTGACGCTCGGCACCGGCATCGGCAGCGCCATGTTCATGGACGGCGTGCTCGTGCCGAACACCGAGCTCGGCCACCTCGAGCTGGGCGGCAAGGAGGCCGAGAAGCGGGCGTCGGAGATCGTGCGCGAGACGAAGAGCCTCAGCTGGAAGAAGTGGGGCGCACGGGTCGACGAGTACCTGCGTCACCTCGAGATGCTGTTCTCGCCCGACCTGTTCATCGTCGGCGGCGGCGTCAGCAAGAAGGCGACGAAGTTCTTCGAGTTCCTCAAGAC
>DATFXK010000321.1:0-4687 GCA_035316005.1 Acidimicrobiia bacterium | reverse complement strand
CTCGGCGGCCGCCTCACCCGACGCGCACCTGCGCCGACGAGCGCAGCTCCCCGCCTGCGGTCAGCCACACCGCGAGCGTGTCGCCGTCGACCGACGAGCGCAGCTCGACCTCATCGTGGGGCTCGATCGCGGCGCGGTGCTCGAGCGTTGCGTGCGTGGGGACCCTTCCGGGCCGGACCCGTGCCATCTGGTCCTCCACCGCGTACCAGTACGCGGCGTTGTTCACGTGGCGCAACAGGTCGAAGTCGCTCGCGCGGATCGGCCACGGGCGCCCGCGCGCATCCGCGGGCGGAGCGGGAAGGAACAGGCGTCCACTGACCTTCCGACCTGCCGCTGCCTCGCCGTAGTGCTCCAGGAACCACTCGCCCAGCCGAGCCGGACGTCCCGCCCGGTCCACGTACACCCAGATCGCGACGGCCTCCGCCACGGACACGCCGCCTATGGCGAGCGTCGTCCGCCGTTCCGCCCACCGGCTCCCTGTCCCGCTGCAGAACGTCATGAGGTCGACGTCGTCTCGGTAGCGGGGCAGGTCCCCGAGCGACAGGGCGGTGCGGCGCAACACCCAGGTGCCGTCGACCCTGGGGTCGGCGATGTCGTCGACGTCGTCGG
Source organism: Acidimicrobiia bacterium (assembly GCA_035316005.1). Lineage (GTDB taxonomy): Bacteria > Actinomycetota > Acidimicrobiia > IMCC26256 > JACDBD01 > JALZAA01. The sequence goes on along the minus strand of DATFXK010000321.1, from coordinate 4,078 downwards.
AAGCGACGTCCTGCAGGTAGCGCGCGACGGCGTCGAGTCGGAGCCGGTTGGCCCCGTTCACGTCGCCGAGGCGGACACGGCGGCGTGCCGCGAACCGCCGTCCCTGCTCGGGCGGCGGGAGGAGCTCGTGCTTCACCGCGCGCCCCCGCGTGCCGAAGAATCCGCCGGGACACTCTCGCACAGGCGTACCTTGTCCGGCGTCCTCGGCATCGCCGGGGTGTCGCACAGAGCTCGGTCACGAAGGGCAGGAACACACGCATGGCACGGTTCCTCGACCGACTCGGCCGGACGGCGGCGCGGCACAAGTGGGTCACGATCGCGATCTGGGTGCTCATCGCGGTCGTCGTCGTCGGTTGGGGGAAGGCGGCCGGCGGCAAGACGACCGACGTGTACACGATTCCGGGCGCGCAGTCGCAGAAGGCCGAGGACCTACTCCGGGAGCGGTTTCCCGCGCAGGCGGGCGGGACCGCGAGCGTCGTGTTCCAGGCGAGGAGCGGGACTCTCGACGACCCCGCGGCTCGGGCCGCGATCGAGCAGACCCAGGCGAACCTGGCCCCGGGACGCGCGCCGCACGTGACCCAGGTGCTGGGCCCGACCAGCCCGGTCGTCGGCCCGGCGTTCGTGTCGAAGAACGGCACGATCGGCTACGTGCGCGTGCAGTACGACGAGAAGGCCACCAGCTTGCCGCCCGAGACCGTGAAGCAGCTCGAGGCGGCCGCCGCGCCCGCGCAACGGGCTGGGCTGCGCGTCGAGTTCGGCGGCCCGGTGGTCGACTATCTGAGCCGCGACGAGGGCGGCAACGCCGACGCGATCGGACTCTTCTTCGCGGTGATCATCCTGCTGATCGCGTTCGGGTCGGTCGTCGCGATGAGCGTCCCGATCGGCACCGCTCTGTTCGGTCTTGCGATCGCCCTCTCGATCATCTCGCTCGTCGCCGCCGTCACGGACATCGGCACCGTGGCGCCGACGCTCGCCACGATGATCGGGCTCGGCGTCGGCATCGACTACTCGCTGTTCATCGTCACCCGTCACCGCCAGAACCTGGCCGCCGGGATGGAGGTGAACGAGTCCGTCGGCATCGCGAACGGCACCGCCGGCCAAGCGGTGCTGTTCGCGGGCGGGACCGTCGTGATCGCGATCACCGGCCTCGCGCTGGCCGGCATCCCGTACGTCACCCGGCTGGGCTTCATGTCGGCGATTGCGGTCGCCGTGATGATGGCGGCGGCGGTGACACTCGTGCCCGCTCTGCTCGGCCTGGCCGGACGGCACATCAACTCGCTCCGGGTGCCACATCTCCGCCGCCGGGCGCGCCGCGGGCAGCACCACTCCGTCACCGGCGGCCGACCCCGGGGGTGGGAGCGCTGGGCGATGTTCATGTCCCATCACCGGTGGGCCGCGGTGATCGTCAGCCTCGCGATCCTGCTGACCCTCGCCGCCCCCGTCCTGTCGATGCGTCTCGGGCAGACCGACGACGGCACGCTGCCCGACAACCTGACCCAGCGCCGGGCCTACGACCTGATCTCGCAGGGCTTCGGCGCGGGCGCCAACGGGCCGCTCTTCCTGGCCGTGGCCCTGCCGCGACCCGGCGACACCGCACCCGTCGACGCGATCGACGCCGCGCTGGCGAAGATCCCCGGCGTCCAGGTCACGCCCACGCAGGTGAGCCCGGACGGGTCGGCGGCGCTGGTCGTGGCGATCCCGCCGAGCGCGCCCCAGTCGGAGCGGACCGAGGACCTCGTGAACTCGCTGCGCACCACGGTCCTGCCGCAGGCGGTGCGGGGTACGGACGCGACCGTCTTCGTCGGCGGGCAGACGGCAGGGTTCGTGGACCTCGGTGAGCGCATCCAGGACCGGCTGCCGCTGTTCATCGGCGCCGTCGTCGGGCTCTCGTTCATCCTGCTGATGATGGTGTTCCGGTCGGTACTGGTGCCGCTGAAGGCGGCGATCATGAACCTGCTGTCGATCGCGGCGGCGTACGGCGTGATCGTCGCCATCTTCCAGCGGGGCTGGGGCAAGGGGCTCGTCGGCCTCGACGAGACGGTGCCGATCGTGTCGTTCGTGCCGATGATGATGTTCGCCATCCTCTTCGGCCTCTCGATGGACTACGAGGTGTTCCTGCTCTCACGGATCCGCGAGGAGTACTACGAGAGCAAGGACAACCTGCGCAGTGTCGTCGACGGCCTCGCCGCCACCGCCCGCGTGATCACCTCGGCCGCCCTGATCATGATCAGCGTGTTCCTGAGCTTCCTCGGCGATCCCGACCCGACGGTGAAGATGTTCGGCGTCGGGCTCGCGGTCGCGGTGTTCGTGGACGCCACGCTCGTCCGCCTCGTGCTCGTGCCGGCGATGATGGAGCTGCTCGGCTCGGCGAACTGGTGGCTCCCGCAATGGCTTGGCCGCATCCTGCCCCGCATCCGCATCGAGGAAGGCGTTCCCACACCCGCTTCCGCCCCCGCCGGCGGCGCGCGCTAGCTACGTCATTGCGGGCGGCGGTGGCGGAGGTCGTGGGCGACGACGCGGGCCATGTGGGCGAACACCGACAGCAGCGCCAGGCGCTCGCGGGCGGGGAGGTCCTGGAACGTGGTGCGGCCCAGCGCCCGCCACTGCTCACCCGGTCGGTGCGCCTCCTCGGCGCGGGCGAGCGCCTGCTGCTCGAGCTCGCCGGGCAGGCCGCTCTCGCCGAGGCCGCCGGCGCGCAGCCACTCGAGGGTGCTCCGGTACCCGAGGTCGAAGTCGCTCATGCGCAGCGACCGTGACAGGAACCCGCCGAAGTGGAAGAGGAACTCGCCGGAGAGCATCTGCGCCACCGGCATCTCCTTCGCCTCGGGCAGCAGGAGCGGCGACACGACCTCGAGCGCGATGCGCTCCTTGCCCGCGATGCCGGCGATCTGAGCCACGACGTCGCGCAGGAGCTCCGTCGTGGGCTTGTCGGCGACGGGTTGAGGCGCGGCCGCGGCCGGGTCCTTCTCGTGCGCGCGCAGCGCTCGTCGCTGCCCCTCGATGACACCCGTCGCGCGCATCAGCGCGTCACGGAGACGACTCGCACTCTCGGAATCGAGGTCGTCGAGCACCGGCCCGATCTCGTCGAAGAGCCGGCCGGTCCAGTCGAGCCGGGTGTTGATCTGCTCGAGATGCAGCAGATCGTCGTACACCGACTGGGTACGTTGCATGTCGCGTGCTCGCAGCAGTGTCGCGAGCCACGTGGGCGGGTTCTGCGGGTCGGCCCACGCCGTCCCGGTCGGCGCGCCGGTCGGGTTGGGGTGGACGAGCACCTGGATCCGCCGCGTGTCCGGCGACGAGTCCTGGTCGACCTCCCGGACGAGGTCGAGCGTGCGCGTCAGCGGCTCGCTGTCGAGGATTCCTCCGTCCGTGTACCAGAGCTGCTTCGACGGCGGGAAGTTCACGATCCCGCGCGCGCGGTAGCCGCCTTCGTCGCCACTGCGGTCGAGCAACACGGGCCGGAACGCGAGTGCATTGGCTGCTGAGGCCAACGCCACGTCCGTCGGCGACGCCCGCCGCGGCTCCGTGAGCTCGCGCACCGGCTGGCCCGACGTGAACGTGAACGTCGCCCAGTCGAGCGACGTCGTCGCCCGGACGGGCTGGCGCGCCGAGAGGCTCGGCACCCGGTACTCGAGGCCGCGCAGCGACGCCAGCGCCATCACCATGCGGATCGGCGCCCCCTGACGGGCGCCGACGCGATGGGCCGGCCGCCCGAAGGGGTCGCGCGGATCCAGGAGGTCGACCGACGCCCGCCGCAGCGCATCGAGGGAGAGCGGCTCGTCGGGTGTGTGAGTGCGCATCACCGGGAGCGAGTCACGCTCCACCCACGCTTCGCGCATGACGTGGACGGGATCGATGCCCTCGAGCAGGCACCGGGCGGCGAGCAGACCGGTGAGCGAGCCCGCCGAGGCGCCGCCGATGGCGTCGATGCGCACCGCGGGATCGTCGCCGCGGCACAGGTCGCGGATCGCGCACAACAACGCCGCCAGGGCGCCGCCCTCGTAGGCGCCGAGTGCGACCGCGCCCGAGATCGTGAGCGCGATGCGCAGCCTCATGGGCTGCGCCGCGTCAGCTCGCG
>DATFXK010000320.1:0-4260 GCA_035316005.1 Acidimicrobiia bacterium | reverse complement strand
CCGGGGAGCAGCGTGATGAGCCCGTCGGCGCCGATCCCCCGGTGCCGGTCGCACACGCGCACGGCGAGGTCGGCGTCCGGGGCGCGGCCGTCCGGCCCGACCGTCACGAGGAAGTCGTTGCCGGCGCCGTGCAGCTTGGAGAGCCGGAGGCTGGTGGCGCTCATGAGCCCCAGGTTGCCAGCAGCGTGGGCAGGACGGCGCAGGGATTGTCGGCCGCCCCCAGCCACGTGATACGGGGGTCGCGCCGGAACCACATCCGCTGCCGCCGGGCGAAGGAGCGCGTGCGCCTGACGGCCGTTTCGACGGCCTCGTCGAGGGATCCGCCGTCCGAGAGCGCGGCGATGACCTCCCGGTACCCGATGGCCTGGCCGGCCGTGCGGGAGAGCGGCGGCCCGTCGAGCAGCCGCTCGACCTCCTCGACGAGGCCGGCCTCGCGCATCGCCGCGAACCGCGCCGCGATGCGAGCGTTGAGCGCGTCGCGCGGCATCCAGATGCCGACCATCCGCACCGGGAACGCCGTCGGGCCGAACTGGTCGATCCCCGGCCCGAACGAGGAGAACGGCTTGCCGGTGAGGCGGATCACCTCGAGCGCGCGCACGATGCGACGAGCATTGTGCGGGTCGATCTTCGCCGCCGCGTCGGGGTCGCGTCGTCGAAGCTCGTCGTACGCGGCGGCGACACCTCCGGGCTCGTTCGTCCATGCCTCGAGCTCGGCCCGTAGGTCGGGGTCCTCGCGAGGGAAGCGGAGGTCGTCGACGACGGCTTGCACGTACAGGCCGGTCCCCCCGACGAGGAGGGCGCGCTTGCCGCGCCCTTCGATGTCGGCGACGGCGGACCGGGCCGCGGCCTGATGACGCAGCGCCGACCACTCCTCGGTGGGATCGACCAGGTCGACAACGTGGTGGGGGACGGCCGCGCGTTCGGCGGGTGACGGCTTGGCTGTGCCGACGTCGAGGCCGCGGTACACCTGCATCGAGTCCAGTGAGACGATCTCGACTTCGCCGAGGGCGTGCGCCGCGCCCAGCGCGAGCGCCGACTTCCCCGATGCCGTGGGCCCGACCAGGGCGAGATGCATGGCCGTGGCTAGACCACCGCCAGCGGGATGCGGGTCCGGCGGGTGCGCGCCGGCGCGACGACGCGGACCGGCTCGCCCCGCAGCCAGTGCGGCGCCGCGTGCGTAACGCGCACGTCGACGAGCGCGCCCGGGCGGATCGCGTCGCTGCCGACGCCGGAGGGGAAGTGCACCAGCTTGTTCTGGCGCGTCCGGCCCGACATGACCGCAGGATCCTTCTTCGACGGCCCGTCGACGAGCACCTCTTCCACCCTGCCGACGCGCGCGTCGTGGCGGCTGAGGGCGTGGCGCTCGACCACCTCGACTAGCCGCCGCATCCGATCCTGCGCGACCTCGGGCGGAACGCGCTCTTCGGTCATCTCGGCGGCGGGCGTGCCGGCGCGGGGCGAGAACACGAACGTGTAGGCAGCGTCGTAGGCCGCTTCGTCGACGACCTCGAGCGTGCGGCGGAAGTCGTCCTCCGTCTCGCCCGGGAAGCCGACGATGAGGTCCGTGGTCACGGCGAGATCCGGGATCGCATCGCGCGCCGCAGCGAGCTTCTGCAGGTACCGCTCGGCGGTGTAGCCCCGGTGCATGCGGGCGAGGGTGCGGTCGCTGCCCGCCTGGAGGGGCAGGTGGAGGTGCTCGCACACCGCGGCGCACTCGACCATGGCGGCGATCGTCTCGGGCCGGAGGTCCTTTGGGTGCGGTGACGTGTACCGGATGCGGTCGATCCCGTCGACGGCGTCGACCGCGCGCAGCAGGTCGGCAAAGCGCGGTGAGTACTGCCCGGCGCCGAGGTCGCGCCCGTACGAGTTCACGTTCTGGCCCAGCAACGTGATCTCCGTGACACCGTCGCCGGCGAGCTCCTCGACCTCGCGCACGATGTCGCCCAGGCGGCGGCTGACCTCGCGCCCGCGCACGATCGGGACGATGCAGAACGTGCACGAGTTGTCGCAGCCGATCTGGATCGTGACCCAGGCCGAGTGCGCGACGTCCCGGCGGGCGGGCAGCGCCGACGGATACGCCTCGTGCTCCTCCAGGATCTCCACGATCGGCCCCTCGAGGCGCGCCCGCTCCAGCAACGCCGGCGCGTGCGAGAGGTTGTGAGTGCCGAACACGACGTCGACGTGGCCGGCGCGCTCGACGATGAGGTCGCGGTCCTTCTGGGCGAGGCAGCCGCCGACGGCGATCTGGACGTCGGGCCGACGCTCCTTCAGCGCCTTGACCCGTCCCAGGTGGCCATACAGCTTGTTGTCGGCGTTCTCGCGCACGCAGCACGTGTTGAAGACGACGACGTCAGCCTGCTCGACGTCGTCCGTGTGCTGCATGCCTTCGGCGGCGAGAAGCCCCGCGATCCGCTCCGAGTCGTGCTCGTTCATCTGGCATCCGAACGTGCGGATGAAGAAGCGGCGAGGCTCGGCCATCCGGAACAGTCTACGGACGCGCCCGCCGACGGCTCACTGCCGCAGGCACCCGTTCACGACGCCCTCGGCCTTCGTGCGCTTGGGTGTCCCGGGGTCGTCGGTGTAGTGCACGACGACGTCGCCGTTCTGCGCGGTCGACGGCCCCGCCAAGGACGACGCGATCCGCTCCTTTGCCCGCGTCGCGTCGGCGCGATTGGGGAAGAAGTCAACGATCGCGGTGAAGAACAGCAACGACGGCTCTTCCAGGTCGACCTCGGCGAACGTGAAGCTGTCGTCGTGCAGGAAGTCGGCCCGCTCGTTGGGCGGCTTCGGCCGTACCACCTTGTAGTCGGACTTCCGAGCACAGGCGGCGAAGCGCGCCGTCCGCCCCCCGACGTCCGTCGGCTCGGGCTTCGACCCGCTGCCGCCCCCGTCGTCCCGCCGCAGGCGGCCAACGGTGCCGCCAGGACAGCCAACACGGCCAGTCCCGCACGGGCCAACATCCATACCTCCCGTGTCGCCACTCGGAGCAGCTTGCCCACCTTGGCCCGTATGACATACAGAGCAGCCCGTGCACGACGAGGCCGAGCTTCGCACGTCGCGTCTCCTCCTTCGTCGATGGGGGGACGACGACCGTGAGCCGTACGCGGCGCTCAACGCCGACCCGGTGGTGATGGAGCACTTCCCGGCGTCGCTGCGCCGAGAAGAGAGCGACGCCTTCGCGGACCGCATCGAGAGCGGGCTCGAGGAGCGCGGGTGGGGTTTGTGGGCGGTGGAGGTACCGGGCACGGCGCCGTTCATCGGCTTCGTCGGCCTGAACCCGGCCACGTTCTACGCGGCGTTCACGCCCGCGGTCGAGGTCGGCTGGCGTCTGGCACGCGAGCACTGGAGTCGCGGCTACGCGACGGAAGGCGGCCGGGGCGCGCTCGATGTCGGCTTCGGGGCGCTCGCGCTCGACGAGATCGTCTCGTTCACAACCCGTGTCAACACCCGCTCGCGCCGGGTGATGGAGCGCCTCGGCATGCGCCACGATCCCGCCGGCGACTTCGACCACCCGAGCGCCCGAGCCGGCGACCCACTCGGACCTCACGCGCTGTACCGCCTCGACGCCCGCTGGCAGGGATAGCTCTTGCACGTCTCCCCGACCGAGTTCGCGCTCCTCGCGCTCGTCGCCGGCACCGGCGGCGCGGTGCAGGGCTCGATCGGCTTCGGCCAGAACCTCGTCCTCGTGCCCGTCGTCGCGCTCGTGGTGCCCGAAGCGGTGCCGGGCGCGCTCGTCGCTCTGGGCATCCCGCTCACGGTGATCATGGCCGTGCGCGAATGGCACGGCATCGACCGCTCCGGTCTCGGATGGATCGTGCTGGGCCGGGTGCCGGGCACCGTCGTCGGCGTCGTGATCGTCGCCCTCGTGTCGGGCGATCTGCTCGCCACGCTGGCGGGCTCGGCGGTGCTCGCCGGCGTCGCGCTCAGCCTGCTCCCGGGCCACGTGCCGGTGAACCGTGAGACCGCGACCACTGCCGGCGCGACGGCGGGTGTCCTCGGGACGACCGCCGCCATCGACGGGCCACCCTTGGCGCTCCTCTATCAACGTCATCCCGGCCCCACGATCCGGGCCACCCTCGCGTGCGCCTTCCTCGTCGGTGCCGTCATGTCGTACGCGGCCTTGGCCGCGGCGGGCGAGATCCACGGCTGGCAGTTGCTGCTTGCGCTGGCCCTCGCGCCCGCGCTGCTCGTCGGACTCGCCGGCAGCACGCTCGTGACCCGCTGGATCGGCGAGCGCAGCCTCCGGCCCGCGGTCCTGAT
>DATFXK010000319.1:0-12347 GCA_035316005.1 Acidimicrobiia bacterium | reverse complement strand
CAGGGCGTGATCGCGGGGGCATACGACATCGTGATCGCCGCCGGCGTCGAGAGCATGACCCGCGTGCCCATGGGCGCGTCGTTCACGCCCGGCAGCCTCCCGTTCGGCCCGAAGGTGCTCGCCCGCTACCAGGAACAGGGTGGTCTCGTCCCCCAGGGGATCTCGGCCGAGCTGATCGCCGAGAAGTGGAACATCTCGCGTGAGGACAACGACCGTTTCTCGCTCGAGTCGCACCTGCGTGCCGCGCGCGCGACCGATGAGGGCCGGTTCGAGCGGGAGATCGTCCCGGTCGAGGTCGCCGGCGAGGAGGGCACGGCGACCTTCGCCCGCGACGAGGGCATCCGGGCCGACTCCTCCCTCGAGAAGCTCGGCTCGCTGAAGCCGGCGTTCAAGGCCGACGGCGTGATCACCGCCGGCAACTCGTCGCAGATCAGTGACGGGGCCGCCGCCGTCCTCGTCACCAGCGAGGAGGCGGCAAGCCGTCAGGGGATGACGCCGCGGGCGCGCTTCCATTCGTTCGCACTGGCCGGCGTCGATCCCATCATGATGCTGACGGGGCCCATCCCGGCCACGGCCAAGGTGCTCGAGCGGGCCAAGATGACGCTCGACCAGATGGACCTGATCGAGATCAACGAGGCGTTCGCGCCGGTGGTGCTCGCGTGGGAGAAGGAGCACGACCCCGACATGGGCAAGGTCAACGTCAACGGCGGCGCCATCGCCCTCGGTCACCCGCTCGGGTGCTCGGGCGCCCGCCTCGCCGCCACGCTCCTGAATGAGCTCGAGCGCAGCGGCGGCCGCTGGGGCCTCCAGGTCATGTGCGAGGGCGGCGGCATGGCCAACGCCATGATCGTCGAGCGCCTCGGGTAAACGCGCCCGGGGACAACTCGTTCATCGGCGCTCGATGATCACGTCGTTCCCCGGCCTTGGGACAATGGGGGCGTGGATGTCGCGGTTCGGGTGCTGATCGGGCTGGTGGGGGCGGTCACGATCTACGTCATCGGGGCGGCGTTGTTGCGGAAGTTCAAGATCGCGCCCGAGCCGGAGCCGGATCCCGAGCAGCTGCGGCCGGTCGACGTCGAGTTCCGCTGCAGCGTGTGCGGCACGACGGTCGTGATGACGACCGCCGCCGGCGACGAGCCCGAGCCGCCCCGCCACTGCCGTGAGGACATGGTGCGGATCTAGCTGCGTCCGCCGAAGGTCCCGAGATGGACATTTTTCCCACGCGTTGTCCCCAGTCTGTGGACAAGTCCGTGGGGAATTACACCTATGGGATTCCGCCCCCGGGGCTCAGCGGAGCTGGGTCGACAGGATCGCTCCCCCGGTGAACAGCCCGAGCCCCACGAACAGGTAGCGGTTCTCGGCCGATCCGCCCGGCAGGAGCTGCAGGTAGTTGGCCACGATCACCAGCACGCCCACGATGAGCATCGTGAACATCGTCGCCGGCACCCAGAGCTTGCTGGGCGGCGCCTTCTTGGCCGGGGGCGGCGTGTAGCGAGAACGCTTGCTCTTCGAGCGCGGCACGGAGGGGAGCGTAACCGGACAAAGGCAGGCGGCCGCGAGCGCGGCGCGCACTACGTTGACGGCGTGGCCGGCCCGCGCGTCGTGGTGATCGACAACTACGACTCGTTCGTCTACAACCTCGTCCAGTACCTCGGGGAGCTCGATGCCGAGCCGGTCGTGCATCGCCACGACCAGGTCACGCTCGCCGAGCTCGAGGGGCTAGCGCCGGACGCAGTGCTGGTGTCACCCGGCCCCGGTCGCCCGGAGGACGCCGGGGTGTCGAACGAGGCCATCCGGGTGTTCGGCGAGCGCGGCGTCCCCGTGCTCGGCGTGTGCCTCGGGCATCAGTGCATCGGGCAGCTCTACGGCGGCGACGTCGTGCGCGCGCCCCGCGTGATGCACGGGAAGACGTCCACGATCACGCACGACGGCGCCGGGGTGTTCACCGGCCTCCCGAACCCGATCACGGCGACGCGGTACCACTCGCTCGTCGTCGAACGGGATTCCGTGCCCGACGCGCTCATCGTGACCGCCGAGAGCGAGGACGGGCTCGTGATGGGGCTGCGCCATCGCGAGCTGCCGATCGAAGGCGTGCAGTTCCACCCCGAGTCGATCCTCACCGAGTCGGGGCACGCGCTCCTGCGGAACTTCCTCGCTGCGTCCGAGCCGGTCGGTTAGTCCGCGCTCGTCCTCGCGCCGTACGACTCGTACGGTCGGTGCTCGCGCTGGGCGAGCTCGCGGCCGGACCGCTCCTGGAACGGGCTGATGCCGCCGGGCTGCCACGGCCCGACCGATCCCGCCGCCACCGCCTCGTCGGCCTTCGGCACCACGCCGAAGCGCGCCCGGACGTCTTCCAGCGGCATGCCGGCGACCTCGAACCAGTCGAGGCGGAGGTAGTCGATGCTGTCGGAGCCCGTCTCGTGGTCGGTCCCGAGCGCACCTCGCCGCAACGCGTCGCCGAGGCGGACCGCCATGTCGCGGCTCTGCGACAGGTGACCCGTGTCGGAGACGAACATGCCGGCGCCGGTGCGCAGGTACCCGGTCTCGAACAGCGACAGCACCATCGCGAGCAGTGAGTACGCCCGCATGTCGTCGTTGGCGCGGGCGACGAACGCGAACACCTCGAGCTCGGCCTCGACGGTCGTCCCGTAGTCGGCGAGGACGTGCACCCAGTCGTGCTGGGCGAGGAGTGGTGGTGCCGAGCCCGGCAACCCGGGGAACGCGAAGCCCCGCGCGCGGTACATCTCCCACACCCGCCGGCCGATCGTGCCCATGGGGAGGTGCTCGAGCGCCGACCAGCGCGCGGCCAGGGCGGGGTCGTGGACGGCGACGTCCCACGCCGACGCGAGCGCGCCCGAGGTGTGCAGCGAGGCCGCTTCCTCGGGCGCCCAGTCCTTGGTGTAGCCGTTCCGCTCGAAGTCGAAGGCGGCGAGCCCGAGCGCGCCGTGCGAGAACTGCCGGGCGACGTCGATCATGGCGTCGTCGACCCCGAGCTCGTACGCGAAGGCGGCGATGCGATCCGCGACTTCCTCCGGGAGCGGGCGGAGCACGAGCGCGGACGTGAGCATGGACTGGACCATGCGGGACCGGAACGCCAGCTCCCGCCGCGCCAACAACGTCGCGAACTCCTGGGCGGTCATCGGCGGGTACGCGCCGAGCTGGACCGGATAGCCGGTCATGGCGTGGAAGACGGCCTCGATCAGGATGCGCTGGAAGTCGGTCAGCCCGCCCGCGGGGGCCACCGCCGACGCGACCCCTTGGGCCACCGCTGCCACCTCGTCGGCGTCGGGCCGGGCGAGGACGACGGTGTCGGCGTCGGGCAGCGGGACAGGCATGGTTGCGACAGTGTAATCACGTAATCGCGGCCCGGTTCCGGTGATTCCGGTCTCAGGGGAGGCGCGCGGTGGTGCCGTCCTCGACGACGGCGAGACCGTCCTCGACCAGCGAGGTGAGCGCGTCGGCGTCGAGCGAGCGCGCATCGACGGGGTCGCCGGCCCGCAGGCGCGCCATGACCCGGCCCCGGCGCTGCCGGAACGAGCCCTCGAACCCCGGCTGGCGTGACCGGCGTTCCCCGGTCCGCGGCCCTCGGGTCGCGCACCGCGGCCGCAGCGGGCACTCGCCGCAGCGTGGGGCGCGTGGCCGGCACAGGAGCGCGCCGACGTCCATCAGTGCCAGCAGCCGGTCGCGCCCGCGCAGCGGCGCGCCCAGATCGACGAGCACGTCCTCGGCGTCACGGTCGGAGAGCGGGCGCCCGGCGGCGCGTTCGGCCACCCGTCTCGTGTTCGCCTCGACCGCGGGCACGTCGGCATCGTCGCACTGGGCGGCGACCGCCGCCGCCGTGTACCGCCCGACGCCGGGCAGGCACGCCAGGTCGTCGGGCCAGCCCTCGGCGGCGATCACCGCCGCCGCCTCCCACAGCCGCCGCGCCCGGCGCGGGTAGCCGAGCGTTCCCCACGCCGCGATCACCGCGCCCGGCCCGGCCTCCGCCATCGCATCGGGGGTCGGGAAGCGGGCCACGAACCCGGGCCATGCGGCCGCGACGCGGGGCACCTGCGTCTGATGGAGCATCACCTCGGAGACGAGCACGGCCCAGCGGTCCCGTGTCTGCCGCCAGGCGAGGTCGTGCCGTCCCGCTCGGGCGTACCAGGCCGTGATCTCAGCCACGGCTACGGCGGAAATCTGCCCACCGTGAGCGTGACCCCCGAGCCCTTCGGTTCCCGGCCGCCGCCCGAAGGGTTCTGGGCGAGCACGCGGCCGTTGTCGGCCGGGTTGCTGACGCCCTGCTGGGAGACGAAGACCTGGAAGCCCGCCTGCTGGAGGGTCTGCTGTGCCTGGTTCTGTGTCTGGCCGACGACGTTCGGCACGTCGACGAGCTGCGGCCCCGTCGACACGAACATCGTCACGGCCGAGCCCCGCTTCACCTGGGCGTTGGCCGCGGGGTCGGTACGGGTGACCCGGCCGCTCGGCACCGTGTCGCTCTGTTCACTCTGCACGGACACCTGGAAGCCGGCCTGCTGGAGGAGCTGCTGCGCGGTCTGGGACTCCTGACCGACGACGTTCGGCATCATGATCTGGGGCTCGCGCGCGACCTGCAGGGTCACCTTCTGACCCGCCTTCGGAACCTCCGCTCCCGCGGGCGGATCGCTGGCGACGACGGTGCCGGCCGGCTGGCCGCTGTCGACTTCCTGGCTCACCACCGCGTTCGTCGGATCCTGCAGTCCGACGTTGATGAGGTCGTTCACCGCGTCCGCGCGCGGCTTGCCCTTGACGTCGGGCATCGTGAACGTCGCCTTGCTCACGCGCAGCGTCACGGTGCCGTTCTTCTTCAGCTTCTCGCCCGCGCCCGGCTTCTGCGAGAGCACGAGGTCGGGCGCCTCCTTCCCCGTGACGTCCTTCCGGTCGACCTTGAACCCGACTTGCTTGAGCGCCTGCTCCGCTTCGGCGAACGGGCGGTTGATGACGTTCGGGACTTCGCGCGTCGGACCACCACCGCCGCCACCGCCGCCGCTGGCGAGCAGTCCGATGATCACGGCCGCGACCAGCCCCACACCGATGAAGGCGGCGACGAACGCGCCGAGCCGCTTTCGGCGCCGCTCGCGCAACTCGTCTTCGTCGGGCTCGGCCGCCACTGGCGCGGCCTGGGTGGCCGCCATGGCGGCCGTCGCCGCGCCGCCGGCGATCATCGCGGTTACCGGCCCTCCGATAGGGGGTTGCCCGCGCACGAAGCGCAACAGGTCCGTCCGGAGATCGTCGGCGGTCTGATACCTCGCGTCGGGATCCTTGGCCATCGCGGTGAGGATGATCCGCTCGAGGTCGGGTGGGAGATCGGGCGCGCGGGTGGACGGCGGCGGGGGCTCCTCGCGCACATGCTTGTAGGCCACGGCGACCGGGCTCTCGCCCACGAACGGCGGCTGGCCCGTGACCATCTCGTAGAGCACGACACCGAGCGAGTACACGTCCGAACGGCCGTCGACCGTGTGGCCCTGTGCCTGCTCCGGCGAGAAGTACGTCGCCGTGCCCATCACGGCGCCGGTCTGTGTCAGCGCCTCGCTCGTCCCGGCGCGGGCGATGCCGAAGTCCGTGACCTTGACGTCGCCGTCGGCGGTGAGCAGGACGTTGCCGGGCTTGACGTCGCGATGCACGACTCCGTTGCGGTGCGCGAACTCGAGCGCGCCCGCGATCTCGGCGCCGATCTCCGCCGTGCGACGGGCCGAGAACGGGCCGTTGACCTGGACCACGTCACGAAGTGACCGCCCCCGCACGTACTCCATGACGATGAAGTACGTGCCGCGCTCCTGACCCCAGTCGTAGATGGCGACGATGTTGGGGTGGTTGAGGTTGGCGGCGCTCTGCGCCTCGCGGCGGAAACGCTCGACGAAGCTCGGATCGCGCGCATACTCCGCGAACAGGACCTTGACCGCGACGGGCCGATCCAGCAGCTGATCCCGTGCGAGATAGACCTCCGCCATCCCGCCTCGAGCGATGCCACGCTGAATCTCGTACCGATTGGAGAAGACGTCAGCGAGCTGCGTCATCGGGGCCAAACCCTACCCGTGCCCTCGTTGGGGCTCATGGAGGTCACCGGCCGAGCACCATTCGCATCATCTGCGCCGCGATCGGCGCCGCCACACGGCCGCCCGTCGCCTCGCTGCCGGCGCTCCCGCCGTGCTCGACCAGGACCGCCACGACGACCTGAGGATCCTCCACCGGCGCGAACCCCACGAACCACGCGTGCGGCGCGGCGGCGCCCTGCACCTGTGCGGTTCCCGTCTTGCCCGCGACCGAGACGCCCGGGATCCGCGCCGCCGTGCCGGTGCCTCCCTCCACGACCGAGACCATCATGGTGGTGACCGTCGAGGCGACCTGCGGCGTCATCGCCGTCCGCCACGGCTTGGGGTCGATGGTCTTGACGGTGTTGTCGTCACCGTCGGTGATGTGGTCGGCGACGTGGGGCTGCATGATCTGGCCGTTGTTGGCGACGGCGGACGCGCTCAGCGCCATCTCGAGAGGCGTCAAGGCGACGTCGCCCTGGCCGATGCCGGCGAAGGCGAACAGCGGCTGGTTCTGCTGGAACGACCCCGGTGGGGGCCCGACGCTCCCGGCGGCTCCGGGCGCGACGTCGAGCGGCGGCGCCGAACCGATGCCGAACTTCTGCATCCCGGGCACGAACTCGTTGCCGAGGTCGAGACCGATCTGGCCGAACGTCGTGTTGCACGACTGCTGGAAGCTGCGGGCCAGGGTGCCGCCGCAGGACTCTCCGCCGAAGTTCTTCAGCGTGTTGTTCGTCTGCGGCAGGTCGAGCTCCGTAAGCACGGGGAACACCGAGTCCGGTGTGAACCGGCCGGTGCCGAGCGCCACCGACGACGTGATGACCTTGAACGTCGACCCAGGTGGGAAGCGCTCGCGGTAGGCGCGCGGCAGATCGGGCTTGTCGGGATTGACGCGCAGCAGCTTCTCGTAGTCCTGAACCGCCAGGGAGTTGTGGCTGGCGAACGGCTGGGGGTCGTAGCTCGGATTCGAGTACATCGCCAGGATCGCGCCCGTCTTCGGGTTCATCACCACGACCGAGCCGTGCTGCGCGCCGAGTGCATCGCGCGCCGCCGCCTGCAGCGACGCCGACGTCGACAGCACGACGTTGCCGATGGGCTCCTTCCCGGCGAGCAGGTCACCGACATTCCTGATCTGGAGCAGCGGGTCACGGCCGGCGAGCTCGTTGTTGTAGGTTTTTTCGACGCCGGTGTTGCCGAATACGGCCGACTGGTAGCCGACGATCTGCGAGAACAACGGCCCCTGTGGGTACAGGCGCTGGAACTTCAACTCGTCGCCCGTCTCGACCGACCGCGCGAGCACTTGATCGTCGGAGGTCACGATCCGACCCCGCGGCTTGGAGAAGTCGCGCAGCTGGAATCGGATGTTGCGCGGGTCGTTCGCCAGATGGTCGGCGTCGTAGACCTGCAGGTACGTGAGCTGACCGACCAGCAACAGGATCAGAACCGTGAGCCCGATCCCGACCCGCCGGATCGCGCGGTTCATCGGCGGGCGAGCGCGCCGGCTCGCGAGGTGGGTCTGGTCGCCCGCTCGGCGGACTCGTCGGAGATGCGGAGCAGGAGCGCCAGCACGACGAAGTTGGCGATGAGCGACGAGCCGCCGTAGGAGATGAACGGCAGGGTCACGCCCGTGAGCGGGATGAGCCGGGTGACGCCCCCGAGGATCACGAACGTCTGGATCCCGATGATGCTCGTGAGGCCGGCGGCGAACAGCTTCGGGAACGGCCGTTGCGCCTGCACCGCGATGCGAAAGCCGGCCGCGACGAACAACAGGAACGCGATGAGGATGGCAACGGTGCCGAGCAGGCCGAGCTCCTCACCGATCGCGGAGAAGATGAAGTCGGTGGACGCGTTGGGGATCTTGTCGGGACTGCCCAACCCGAATCCCGTTCCCGCGAAGCCGCCGGAGCCGAACGAGAACAGCGACTGGACGATCTGGTATCCCTTCCCGCTCGCGACCGGCCAGGGGTTCGCCCACACCGACACCCGCTCCTGGACGTGGCCGAAGATCGCGTACCCGATCGCCGCGCCGGTCACGAACAGCCCCGCCCCCGCGAGGAGGAACGCGATGCGCTCGGTCGCGATGTAGAGCATCACCGCGAACACGGCGAAGAACAGCAGCGACGAGCCGAGGTCCTTCTCCATGATCATCACGACGAGCGAGAAGCCCCACGCGAGCAGCAATGGACCGAGGTGCCTCGCCGCCGGGACGCGAAGCCCGCCGACGCGCCGCCCGCCCGCCGCGAGCACCTCTCGCTTGTCGACGAGGTACCCCGCCAGGAAGATGACGAGGAACACCTTCGCCAACTCGCCGGGCTGGAAGTTGATCGGTCCCAGACGCACCCACAGGCGGGCGCCGTTGATCTCGCGCCCGAACCCCGGTGCGAGGGGCAGCAGCAACGCGAAGAGCCCGAGGAACAGGAACGTATACCGGTACCGCTCGAGGAGGTGGACGCGCCGGACGACCCAGAGCGTCCCGATGAACGCGCCGACGCCGACCATCGTCCACACCGCCTGGCTCGGTGCGAGCTGGTTGTTCGCGTCGCGGTCGATGCGTGTGATGACGACGAAGCCGATGCCGTTGAGCAGGGCGGCGAGCGGGAGGAGCGTCCCGTCGGCGCGCGGAGCGAGCCGCCGCACCGCGAGATGGGCGGCGACGTACAGGCCGACGAGCACGGCCAAGAAGAACCAGATGTTGGGCGGCAGCGACGGGCCCTCGGCGAGCGTGACGAGGATGTACCCGCCGACGGTGATCACGACGGCGAGGAGCCCGAGCCCGAGTTCGGCGTTGCGCCGCTGGGACGCCGTGAGGCTCACGACGGCGGCGTGGCCGGTGGCGGCGGGGCGGTCGTCGGGGTCGGGACGGTCGTGGTGGTCGTGCGTTCGTCTACGCCCTGGCGGAGCTGCCTGACGTACGCGTCCGCCCCGCCGCGGGAAGAGAACTTCTTGCCGTCCTGGACGTCCTCGCGTTGGGCTTGGGTGAGCTCATCGGGGTCGAGGTCGGTGCGTCGCTCGATGGTCGGGTCCCAGATGAGCAGACCGCCCTTGATCCCCTGGAACACGGTGACCCGGCCTCGATCGATCCCCACGTAGTACGTGTTGCGCGCGTACCAGCCGACGAAGCCGAACGCGACCCCCAACACCAGGAGGATGGGGAGCGCCCACATCGCCACCCGGAGCAGCGTCCGGCCCCTCCGCCGCCGCGGTTTCGCAGGGCGAGCGCCCACATCGGTGCCGCCGTGGTCGTCGTCGAAGACGGGGGCGGCTGCCGCCTCGTCCTCGGGCTCCTCGATCGCCTCGACGATCACCGCGGTGACGTTGTCCTCGCCGCCGGCGGCGTTGGCGGCGTCGACGAGGAGCTGCGCCGCCCGCCTCGGGTCGGGCTCGCGGCCGAGGATGT
Source organism: Acidimicrobiia bacterium (assembly GCA_035316005.1). GTDB lineage: Bacteria > Actinomycetota > Acidimicrobiia > IMCC26256 > JACDBD01 > JALZAA01. The sequence goes on along the minus strand of DATFXK010000319.1, from coordinate 2,900 downwards.
TCGCGATCTCCTCCGGTCGCACCATCGTCGTCAGGCCGTCGGAGCACAACAGGATGCGGTCGCCGGGCTGGAGCTCGATCGGGTACAGGTCGACGTCGACCAGCGGATCGATGCCGAGGGCGCGGGTGATGATCGACCGCTGGGGGTGCACCTCGGCCTGCTCCGGGGTCAGCTCGCCGCCCCGCACCATCTCCTCCACCAGGCTGTGGTCGTCGGTGATCTGGCGGAGCTCACCGTTCCGCATCAGGTAGCCGCGCGAGTCGCCGACGTGCCCGACGGTCAGGGAGCCGTCCGTGCCGAGCATGCCCGCCGTGAGCGTGGTGCCCATGCCGTGCAGGTCGTGGTCGGACTCGGACTTCTCCAGGACGGCCTCGTTGGCGCCCTCGATCGCCTCGCGCAACTGCTCGCCCGACGCCACCGCGGCGCGCAACGACTCGAGCGCGGTGGCGCTGGCGACCTCACCAGCGCGGTGGCCGCCCATCCCGTCGGCGACGGCGACGAGGCCGAGACGGTCGGCCTGGTCGAGGAAGTCGTCCTCGTTGCCGTCGCGGACGCGACCGACGTCGGTCACGCCGGCGGCGACGAGCCGGAACCGGGTCACGGAGCGCTCCCTCCGGCCGGCGCGCTCACTTGCCGACCTCGGCGACGGTCTGACCGAACTGCACGTGGTCGCCCCGCTTGAGGCGCGTCACGCCCGTGATCTGCTTGCCGTTCACGAAGGTGCCGTTGGTCGAGCCGAGGTCCTCGACGTACCCCTCGCCGTTCTGCTGGAACAGCCGCGCGTGCAATTGGGAGACGTAGGTGTCCTCGCTGAGCACGAGCGCGCATCCGCCGCCCCGTCCGACCGTGACCTCGCGGTCGATCGTATGGGTCTCACCCCTTCGGGCCGCGGGCTCGATGATGCGGAGGCGCAACGCGGTACGGGGCTCGGGTCGGCGCTCCCGCCGCGGCGTTGCCGCGGCCGGCGCCGCCGCCGGCTGGGCCGACAGCGCCGGCGCCCGGAGCTCGCGCACCGTCAGCCGCACCACCCGATAGAGGAAGAGGTACAGGAGGGCAAGGAAGCAGAACTTGAGGACCGTCAGAACGGCTTCGGACATGAGTGTCGCGCCTTAGGACGCCTCGAAACGGATGGTCGTGGAGCCGACCCCGATCTCGTCGCCGTCCTGGAGCGCGTGCTCACGGACGGCGACGCCGTTCACCGTGGTGCCGTTCATGCTGCCCAGGTCCGCGACGGCGAAACCCTCGCCCGCAGGCCGGATCTCGGCGTGGCGTCGGGAGACCTGTGCATCCGCCAGTGATACCGCGCAGTCGGGGAGCCGTCCGATCACCGCCGGTTGGTCCCCGAGCTGCACGCGCCGACCGTCCGGGAGGACGAGCGCTCCCAGGTGCTCGGTCGGGCCCTCGACGATCTCGGCCACGACCTCGAGCTGTCCGGTGCGCAGGTCGTCGTCCTCGATCAGCGCCACCGTCACGGGCCCGAGGAAGTGGTAGCCCTCGTCCCGGGCGTACTGGCGGGCGGCGTCGGCGAGCTCGCGCGACAGCACGTCGGTGTAGGTCGAGAACCGCTTCATGTCGTCGGCGGAGAGGTAGACGACGGCGTCGTTCGGCACGACCCAGCCGCCGTGGACGCCGATCATGCGGCCGGTGTCGAGGGCGCGGGCGATCTTGCGACCGATCTCGACGGGCTCGAGGCCGGCGCGGAAGGCCTTGGCGAAGGTGCCCTCCACCAGCCGCTCGAGCCGACGCTCGAACCCCTGGAGTCCCATCGGGCGGAAGTGTAACTGCGCGATGTCCGGTTTCGGCCTTGCCCTCGTTGCCCTGTCGCCGTCGCAAGCTCCGGCTTTGCGGTCGCGGTCGGCAAAGCCGCCGCCCCCGCGTCGGGCGTGGACGAGCCGGAACGGTTGGGTACGCTGCGGATTCCCCATCCCGGGCGAGTGGCGGAATTGGCAGACGCGCAGGCTTCAGGTGCCTGTGTCCGCAAGGACGTGGGGGTTCAAGTCCCCCCTCGCCCACCTAGGGCTTCCGACATAACTTGCCCTGAAACACCGACACAACTGGTCACGAAGCCTTCTCGTTGGGATCGGCTTGAAGTCGGTGGACTGGTCGATGGCCACGAGGCCGAGCGCGGACGGCGTGGCGCAGTGGAGTGGTGCCTATGTGGGCGCGGCATTGCAGGCCGTCGCCCACGATGGCGGCCTAGGGTTCGGAAAGTGGCGGCTCTCGGGCTAGGTGGGCGGCGCGCCGCTTCGGGCGGGGACCTTGGGTCGCCAGGTGCCGACGGGGCGAGTGTGGCGCCGCGGTGGGCGTCGCTTGCGCGGCACTCCCTTCGCATCGGGCCGGACCAGCGCGCCCGCCAACCCGAACGCAAAAACCGCACGAACCCACCGGGACCTCGCATCGCTACGTTCGGCCCGTCACCGACGACACGGCGTGAACGCCACCCCCACGGGGATCGCGCCGACGTCGATGTCGGTGGGGTGCTTGGTTCTCGTCTTCACGTCGATCGTCGACACCATCCTGCTGAGCCCGTTGGCGATGAAGACGCTGCTGCCGTCCGGTGTGACCTTCACCGCGCCAAATGCGCCCGGACCGATGGGGATGTCGGTGGGGTCCTTGGTCCGGGTCTGCACATCAATCGTCGACACCGTGCCATTGTCGTCATTGGCGACGAAGGCGGTCTTGCCGTCCGGTGTGACCGCCACCCCGCCAAATGCGCCCGGGCCGACGGGGATGTCGGTGGGGTCCTTGGTCCGGGTCTGCACATCAATCGTCGACACCGTGCCATTGCCGTTGTTTTCGACGAAGGCGGTCTTGCCGTCCGGGGTGACCGCAACCCCGGCTGGCTCCGGACCGACGGGGATGTCGGTGGGGTCCTTGGTCCGGGTCTGCACATCAATCAT
>DATFXK010000318.1:0-9934 GCA_035316005.1 Acidimicrobiia bacterium | reverse complement strand
GCCGACCGGCACCCGCCGACGTCGGCCTGACCGCTCTCGACACTCGCGCATTCCGCGCTAGCGCGGCGTCGGCCGCGTCGGGGCTAGCGTCCCCGTGAGCACCGCGTTCGTTCTCCACCTCACCCAGGGGTAGGTCGCCTGCAATGCCGGTTTCGTCCGCCGACCTCGGCCCCGCGCTCGTCACCGGCGCGTCGGGGTTCATCGGCTCGTCGGTCGTCCGCGCCCTGCTGGACAACGGCACGCATGTGCGTGCGCTCGTCGAGCCGGGCCGTGACGACGACAACCTCGCCGGCCTTCCCGTCGAACGAGTCGTCGGGGACATTCGGGACCGCGCCACCGTCGACGAGGCGGTCGATGGGATCGGTACCGTGTTTCACCTCGCGGCCGTGTATCGCTTCTGGGCGGCCGTTCCGAACCTGTTCTACGACGTGAACGTGGGCGGCACGATGAACGTCTTGCGCGCCGCCGCGAGCGCGAGGTGTCGCAGGCTCGTCTACACGAGCACCGTCGCGACGCTCGGCGTCGCCGAAGGCGGCCACCCCGCCTCGGAGCAGTCACTCGTGCACTTCGAGCACCTGTTCGGCCACTACAAGCGGTCGAAGTACCTCGCCGAGCACGAAGTGCTGCGCGCCGGCGCCGGTGGGCTTCCGGTCGTGCTGGTGCACCCGACGTTCCCCGTCGGCGAAGGCGATTCGGCACCCACGCCGACGGGCCGCACCATCGTCGAGTTCTTGAACGGCCGCATTCCGGCGTACGTCGACACTGCGCTCAACGTGGTGCACGTCGACGACGTGGCGCGTGGACACGTGCTCGCCGCCCAGAGTGGTCGCCTCGGGCAGAGCTACATCCTCGGAGGCGAGAACATGTCGCTGCGGGACATGCTGGCCACGCTGGCCGAGATATGTGGTTTGGCAGCCCCCCGCGTTCGGTTGCATCCTCGGGTCGTGCTCCCGATCGTGCGCGCCGCCGAATGGGCCCAAGATGCACTGCTCCGCCGCGAGCCCACCCTCCCGTCCGAGCCGGTGCGCATGGCGACGACACGCATGGAGTACGACGACAGCCGGGCGCGGACGGAGTTGGGTTACTCGAGCATTCCTGCCCGCGAGGCGCTCGTGCGCGCGGTGCGGTGGTATCTCGACCACGGGTTCGTCAAGCCTTCGCGCGCCGAGCGCATTGGTCGGGCTCCCGCCCTCACGCGCGGGCGTGACCTCGGCGCCGACACCGACGAGTCATACCACCGGGAACGACTCGCGACATGACGCTGCTGCGCCGCATCGACGGGGCGACGCCCGGCGCAGCGAGCCCGCCCGCCGAGGCCGCCGGGTTCGATCTCCGGGCTCTGCTCGCCGCCCGCGGAAACGAGGCGTTCGCGCTTCACGAGCGGTACGTGAACCCGCAGATGCCGCGCGTCCTTCGCACCATCGGGTTCGATCGGGAGTGGGTCCGCGCCGAAGGTCCTTACCTCTTCGACCGCGGCGGCAACGCGTATCTCGATCTGCTTGCCGGGTTCGGCGTGTTCGCGCTCGGCCGGTGCCATCCCGCGATCGAGGACGCACTCCGGGACGCGATCGGCGCCGAGCTCCCGAGCCTCGTGCAGATGGATTGCCCACCCCTCGCCGGCCTGCTCGCGGAGGCTCTCGTCGCCCGCATGCCCGCCGCTTCGTACCGATGCTTCTTCACGAACAGCGGCGCCGAGTCGATCGAGACGGTGCTCAAGTTCGCGCGCGGCGGGACCGGTCGTTCGCGATTTCTCTTCGCCGACCACGCGTTCCACGGGTTGACCACGGGGGCCTTGGCCCTCAACGGAGGACCCGAGTTCCGAAACGGCTTCGGCGACCTGCTCCCCGGGTGCCAGTGCGTCGCCTTCGGCGACCTCGACGAGCTGCGCCGCGAGCTCGAGGCCGGGGACGTCGCGGCGTTCGTCGTCGAGCCGATCCAGGGGAAGGGTGTCTTCGTCGCGCCCGACGGCTACCTCCGGGCCGCTGCCGACCTCTGCCACGAGCACGGCGCGCTGCTCGCGATCGACGAGGTGCAGACCGGGCTCGGGCGCACCGGCACGTTCTTCGCGTTCGAGCAATGGAACGTCGAGCCCGACCTCGTCACGGTGGCAAAGGCGTTGTCGGGTGGATACGTGCCCGTTGGCGCGGTCATCGCCAAGGCGAGCGTGGTCGAGCGCGTCTTCGACACCATGGACCGTGCCGTCGTGCACAGCACGACGTTCGGTCAGAACGTCCTGGCGATGACCGCCGGCCTCGCAACCCTCCACACCATTGACGCCGAAGGGATCATCGAGCGCACGGCGCGGACCGGGTCGCGGCTGCTCTCGCGCCTCGAGGCGCTGAAGGACAGTCATCAGGTGGTGCACGAAGTCCGGGGACGCGGTCTCATGATCGGCATCGAGTTCCGACGGCCGCGTTCCTTCCGGCTACGCGCGCAATGGTCGATCCTGGAGTCGATGCGCACCGGCCTGTTCACCCAGCTGGTCGTCGTGCCCCTGTTCCGGGACCACCGAATCCTCACGCAGGTCGCGGGCGACAACCAGAACGTCCTCAAGATTCTCCCGCCGCTCATCCTCACCGACGATCAGGCGGACTCGTTCGTCAACGCGCTCGACGCCGTTCTGACCAAGCTCGAGCGATCACTCGGGTTGCTCGTCGGCGTCGGCCGCTCCCTGGCGATACCCGCGATCAGGCAGGGGCGTTAGCTCCCTCGCCCAGCAGCTTGGCGAGCTCGGCCCCGTTGCGCTGGGCGTAGTCCTCGAAGCAGTTGTTGAAGAGGACGTGCGTCGCCGCCGTGGTGCCGGCCAGCTCCTGCACCGGCGGCACCCAGTCCCACAGCTCGCGCTCCGAGTAGAGGTAACGGAAGCGCTTCTGCACCGAGCCGCTCTCCCATTCGGCGTCGTTGTGGCCGTGAAAGCGCATGACCGCCAGCTCCGGCGACGTCGCCGCCACGACAGGCGGCACGGAGCTCTTGAACCCCTGAGGCATGTCGACGCACACGTACGGCAACTGGTGCTCTCCGAGGAACTCGAGCGTCTCGTCCCGGTTGTCCTCGCTCAACCACGACTTGTGCCGGAACTCGACGCAGATCCGGAACGGCTTGGCCCGTTCGGCGCACTCGACGAGATAGTCCTTGTTCGAGCGCCGGATCGTGAACCACGGCGGGAACTGGAACAGGACCGCGCCGAGCTTCCCGCTCCGGTCGAGCGGGGTCAGGGAGCCGAAGAAGCTCGACCACAGGTACTCGACCGCGTCCTCGTCGAGGTCCTTGGGGTAGACGCGGTCCTTGCCCTCCGGCCGCATGTCGGCGGGCAGCGCCGTCGCCTTCGTCGGATGCTGCGTCAGGACCGAGAAGGCCTTGATGTTGAACGTGAACCCGGGCGGCGTGCGCTGCGCCCATTGCTGCACGACCTGCTCGCGGGGCGGGTAGTAGTACGACGAGTCCACCTCGACGAGCGGGAACTGCGACGCGTAGTACTTCAGGCGCGCTTCGGCGCTCGTCGCGCCGTCCGGGTACCAGCCCGACTTGATCAGCGACTTGTCGGTCCACGACGCGGTGCCGACGAGGATCCGGCCCACCGCCTATTGCCCCGCCTCGCCCGCGTCGACGAGGCCCTCGCGCACCGCGAGCAACGCGGCTTGGGTGCGGTCGTGCACTCCCAGCTTCATCAGGATGTTGCTCACGTGCGTCTTCACCGTCTTCTCGGAGACGACGAGCGTGTCGGCGAGCTCGCGGTTCGAGAGACCGCGGCCGAGCAGCTCGAGCACCTCGCGCTCCCGCGGCGTGAGCGACGCGACGTCGCCGCTCGGCGGCGGATGGGCGACCTGCTCCATCACCCGCCCCGCGATCTGTGGGTCCAGCAGCGCCTCGCCCTCGTGGACGAGCCGGATCGCCGCTTCGAGGCCCGACGGCTCGACGTCCTTGAGCAGGTACCCGGCCGCGCCCGCCTGAACGGCCGGGATGACCTGGTGGTCGGAGGCGAAGCTGGTGAGGACGACGACGCGCGTGTCGGGCGCGCGGTCGCGGATGCGCCGGATGGCGGCGATCCCGCCACCGCCGGGCATGACCAGATCCATGAGCACCACGTCGGGACGGAGACGCTCCACCTCGGTGACGACGGCGTCCCCGTCGCCGGCCTCGCCGACGACGTCGATCCCAGGGCGCGACTCGAGGAACGTGCGCAGCCCCTGGCGCACGACGGGATGGTCGTCGGCCAGGAACACCCGGATGCCGGCCGCCTCAGCCACCGGGGACCTCCACCCGGACGGCGGTACCCGAACCGGGCGCGCTCTCGACGACGAGCTTCCCCCCGAGGCCCTCGGCCCGCTCGCGCATCGACGTGAGACCGAGCCGCCGTTCCCGGATGACGCGGGCGCCGGGGTCGAAGCCGACGCCGTCGTCGCACACCGTGATCGTCACCGTGCCGCCGCCGGCGTCGAGGTCGACGGTGATCGCCTCCGCCTGCGCGTGGCGGACGGCGTTGTTCAGTGCCTCCTGCACGATGCGGTACAGCTCCGTCTCGACCCCCGAGGCGACCTCGGGCGTGCCGTGCACGCGCAGGTCGGCCCGGAGGCCGTGGGCCCGTCCGAGCACCTCCAGGTCCTTGCGCACCGTGGCGACGAGGCCGTCGGCCTCGAGGTCGGGCGGGCGGAGCTCGAAGACGAGCGACCGCAGCTCGGCCTGCGTCTCCCGGGCGAGCTTCCGCACCCGGTCGATCTCGGCCCCGGCGCGCGCGGGGTCGGTGTGTACCGACCCGGCCGCCGCCTCCGCCGTCAGCGAGAGGCTGAACAGGTTCTGGGTCATCGCGTCGTGGAGCTCGCGGGCGAGCCGGTTCCGCTCCTCGATCACGCTGAGCTCGCGGCTGGCCTCGAACAGGCGCGCGTTCTCGATCGCGATGGCGGCGTGGGCGGCGAGCACGCTGATCACCTTCTCGTCCGCCGCATCGAAAGACGGCGTGCCGATCTTCTCGGTCAGGTAGAAGGCGCCGATGATGTCGCCCTTGGCGACGATCGGGACGCCGAGGAACGATCGCATCCGGGGGTGCGCGTCCGGCCACCAGCCGCGGAACCGCGGGTCGGTCGTGATGTCGTCGGTGCGGAACGGACGAGGGTCGGAGAGCATCGCACCGAGCATCCCGTGGGTGCGCGGGAGCGGGCCGAGCTCGGCGACGAGGTCGTCGCTCATGCCCGCGTGCAGGAACTGGTCGAACTCGGTGCCGTCTTCGTCCGGGATGCCCAGCGCCGCGTACCGGGCGTCGACAAGCTCCCGCGCCGCGTGCACGAGCCGATCCAGAACGGCATCGAGTCGAAGCTCGCCCGCGATCGCGAGCACGACGTCGCTCATCGCCGCGAACACGTCGTCGCGTGGTCGGGTTGCCACGTTGCCCACCCTACGTCCGTAGACTGACGCCGCCATCGGGACAGGGGGGAGCATGGAACCGGCAGGGATTGCCGCGGTGACCGGCGCGAGCCGAGGCATCGGACGCGCGATCGCACTCGAGCTGGCGCGGCGCGGGTTCGACGTCGTGGCGACGATGCGCGACGCCCAGGCGGGCGCGGGCCTGCCGGAGGAGGCGCAGGCCCTCGGCGGCCGGCTCCGGGTCGAGGCGCTCGACGTCACCCGCGCCGACACGATCCGCCTCCCGGACGGTCTCCGGGTGCTCGTGAACAACGCCGGCGTCGAGCGCGAGCACCTGCCGGTCGAGGAGACGCCGCTCGAGCTGTGGCGAGAGATGTTCGAGACGAACGTCTTCGGGCTGGTCGAGGTGACCCGGCGCGCGATCCCGCTGGTACGCAAGGCGGGCGGCGGCGTGATCTGCAACATGGGGTCGTCGTCGATCCTGGCGCCGGTGCCCTTCTACGCCGCATACCGCGCCAGCAAGGCGGCCGTCAGCGCGTTGAGTGAGACCCTGCGCGCCGAGCTCGCGCCTCTGGGGATCCGGGTCGTCGAGATCATGCCGGGCCCGGTCGACTCCGACATGCTGCGCCACTCGCAAGCGACGGCGGTCGAACCGGCCGGAGAGCGCTACCGCCCGCTCGCCGACCACATGAACGCGAACAAGAGCATGGTCGCGCAGATGATCCAGCCCGCCGCCGACGCCGCCCGCCTCATCGTCGACGCGATCGTCGACGACGACGGGCCGATGCGATACGGCTGCGATCCCATGAGCATCGGCATGATCGACGCGTGGCGTCGGAGCACCGACGAGGAGATGATGCTCGGCATGCTCGAGCAGATGGTCCCCGAAACCGCCGGGGATTGACCTACGCCTGGCCGACCTGCTCCTCGGCCCCCGCGAGCTCGGCGAGATACCAGTCGACGTAGCGCTGCATGCCCTCTTCGAATCCGGTGGTGGGCACCCAGCCGAGGACGCGCTTCACCTTCTCGGCCGAGACCTCCTTGCCGGCGTAGTCGCCGGGACGCGCCTCGCCGAACTCGACCTTCAGCGGGATGCCGAGGCAGTCGCGGATGGCCTCGGTGACGCGCCGGATCGTGATGGGCTCGGCGCCTTCGAGGTTGAAGACGTCGTTCTCCGCATCCTCGGACAACGTCAGGACGTGGGCGTCGGCGAGGTCCTCCACGTACACGTAGTTCCGGAACTGCGAACCGTCGCCGTGCACGGTGATCGTCTTGCCCTCGAGCGCCATCTGCACGAACCGGGGGATCACGAGCTGCTCGCGCATACGCGGGCCGAACGGGATGCCGTACCGCAGGATCGTGAAGGGCGTGTCGTACAGCTCGTTGTAGTTGTGCGCGATCAGCTCGCTGGCGATCTTGGACGAGGTGTAGATGTGCCCGGCGCTCGGCAGGTGGAACGGCGCGTCCTCGTCGAGGGGGGCGTCGCCGTGCGCGCCGGCGTACACCCACACCGTGCTCGCCAGGACCGTGCGGCTCACGCCGTTCCGGCGGCTGGCCTCGAACACGTTGACCGTCCCCGTGATGTTGATGCGGACGGTTCCGACGGGGTGGTCGTAGGCGTCGTTCACGTTCGACACCGCCGCCAGGTGGAACACCACGTCGACGTCGCGGGTCGCCTGCACCAGGCCGCCGAGGTCCGAGAGGTCGACCTGCCGGTACGTGACGTCAGGGCGGTGCGAGGGGCGCGTGTCCAGTACGAAGAGCGTGTGGCCGGCGTCGATGAGCCGGTCGACGACGTGCGATCCGATGAATCCGGAGCCGCCCGTGACAGCGATTCTCATGGTGTTCCGTTCATGACGTCGTGCCCGGCGAGCACCGTGCGAATGCTCTCGATCACGTAGGCGGCCTCGTCTCGGGTCATGTCGGAGTGTATGGGCAGGCAGACGTGGCGGCGGCAGACGTCCTCCGCCACGGGCAGGCTGCCGTGGTGCAGATCGGTGAAGACCGGCTGCTCGTGCAGCGGCGATGCGTACACCTCGCCGCTGAGCGAGACGCCGTGATGCTCCTTGAGCGTGCGCTTGACCGTCTGGCGGTCGATCCCGGGGTCGAGCATCGCAATGTACTTGTAGTAGTTCGACTCTGAGCGGGTGATGAGAGGAGTGATCCCGTCGATCGCGGCAAGGCCCTCGTCGTACTGGTCGGCGATCTCGCGACGGATCTTGATGAACTCGTCCAGGCGCCGGAGTTGCACGATGCCGACGGCAGCGTGCAACTCGCTCATGCGCCACGCGTACCCCATGCGCACGTGGTCACCACCGTGGAAGCCCGCCTTGCCCTGGTCCCGATAGACGACGGCGTCGTCGCGGATGGCGTCGTCGGCGGTGACGATCATCCCGCCTTCGCCCGTCGTCATGACCTTCGTGGGGTAGAAGGAGAACGCCGAGGCGACACCGAACGAGCCTGCCGGGCGGCCGTCGAGGCTGGCGCCGTGGGCGTGGGCGGCGTCCTCGACCAGGAACAGTCCACGCCGCTCGCACAGGGCGCGGATGGCGTCGACCTCGGGGGTGATCGCCCCCCCGATGTGCACCAGCATCACTCCGGCGGTGTCGTCGTTCAGCGCGGCTTCGACGGTGCCGGCGGAGAGCGCGAGGGTGTCGGGCGCCACGTCGGCGAAGCGAGGCGTGCCCCCCGCGTGCAGCACCGCCGCCGCCGAGGCGAAGAACGTGTTGGCGGGGACGACGACCTCACGGCCCTCGACGCCGATCGCTCGCAGGATGATCTCGAGCGCGCTCGTCCCGCTGCTCACGGCGACGGCGTAGGGAGCCCCGTGGCGGGCACGGAACCCCTCCTCGAGCTCGATGGTGCGCGGCCCGAGGGTCAATGACCCCGTGCGCAGTGACTCGTCGATCATCGACAGGATCGCGGCTCGGTCGTCGTCGGAGAACACGAGCCTCGCGGCCGGTACGTTCACGTCAGCATTCCTCAGCAGTCGCGACGAATGGTGTAGACGTCGTAGTGCTCGTCCTGGGCGAGCGGAGCGGCACCGACGCGCTCCACGCTGCATGATCCGAGACCCTCGCCGGAGAGCTCGTTCAACAGCGCGTGCTCGTTCGTCTTCCACCGCTTGTCGTAGCTGTCATAGGCGATCACGAAGTCGACGCGCCGCGTGCGCAGGAACCTCGAGTAGTCGTCGGTCGTGGGCCAGCTCTTGCGACCGATGCTCTCCGGGAAGAACTCGGAGTCGAGATGACCGCCCTTGCGCACGATCTGGTACATGCCGATCTTGCCGTCGCCGGCGCGGATGATCCGGTACGTCTTGCCCGGCTCGAACTTCGAGGAATTGATGAACCGCATCAGGTCCGTGTTCGGCTTGCGGTACAGCGCGCCCCACGCGTACCGGGCTTGGAGCACACCGCCGACGGCGGGGTTCAGCACGAGGGTGAACAGGAACAGCACCACCGGCAGCCACGGCCTCTGGATCCGCTTCTGGAGGTGCTGGAACAGAATGATCAGGAACGGGACCGCGATGACGAACGCACGCACGATGAGGGTGCCGACGAAGTTGCTGATGATCACCCACCCCGAACTGTCGACGAAGACCGGGGAGATGAACACGATCCACGTCGCCGGCAGCGCGATCAGCAACGAGAGGGCATAGAAACGGAGGAGCTGACGCCGGTCGGGCTCCCAGCGCAGCCGGGCGAGGACGAGGCCCAGCGCGAGCGGGAGCACGACGGCGGGATGGGTGGCCTGGCCGATGCCGGCGAGGATGGCGGCCTCGACGTACCGCTGTCGGCGCCAGCAACCGATCGCCACCATCAGGAGCGCCGAGCCCCAGATGAACGGCAGCTGCCCGGTGATGGGCGCGATCACGAGCGCGGGGTTCACGAGGGCGATGGCGGCCCACCATCCGTGGCGGACCTCGGGGAACGCCCAGAACATGGCGGCGACGAGCCCGAGGAACCCGAGCACGAGCCAGAGCGTGACGACCCAGTCGCCGAGCAACGGGTGGAGGAGGGCGGCGGTGAACCAGGGGAGGAACCCGTAGGGGAACGCGAACGCCTTGCCGTGGCCGATGATGGGCATGTGGAACGGGATGCCGTGCCCGTCCCAGAGGCGATCGCTCACCCACCACACGTGGCCGTAGTTGCTGATCGAGTCGTGCGAGACGAACACCCGGTGGCGCAGGATCAGCGCCAGGACGGTCGCCCACAGGACGACGACGACCGCCGCTACGATCCTCCCGGACTGCGGTGAGCCTTTGTGCTCGACGGCGTCCGCCGGTGCCCCCGCCGTTCGAAGCCGGAGGCTCCTTGCGCCGAAAGGCCCTTGCACCTTCTACTCCTCCCGACGGTCCCGCCCGTTCCGGCGCCCCAGCCGCTCAGACTGAGGAACGATAGCCGTGCCCGGGCCTGAAACCCCGCTTCCCGGGCCCGCGCCTTCAGAGGCTTCAGACCCTGCGCCGGTCCGGGGGTTACGGGGCCTCGGCACCGCCGCCCTCGCCCTGCCGGCCGTTCCGGCCGTGGCCGCCGACCGGTCGCCGACCAGCCTCATCCTCGCCGCCGGCGCCGTCGGG
>DATFXK010000317.1:0-3414 GCA_035316005.1 Acidimicrobiia bacterium | reverse complement strand
GTACGCCAGCGCGGGCTTGACCATGACCATGTCGGCGCCCTCGTCGACGTCGAGGGCCGTCTCGGCGACGGCCTCGCGGGCGTTGCGGGGGTCCATCTGGTAGCCGCGCCGGTCGCCGAACTGCGGCGCGCACTCGGCGGCGTCGCGGAAGGGCCCGTACAGCGCGGATGCGTACTTCGCCGAGTAGGCGAGGATGCCGGTCTCGGTGTGTGACGCCGAGTCGAGCGCGGCCCGGATGGCGGCGACCTGCCCGTCCATCATCCCGGACGGGGCCACGACGTCGGCCCCGGCGTCGGCTTGCGACACCGCGATCTCCGCGTACCGCTCGATGGTGACGTCGTTGTCGACTTCCCCGTCCGCGGTCAGTACGCCGCAGTGGCCGTGGTCGGTGTACTCGTCGAGGCAGTCGTCGGCGATGAGCACGAGGTCGTCGCCGACCTCGTCGCGGAGGGACCGCAGCGCGACCTGCACGACGCCGTCGGCGGCGTCGGCGCCCGACCCGGTGGCGTCCTTCCAGGCCGGCACACCGAAGAGCACCACGGCGGGGATGCCGAGGTCGGCGAGGCCGCGCACCTCCTTGCGGAGGCTTTCCTGGGTGTGCTGGAGGACGCCCGGCATCGAGGCCACCGGCTCGGGGGCGTCGATGCCGTCCTTCACGAAGAGCGGCGCGACGAGATCGTCGACGGCGACACGCGTCTCACCGACGAGGCGGCGCAGCGCAGGCGTGCGGCGCAGCCGCCGAGGCCGGTGTTGTGGGAACGCCAAGGATGCTCCTTCGTCGCCCTCGCAAGCTCGGGCTCGCGCTGCGGCGGTCGGCCAAGCCGCCGCCTCCGCGGCAAGGGTACCGGGCCGGGGGTGCGCGCCTTCTGCGAGCCCCGCCGTTCGGTAAGCTGCCCGGCGTGTTCAGGGCAGGACACGGGGCAGGACACGCGCGACGCCGGTCGGGCCGTGTGGGGATCTGCGTGGCGGTCGTGAGCGTCGGCGTGGCGATCGTGGCGTGTGCACCGGTGCCGCCGCCCGGCCCGCCGCCGCGGCCGGTTTATCCGTACGCCCCGTCGCCGGTCTCGGGGCCGGCGAACCCGAACACGTGCCGCAAGGAGCTCGTGATGGGTGACTCGCTCGCATTCGAGGCGTCGGACGAGCTGCAGGCCAAGTACACGCAGTACGGCTACTGCGTGACGCTCGTCAAGGGCGCGACCTTCGGGGGCAACACGATGGTCGACGCCGACGGCAATCCTCAGTCACCCCGCCTCGCGAACTTCCTCGCCGGCGCGCCGGACGGGGTCGTGTTCTCGTTCGTCGGGAACGTCGATCCGCCCCAGGTCTCCGCGGCCGAGACGGCGTACCTCGGCCTGGTCGACCAGGCGGCGGCGGCGCACGTACACGTGTTCGTCACGAGCCCGCCGGTGTCCATCGCGTCGTGCAATCCGGATTCGACCTGGACCCAGGGTCACGAGCTGTTCCGGCCGTGGGTGATGACGAACCTGCCGGGAGCGCGACCTGTCGTCCGCGCCCGCTGGTCCGAGGTCCTGACGCCGGGCGGCACGCCGGAGACCTTCAACGACTCCCTCGAGTTCACGGACGGCGTTCAAGCCGTTCGCGTCACCGATTGCCTCCACTTCACGCAACGCGGGGAGCAGGTCGCGGCGCAGGAGATCGTCGCCGCCACGCAGTCACTCTGGGCGTCGCCGTAACGCGCAGCCGCGCTACCCGGCACGGGTGAGACGACCCAGCAGCGCGTCGACGAGGCCGTCGATCGTGTGCTCGGTCGCCTCGGCGTCCACCCGGAGTCCGCGTTCCATCGCCGTCTTCGACGTGACCGGGCCGATCGACACGACGGCTGGTTGCGGCTCCGGCACGTCACCGAGCAGATCGCACAGGTTCGTCACCGTCGAGGACGACGTGAACGTGAGCGCATCCACGTCGCCGCGACGGACCCGGTCGAGCGCGGCGGTGTCGGGCGGCGCGGTCACGGTTCGGTAGACGGCAAGAACGTCGACGCCGTACCCGCGCTCCGAGAGGCCGGCAGGGAGGACGTCCCGCGCCTGTTCGGCCCGGGCCAGCAGCACCCGCTCGTCACCGGTCGTCGGCGGCGGGAACGCCTCGAGGAGCGACTCGGCGACGAACCGCTCGGGTAGGAGATCGGCACGCAGCCCGCGCTCGGCCAGCGCGGCGGCGGTGCCGGGCCCGATCGCGGCCAGCCGGAGGCCGGCCAGGGCACGCGCGTCGAGCCCGGCGGGCGCGAGACCGCGACCGAAGAACGCGGCCACGCCGTTCGCCGAGGTGAAGACGAGCCAGCGGTACCGGTCGAGGTCGGGCACGTCGAAGCGGACGGGCTCGATCGTGATGGCGGGGAGCTCGACGACCTCGGCGCCGAGCGCCTCGAGGCGCCGGCGAAGCTCGCTCGCCTGCTCGCGCGCGCGGGTCACCACCACCGATCGGCCGAAGAGCGGACGCGACTCGAACCACGCCAGGTCGAGGCCGGCGACCTCGCCGACGACGATCGCCGCCGGCGCCTGCACACCGGCGTCGGCGACGGTGGCCAGCGTCGCCCGCGCGGTGCGCTGGTCGGCGCGGGTGCCGTTGCGGACCGCCGCCACCGGGGTCTCGGGCGCCAGGCCGCCGGCGAGGAGCCGGTTGGCGATGTCCCCGATGCGTCCCGCGCCCATGAGGATCACGAGGGTGCCGCCGGCCTTGGCCAGCGCGCCCCAGTCGACGTCGGTGCTGTCCTTCGTGGGGTCCTCGTGCCCGGTCACGACGGTGAAGTGCGTCGAGGCACCCCGGTGCGTGACCGGGATGCCGGCGTAGGCGGGCGCGCCGATGGCGCTGGTGATGCCGGGGACGACCTCGAACGGCACCCCGGCGGCGGCGAGCGCCTCGGCCTCCTCGCCGCCGCGGCCGAACACGAACGGGTCGCCGCCCTTGAGCCGGACCACGGCCTGCCCGCGGCGCCCGCGCTCGACGAGCAGCGCGTTGATCTCGTCCTGGCTCATCTCGTTCCTGCCCGGCGCCTTGCCGGCGTAGATGCGCTCGGCGCCCGCCGGCGCGAGGTCAAGCAGCGCCGGGGCCACAAGCCGGTCGTGCACGACGAGGTCGGCGCGCCGGAGCGCCTCGGCACCCCGCAGGGTGAGCAGGCCCGGGTCCCCCGGCCCGGCGCCGACGAGATACACCGTCATCGGACCAGTCTCGTCAGCCTTTTGGCGTCGCTGAACCCGAATAATCCGGGTCGTGCGGCGCCAAAACCATCTCGTCGTCGAGCACGAGGCGACCACCTTCGTCCTCGATGAGCCGGCGGGCCGCCTCGGCGCCGACGCTCTCGGGATCGTGCCCGGTGACGCGGGCGCGCAGGGAGAGGCGGCCGTCGAGCGACCCGAGCAGCGCGTCGAGCCGCAGGGAGCCGTCGTCGCCGGTCTC
>DATFXK010000316.1:0-24515 GCA_035316005.1 Acidimicrobiia bacterium | reverse complement strand
TGGACCCGGCCATTCCATTCCTCCGATCGCGCTGGTCGGCAGCGGCTCGCCGCTGTCGACGGGCAACCTACCCGCCGAGTTGCGCGGCCACGTACTTGACCTCGAGGTACTCGTCGATGCCTTCGCGCCCGCCTTCGCGTCCGAACCCCGACTGCTTGACGCCGCCGAACGGCCCGGCCGAGTTCGAGACGAGCCCGCGGTTGAGCCCCACCATGCCCGTTTCGAGCCCTTCGATCACCCGAAAGGCTCGGTCGAGGTCCCGGGTGTACGCGTAGGACACGAGCCCGTACTCGGTGTCGTTGGCGGCCTGGAGCGCCTCTTCGTCGTGCATGAACGTCGCGACGGGCGCCACCGGCCCGAAGATCTCCTCCCGCAACACCCGCGCGTCCGACGGCACGTCGCGCAGCACGGTCGGTGCATAGAAGTAGCCGGGCCCGTCGAGCGCTTCCCCGCCGACGAGCGTCTTGGCGCCGCGGTCGCGGGCGTCGTCGACGAGCTCGACGACCTTGTCGCGCTGCTTCGCCTCGACCAGCGGACCGACCTGCACCCCCGGTTCGGTGCCGCGGCCCACGCGCATCGCACCGAGTCGCTCGGCGAGGCGGGCGGCGAACTCGTCCGCGACGGACTCGTGCACGTGGAAGCGGTTGGCGGCGGTGCACGCCTCCCCGATGTTGCGCATCTTCGCCAGCACCGCTCCCTCGACGGCGGCGTCGAGGTCGGCGTCCTCGAAGACGAGGAAGGGCGCGTTGCCGCCGAGCTCCATCGATACCCGGAGCACCTGCGGCGCCGACGCGGCGATCAGCTGCCGGCCGACCTCGGTGGAGCCGGTGAACGACAGCTTGCGGAGCCGGGGATCCTCGAGCAGCGGACCGGTGGTCGCGCCGGCGCGCTTCGACGTCACGATGTTGAGCACTCCCGGCGGCAGCCCCGCCTCGGTGAGGATCTGCGCCAGCGCGAGCATCGACAGCGGGGTCAGCGCGGCGGGCTTGACGATCATCGTGCACCCCGCCGCCACTGCCGGCCCGATCTTGCGCGTGCCCATCGCCGTCGGGAAGTTCCACGGCGTGATGAACAGGCACGGCCCGACGGCCTGGCGCAGGATCAGCAGCCGCCCGCTGCCGGCGGGCTCGACGGTGTAGCGGCCGTCGATGCGAACCGCCTCCTCCGAGAACCAGCGGAAGAACTCGGCGGCGTACTTGATCTCGGCGCGGGAGTCGTCGACGGGCTTGCCCATCTCGAGGGTCATCAGCAGCGCGAGGTCGTCGATGCGCTCGGTGAGCAGCTCGTAGGTCCGGCGGAGGATCTCGCCCCGCTCTCGCGGCGGGTGCGCCGCCCAGGACGCCTGCGTGGACGCAGCCGCGCCGAGTGCCGCGTCGGCGTCGCCGGCGTCGCCGTCGGCCACGTCGCACAGCGTGGCGCCCGTCGCCGGGTCCTCGACGGCGAACGTGTTGCCGGACGCCGCCGGACGCCATTCGCCCCCGATGAGCAGCTTCTTCGGCACCGCATCGATCACGGCCTGCTCGTGCGCGTCATTGACCATGCGCAGTGGCCTCCTCTCCTCACGGCGTGACCGCAAAGAGCTGCCAGCGGTCGGGAACGCCCTTCAGCTCGTGCTCGCCGCGGTCCTCGAACCTGATACCCGATCCGGCGACGAGATCCACCACCGTGCGCGACGCCAGCACCTCGCCGGGGGCGGCGCGCGCGCTGACGCGCTCGCCGATGTGAACCGCGACGCCGCCGATGTCGTCCCCGATCGTCTCGACCTCACCCGTGTGCAGCCCGACACGCACGTCGAGGCCCAGCTGGCGAGCGCCGTCGCGGATCGCCAAGGCGCAGCGGATGGCGCGTGCGGGCCCGCCGAACGTCGCCAGGATGCCGTCGCCCATCGCCTTGACCTCGCGTCCGGCGAAGCGCGCGAGCTGGCGTCGGATCACCGCGTAGTAGGCGTCGAGAAGGTCTCGCCACCGGCGGTCGCCGAGCTCGCTCACGAGGTCGGTAGAGCGGACGATGTCGCAGAACAGGATCGTCGCGAGCACGCGGTCGACGTCGACGTGACGCATCCCGGTGAGGAACTCCTCGATCTCGGCGACGATCGCGTCACTGTCCCCGACGTACGGGAGATGCTCGTCGCCGGGCAGCTCCACGTACCGTGCGCCGCCGATGTGCTCGGCCAGGTACCGGCCGTGCCCGACGAGCGCAGCGCGATTGCCCTTTCGGTGGATGACCAACGTCGGCGCTTGGATCGCCGGCAGGACCGATCGCAGATCGCTCCGGACGCGGGTGCGTGCCAGTGCCTGCGCGGTCGCCGGGCTCGCACCCCGGTTGCCCGCACGCTGCCACCACTGCCGGAAGCGCGGATCGGACGCGACGGCGGGAACGAACACCTCCAAGTCGGCGAACGATCCCGTGTTGTCGTCGTCGTACACCGTTTCCGTGAAGCGCTCGACCAGGTGATCCGGGAGCCCCTGCGGATAGTCGACGTCCCGAAGGAGACGCGCATAGGCGTTCAACAAGATCAGAGCGGCGGTTCGGTCGGGATGCGTCGCCGCGGTGAGCATCGCCACCAGCGCCCCGTCGTCGGCGCCACACAACGCAGCCCGTTCCGAGCCGGCGGCGTCGAGCACGGCCAGCGCGTCGCCCACCCATTGCTCGAGTGACGGCGGAGTCGACGGGTCGATGGGATCCGACAGCCCGACCCCGCGCAGGTCCATGCGGATCAGGCGGGCGAACGACGCCAGATCACCGTGGAAACGCGCGAAGCCTGGCTCGTCGTCGATCGAGCCGATGGAGATCGTCCCCGACGACAGGTAGAGGAGATCGGGTCCGCCGTCACCGAGCAC
This sequence comes from Acidimicrobiia bacterium, assembly GCA_035316005.1. GTDB lineage: Bacteria > Actinomycetota > Acidimicrobiia > IMCC26256 > JACDBD01 > JALZAA01. Next base: position 21,675 of record DATFXK010000316.1, on the reverse strand, counting down.
CTGGTACGCGATGTACGCGTCACCGCTCTTCGTGTAGCGGGTCTCGGCTTCCACGGTCGCGAGCGTAGGGCCCGTCGACCGAGGAGACTGCCACTGGTGGAGCCCATCGAAGTGCGCATGTACGCCGGTCGCGACGGTCCCGTCGTGATGTTGCACGGAGGCCCGGGCGCACCGGGCGCGACGGCCGGGCTGGCGATGACGCTCGCCGCCGAGTTCGAGGTGTGGGAGCCGCTCCAGCGTCGCAGCGGCGAGGTCGAGCTCACCGTGGACCGCCACGTCGCCGACCTCCGCGCCGTCGCGCCCGATACGGCGACGATCGTCGGACATTCGTGGGGAGGGATGCTCGGGCTGTCGTACGCGGCGAGCCGTCCGAGCGCGGTAGGGGCGCTCGCGCTCGTCGGTTGTGGCACGTACGACGAGGCGAGCCGAGCCGAGTACGAGCGTCGCTTCGAGGCGCGGCTCGACGACGTACGCCGCGCCCGGCGCTCAGAGCTCCAGGCGGCGACGACCCGCGCTCGCACGGATGCGGAACGGGACCACGTGCTCGCGCTCCGGGGCGAGTTCGCCGCCGAGGTGCAGTCCGTGGAGCTGCTGCCGGACGCCCAGGCGTCCCTGGTCCGTGCCGACGCCGCCGGGCACGAGCAGACCTGGCGAGACGTCCTCCGCCGCCAAGCCCTGGGGCTCGAGCCGCGAGCGTTCGCCGCGATCAGCGCGCCCGTCCTGATGATCCACGGCGACGAGGACCCGCATCCCGGTCCGATGATCCGCGATGCCCTCCTCCCCCACGTCGCGCACCTCGAATACGTCGAGATTTCCCGCTGCGGTCACTATCCCTGGCGCGAGCGCCACGCCCGCGAGCCGTTCCTCGACGCGCTGCGTTCGTGGCTGCACGGGACATAGCGGCTACGCAGCGTTGTTCGCGCTCCGCTCGAGGATCTCGAGGAGGGCCGAGCGCTCCTCCGGAATGCCTTCGAAGACCCGGTCGGCGGCGCGCACGGTCTCCCAGCGGTCGACGAGGGCGGTGTCGATCGGGCGGAGCCGCTCGTACGCGCGGAGGTAGAGCCGGTAGAAGGTTCCGCGACCGAAGGCGTGCAGGCGCCGGATGAGCGCCGGCATGTGCTCCGGCACCGCCCCGATGCTGAGGAGCAGCCGCGTCCGGGCGAGATCCGCCGCCGGGTCGCCCCGCGTCGCGTCGGTCCAGTCGATGACCGCCGGGCCGTCGCGCCCCAGCAAGACGTTGCCGGGATGGAAGTCGCCGTGACACAGACGATCGCCGTCGGTCAACCCGTCGAGCGTGGCTAGGGCGAACTCGGCGAGCTCCGGGGGCAGGTCGGTCGCGGCGCCGATCTTGAAGCGCACGTTCTCGTGCAGGTTCGGCAGGTCGACCGGCGCGACCACGCCGTGCATGCGCGCCTGGGTGGCACCGACGATGCGCGCCGCCCGCGGCACCATCCAGGGTCGCCGCCCCATCAAGGTGATGAGGTCCGGCCCGTCGACCCGGCCCATGATCAGGCCGGCGCGCTCCTCCACGGTCGTCGTGCCGTACACCGCGGGGACGTCGATGCCGGCCTCCGCCGCCGCCCGTAGCGCCGTCGCCTCGCGCTGCACCCGCGACTGGCTCTCGGACGAGCGCAGCAGGCGAAGGACGGTGCCGTCGTCCCACTCGAGGATCTCGGCCTCGCGACCCTGACCGACGAGCCGCCTCCCGGCCGCGCCCACGCCTTCCGGCATGCGACTACGGCTCGAGGATCACGAGCGGGATGTCGCGGTCCGTGCGCGTCTGGTACTGCGCATAGCCCTTGTGCGCGGCCACGACGCGCGGCCACAACGCCGCCTTCTCGTCGGGCGACGCGACGCGCGCCCGCATCGGACGCGTCCGCCCGTCCATCGTGATCTCCACCTTCGGCTCATCGCGGAGGTTGAGGAACCAGGTCGGGTGGCGGTCGTCTCCGCCGTACGACGCGACCAGCACGACGTTGTCGCCGTCCTGCACCGGCGACGTCAGCATCGTCGAGCGTCGCTTGCCCGTCTTGCGCCCGGTCGTCGTGAGCTCGAGTACCGGCATGCCGTACCCACGGTTCGCGAGCCGACCGTTGCTCATGCTGAAGACGGCCCGGTGGATGCCGGTCAGGATCCGCGTCGTCACGTCCTTGGCGTCGGCCATCGACAGTTCCTATGGTCGAAGTGCTGTGGCAACCGATCTCACTGTGCAGGTCGACGACGAGCCTGGTGAGCTGGCGCGACTCGGTCAAGTGCTGGGGGAAGCCGGGGTCAACATCGAGGGCTTCTGCGCGACGACCACGGGCGGCGGGCAGTCCGAGATCCACGTGCTCGTCGAGGACGCCGCCGGCGCATTCGAGGCGTTGGAGCGTGCCGGCATCGAGATCGTCGCTGACGAGGAGGTCGCGGTGGTACCGGTCGCGGACCGGCCGGGCGAGCTCGGGCGGATCAGCCGCAGGCTCGGCGACGCCGGCGTGAACATCAGGTTGGCGTATCTCGCGACGGGCACGCGCCTGGTCTTCGCCGCCGACGACCTCGCCAAGGCGAAAATCGCGCTGCAGTAACTGCTATGTGACGGGTCGCAGCAGCATCTCCTGCGCGACCGAGACCGCGACGTGGCGATCGGGGCCGTACATGGTGCCGCGCAGCACGCCGCGGCCACCGGTGTTGACCAACGAATGGACGTCATAGAACAACCACTCGTCCGCTCGTAACGGACGGTGGAACCAAGCGGCGTGATCGATGCTCACCATCCCGGTGACGTCGCCCTCGAGCTGCAGCGGCCGCCCACCCGTGCCGGTGATGTCGGTGACGAACGCGATGAGCGCGGCGTGCAGGTGGGGGTCGTCCGGGAGCTCGGTCGGGATGCGGGACCACGCACGGTACGTCGACGTCCGCGTCCCGTCGGGAGCGGCGGGTGTCGGTCCCAAGTGGGCGGCGGTCCACGGTCCGGGCCCGATGGTCGTTTCGAGCTCATCGGGGTCGGGAACGCCGCCGTCGATCGGGAGCTCGTACTCGTAGCCGTCCGTGTCGGCCGTGAACGAGCACATCATCGTGAAGACGGGCTCGCCGTCCTGCACCGCCTCGAGCTCTCGCATCACGAACGTGCGTCCCTCCCGGAGCGGGGCCACGCGGTACGACAGCTGCTTGCGGGCGAACACCGGGCGCAAGAAGTACCCGTGCAGCGAGTGGATGCGCGCGCCCTCGGGCGCGGTGCGCGTGACCGCGTGCACGGATTGGGAAACCACGAACCCTCCGAACAAGCGCTCGCCGAACCAGTCCGGGGCGTCGCCCACCCAGCCGTCGCCGTCCGGCCGAACCGTGACGAACTCGATCGTCTCCTCCACGATCGACTCGATGTCGACCTCTGGTTCGGGCACGAGCCGGATCGTACGACAGCGAAACGAGTACATACGCCGCGTTTCGATGCCGGCGCTTGCAGCGATCAGAGCACGCATACATCATCCGGCAGGGAGGCAGGGTGGCTCTCTTCGCCACCAGCACGACGCCGAGCGATGCCCGGCGACCGACCCGTACGTGGGCGCGACCCTCCTCAACTACCTGAGCCGCCCCAACGTCAGACAGCAGGGCGTGGAGATCAAGGGTGAAGCCGTCGTCCAAGGCGAGCACACGCTGTACATGATCATCGCCTCCGACAACGAACAGGCGGTGCGCGACTTCATGGCGCCGTTCGCGCAGGCGGGCCGCGTCGACGTCTACCCCGCGTCGACGTGCGCCAGGGTCGTGGCCAGCGGCGGTTGCGCGACGCCGATGCCTGAGCTCGACAACATCGTGCCGGCACTCGACGCGGAGGAGGCCTGCCAGCATGCAATCGACTCTGGCCTCGTCGTACACCGCGCCCATCCACTGAACTGCGAGACGTCGATCCCTGCCCTGATCGGCGGTGTCGTGATGCCCAACGCGCACTTCTACGTGCGCAACCACTTTCAGATTCCCGTGTTCGACCCCGCCACCTGGCGGCTGACCGTCGGTGGCCTCGTCGAGCGACCCATGCGCCTGAGTCTGCGCGACCTCACCAACATGCCGTCGCAGGCGCTGGTCATCACCCTCGAGTGCGCGGGCAACGGACGCGCGCTGCTCGATCCTCCCGCCGACGGGGAGCAGTGGGGCCTCGGCGCCGTGAGCACGGCCGAGTGGACCGGCGTGCCGCTCGTCGAGGTGCTGGACCGCGCCGGGGTGCGGGTGGATGCACGGGAGCTCGTCTTCCGGGGCGCTGACTCCGGAACCCTTCCCGGCCAGAACGAGGCCATCGCGTTCGAGCGGAGCCTCAAGGTCGACGACGCGAGGGATTCGGAGGCACTCCTGGCCTACGCCATGAACGGCGAGGCTCTCCCGATCCAGCACGGTTATCCCGTGCGGCTCGTGGTGCCGGGCTGGTACGCGGTGGCGTCGGTGAAGTGGATGACCGAGATCGAGGCGATCGAAGGGTCCTTCGACGGCCACTATCAGACCGGGAGCTACTTCTACGAGCACGAGCGCGACGGCGAGGTGATCAGAGAGCCTGCGACGTTGCAGCGGGTGCGCGCCCTGATCACCGAGCCCCAGCCGGACGAAGCGCTTGCGCCCGGCGACCTCGCCATCCGCGGGGTCGCCTGGTCGGGGGCGGCACCGATCGCACGCGTCGAGGTGCGCATCGGCGATCACGAATGGCAGGAAGCCCGCCTGATCGGTGAGCGCCACCGGCACAGCTGGCAATGGTGGGAGCTCATCACGCGCTTCGAAGACCGCGGCGATACGACCCTCCGTGCTCGGGCAACCGATCTCGCCGGCCGTACCCAGCCCGACGGGCCGGATTGGAACCGCCTCGGCTACGGCAACAACGCCGTCCAGTCCGTGCCGGTCTCCGTCGGGTAGAGAATCCAGCGGCGCAGATTCTCAGTCGCCGGTCAGCAGATAGACGCGGTCGTGTTCTCGGGCGCGTTCGGAGACCTGTACGCCGACGCTGTCACCGACCTTCGCGGACTCCACCGACGCGTGCTCGAGCTCCATCGACTGGATCTTCTGCGTGAAGTCCGAGTGCGCACCGGTGATCCGTATCGTGTCGCCGACGTGCAGCACGCCGTCGCTGACCTCCACGATCGCGACGTGCGGCTGCCCGAAGTAGTGCGTCACCCTCCCGACGAGTTGCTCCCCCATGATCGTGCTCCTCTCGGCTCCGCATCCCGGTCCCGGCGCCGAAGGCGTGCTCGATCCGAGCGTACCGACCGAAGGGGTGATCGCTGCGAGCGACGAGAGCGGGCCCGCTTCATCCCCCGGGGATGATGACGTTCGCCGGCCCGCTCCGTATGTTCTGGGCGAGCGCGCTCCGAGGAGCGGCGCCGACGAGGAGGCAGCGATGGGACTGATGTTCCGGCCGCGGCGCCCGCTGATGCGGGTCGCGGCGGGTGCGGCGACGGCGACCGTCGCCTACAAGGCCGGCCAGCGGCGCCAGCAGCAGAACGCGTACAACGATCAGGCGCAGGCCGCCTACGCGCAGACGCAGGCGCCGCCCGCGGCTCCCGCGCCGGCGGCCGCCGCGCCGGCACCGGCCGACTCGACCGCCGAGCTCGAGCGACTGGCCAAGCTGCACGAATCGGGTGCGTTGAGCGACGAGGAGTTCTCGGCGGCGAAGTCGAAGCTCCTGGGGATTTGAGCGTCGGTCGCTCCGGCAAGGAGGCGTGATGGGATCCAGTGCCGATCGGGCAGCGGTGTTGGTGCAGGCGATCGAGGCGTCGGTGTCCGGCGACAGTCGGGTCGTGCGTGAGCTGTATGCGGACGACGTGCAGGGTTGGTCGCCGGTGATGACGGTGTCGTCGGCCGCCGAGCTGGCGGTCGAGCTCGAGGACCGGCAGGAGGCGTTCTCCGACATCGACCTCGAGGTGACCCCGCTCGATGTCGGCGCCGACCAGGCGTGCGTGGAATGGATCGCGACCGCGACCCATTCCGGTCCGCTCGTGATCGACGAGGATGTCGTGATCGAGCCCACCGGGGGCCGCTTCACGTTGCGCGGCGTGACCGTGGCCGACTTCGAGGGTGACCGCATTCGGGCTTTCCGCCAATACTGGGACGAAGTTTCGCTACTCGAGCAACTCGAGCTCATCCCCACCGAGTAACGCCCCAAGAGTTCACGTCGGCAGGGACCTCTGGCCTTTACTTGGCGCGCTCCGACCGGTCACGCTGTCCCTAGTGGCAGGTCGAATTGAGACGGCTGCGTCGAGAAGTGGCGTTTCGAAGGAGGGGCTCCTGGAGGGAGTCCTTCGCTTCGTCCCGAGCGAGATCAAGCTGCGCCGGCCCGAACTTCGCGCCGGCGTCGTCTCTCGGCCGGACCTGACCGCGCGGCTCCGCGACAGTGATGCGACGGTCGCACTCGTGGTCGCGCCGCCCGGCTACGGCAAGACCACGCTCGTGAGCCAGATGGCGGTGGCGGCCGAGCGTCCCTACGCATGGCTCACCGTCACCGCCGAGGACAACGACCCGTCGGCGCTGCTCGTCTACCTCGCGCTCGCCCTTGACTCGGTCGAGCCGCTCGACGCGGAGACGTTCGCCGCCCTGGCGATGTCGGAGGCGGACCTCGTCAGCACCCGTCTGCCCCGCCTCGGCAACGTGCTCGCCCGGCGGTCGTTGCCGTTCGTGCTCGTGCTCGACGACGTCCACCTGCTGCACGAGCCCGGCTCGGTGGCGGTGCTCGAGCGGCTCGCCGATGACATGCCCGCCGGCTCGCAACTCGTCCTCGCCGGTCGCAGCGACCCGCCGCTCTCGTTCCCCCGCATGAACGCCAACGGAGACCTCCTTCGCATCGGCGCCGACAGCCTGGCCATGAACGAACGGGAAGCCGGTCTGCTCCTCGAGGAGGCGGGCGTGGAGCTGGACGCGCGGGCGCTCGAGTCGCTCGTGCTCCGGATCGAGGGTTGGCCGGCCGGGCTCTATCTCGCGGCGATCGCGCTGCGTGGTTCCGGGGATCCTGCGGTTGCGGCCGATCGCTTCGCCGGGGACGATCGCCTCGTCGCCGACTACCTGCGGGACGAAGCGTTGCGCGCGTTCCCGACCGAGCTTCGCGACTTCCTGGTCCGGTCATCGGTGCTGGATCGCCTCTCGGCGCGGTTGTGCGACGAAGTGCTGCAGCGAGCCGACTCGGCGCAGATGCTGGCCGAGATCGAGGGATCCAACCTCTTCCTCGTCCCCCTCGATCGTCACGGCGAGTGGTACCGCTACCACCACTTGTTCCGGGACATGCTCGGCGGCGAGCTCGATCGGCTCGATCCCTCCATCAAGGCCGCGCTGCACGGCCGCGCCAGCGTCTGGTGGGAGCAGCACGGCGACGTCGACGGCGCGCTCGCCCACGCCCGCGCCACCGACGACATCGACCGGATGGCCGTGCTCATCTGGCGCCACGCGCCGGCCTACCTGAGCCGGGGCCGGACCGCGACGGTGACGCGCTGGCTCGAGCCGTTCTCCCCCGACGAGGTGGCGGCACACCCACCGTTGGCATTGGCGGCGGCGTGGTGGTCCCTGACCGCAGGCGACACCGGCAGCATCGCTCACTGGGCGTCGCTCGCCGAACCGAGCGACGGCGAGCTCCTGCCCGACGGCACGCCGGTGCGATCGGCCGTGCTGCTCCTGCACGCCCTCGGGGGAACTCAAGGGCTCGCGCGCATGCGCGACGACGCCGCGCTCGCCTTCGAGCTCGATCGGGGCGACAGCCCGTTCCGACCGATCGCGCGGTTCGCCGAGGGAAGCGCGCTCCGGCTCCTCGGAGAGCAGCAGCCGGCCCGGGAGCGGTTGGAGGACGGCGCCCGGTTGTCCGGCGCGCTCCATCCTTCGATCCATGCGCACTGCTTGTCGAACCTGGCGCTCCTCGCCATCGACGAGGGCGCGATCGCCGAAGCGGCGTCGCTCGTCGATCGAGCTCTGCGGGAAGTCGACCGGTACGTCCTCGGCGAGCGGCCGGCGATGGCGCTCGTGTACGCCGCTGCGGCGCTGTCTCACGCACGCCAGGGCGCGACGGCCGAAGCGCGCACCGCGTCGAAGCACGGGCTGTGGCTCCTCGAGAAGCTCACCGGAGTCGGCGCCGGTCTCGTCGCCGACGCCGGACTGTCACTCGCGCGCGCCACGCTGCTGCTCGGCGACGTCAACACCTCGCGGATGCTCGTGCGAGAGGCGCATAGGATCCTCGCGCGATATCCCGACCCCGGCGTGCTGCCGGCGCGACTCCGGGAGGTCGAGCGCATGACGGACGCGTCCGCGGTGCCCGTCGGCCTCGCCGCGACGCCGCTGACTCCCGCAGAGATGCGCGTGCTCCGCTACCTCCCGACCCACCTGAGCTTCGAGGCGATCGCCGAGGAGCTCATCGTCTCCCGCAACACGGTGAAGACCCAGGCGATCGCGGCCTACCGCAAGCTCGGCGTCAGCTCGAGAGCGGAGGCGGTCGCCCAGGCGCGCGACCTCGGCCTGTTGGAGGAGTAGATGGCCAGAACCGAAGCGCCGGCGGCAGCGCCAGCCGTCGAAACCTCCCGGGCACCTGAGCGCGCCCCGCTCGTCCTCCTCGCGCTCATCCTGGTCGCGGCGGTTGCCAACCTGAACCTCGCCGTCGCCAACGTCGCCCTGCCCGACATCGGCATCGCGTTCGACTCGTCGCAGACCACGCTCGACCTCGTCGCCGTCGGCTACTCGCTCGGCCTGGCAGCTTCGGTGCTGTACCTCGGCGCCCTCGGTGACCGGTACGGGCGGAAGATGATGCTCGTCCTCGGCGTCTCACTGTCGATTCCCGCGTCCATCGCCGCCGCGTACGCACCATCCGACATCTTCCTCATCTTCGCCCGCATCGTGGGCGGCATCTCCGCCGGCATGGCGTACCCGACGACGCTCGCGCTCATCACGGCGCTGTGGGCGGGGCCGGCGCGCACGAAGGCGATCGCCCTGTGGTCCGCGATCGGCGGCGGGCTGTCGGCGCTCGGTCCCCTCGTCGCCGGCGGCATGCTCCAGCACTTCTGGTGGGGATCGGTGTTCCTCGTCACACTTCCGCTCGCCGCGCTCGCGCTCGTGCTGGCGATCGTGCTCGTCCCGAGCCACGTCAACGAGACGAGCGACCCGGTCGACAACCTCGGCGGCGTCGTGTCGGCGATTTTCGTCGGCGCACTCATCGTCTCGATCAACTTCGCGTCCGTCCCCAACGAGGGGACGATCGCGATCGGGCTCGGGGTCATCGCGGCCGCCGCCGCGATCGCGTTCTTCATCCGGCAGCGTCGCGCGCGAAATCCCCTGTACGACCTGCACGTCGCGGCGCGCCGCACCTTCTGGGTCGCGGCAGTGGCCGGCATCATCGTGTTCGGGTCGCTCATGGCAGCAATGTTCATCGGCCAGCAGTTCCTGCAGAACGTCCTCGGCTACTCGACGCTGCAGGCCGGCGCCGCCATCCTCCCCGCCGTCTTCCTCATGGTCCTCGTCGCGCCCAGGTCGGCGAAGCTCGTCGAGTCGCACGGTGCCCGCTTCACGCTGTTGCTCGGCTACGTGTTCGTGCTGCTGGGCTTCCTGACGATGTACGCCCTCTGGGACGAGGGCACGCCGTACTGGGAAGTCGGGCTGGCGTACGCGTTCGTCGGCATCGGCGTCGGCTTCGCCGGCACGCCGGCGTCGCACTCGCTTACCGGGTCCGTCCCGGTGAAGCGCGCCGGCATGGCTTCGGGCACGGCCGACCTCCAGCGCGACCTCGGCGGCGCCATCATGCAATCGATCCTCGGTGCGCTCCTGACCGCCGGCTATTCGGCGGCCGTCGCCAGCGCGATCGCGGCGGCGCCGAACGGCAACCAGATCAATGACAAGACCGAGGCGCAGCTCGAGCAGTCCTTCGCCGGCGCGGAGAACATCGCCAAGGTGGCACCCCAGTACGCGAAGCAGATCATCGCCGGCGCGCAGTCGTCATTCGTCGACGGCGCCGACTGGGCCTACGTCGCTGGCATCGTTGCGATCCTGCTGGGCTTCGCCATCGTGTTCTTCTTCTTTCCGAAGAGAGACGAGGAGAAGCGGCTGCTCGAGAGCTATGCGGACGAAGACACCGCGACCGACGGCCGGGCATCCACGGCTAACGTCGAAGCGCACAGCTAGCGAGAGGAGAGGCGATGGCGCGCGACGAAGGCAGGATCACCAAGCTCCGGAGCAACCCCATCGCGAGCGCGCCGTTCTGGTTGGTCCTTCTGGTGCTCTGGGGCTTGATGGAGCTCGCATGGCGGTGGCGGAACGTGCGCGCCCGGATCTCGTAGCTCGTAAGGGTCCGGTCGCGTGTACCTGTTGGCGCGGCAGAAGCACGGAGGCCACGAGGCCGATTCCGCCAATGGCCGCCAGCACGATCATCGCGGCGCCGTACGCGTGGGTCGTGAGGCCCGAGACGAGGATCGTGCCGGCGACCGCGGTGCCGATTGAAGAGCCCAGGTTGGAGACGCTGCGCGAGAGTCCGCTGATCTCGCCCTGACGGTTCTCAGGGAACGCAGACTGCACGACATTGACTGACGGCGTCAGCATGACACCGACGCCGAGGCCGATGAGCAGGAGCCCGGGCACGAAGGCCCACACGCTGGGCGAGCCGGCCGCCAGCGCGAGCAGCACGGCGATCCCGGCGATCGTGCCGACGAACCCCGCCATGATCAGCGTCCGCTGCTCGTACCGCTTGGCGAGCCGTTCCGCCGCCAGCGACGAGACCAGGATGCCCGCGGTAGCGGCGGTGAAGATCGCCCCCGTCTGGATCGCGTTGTAGCCGCGTACCACCTGCAGGTAGGCCGACACGGTGAAGGAGGTCCCCAACAGCACCGCCCACTGGACGTTCTGCGTGACGAGAGCCAGGTTGGACGTGCGGTTCCGGAAGAGCGCGGTCGACAGCAGCGCCTCCTCGTGGGCGCGCTCCCGGGCACGGACGTAGACGAAGAACCCGACGAGGACGAGCGCTCCCACGGCGAGGAGGATCCCCATCAGGGCGAGGTTGTTGTCGGCGGCGAGGATGCCCATCACCAGGATGACCAGTCCGGTCGCGGAGAGGATCGCTCCCACGGTGTCGAACGGATGGGTCGGATCCGGCGGCACCGGATCGACGATGCGGCGGCCCAGCACGACGATCACGACGATGACGACGGCTTGGAAGACGAACGCCGCACGCCAACTGATCGCGGTGGTGATGAGGCCGCCGATCAAGGGCCCGGCGGCGGCGCCGACCCCGCCCATCCCGCTGATCAGCCCGAACGCCCGCGCCCGCGACCTGAGATCCGTGAAGAGCATCGTCGTGAGGATGTACACGGGCGGGATCAGCAGCGCGGTGCCGACACCTTCGAAGATCGAGTTCCCGAGGATCAGCACGCCGAGACCGGGCGAAGCGGCGCTCATCAGGGCGCCGATCCCGTAGATGAACAGACCGAGCTCGAAGCACCGCTTGCGTCCCCAACGGTCGGTCAGCTTGCCGCCCGGGATCATCAGCGCCGCCATCACCAGCAGGAAGACCGTGATCGCGATCTGCACGCCCTGCACGCTCGTATCCAGGTCGTGGCTGATGTCGGTGATCATCACGTTCATGTTCGAGCCGGCGAAGCTGCAGATGAACTGCGCGAGCGCCAATGGCACGAGCACTCTGCGCAGGGCCGCGGGCGAGCGGCTGACCGCTTCGGTCACGTCGAAACGACGTTGACGCGACCGGCGCCGTGGTCCAGTTGGTAGTCGAGATTGATCGCGGCGTTGATGAGGGCCAGGTGCGTGAAGGCCTGCGGGAAGTTGCCGAGCTGCTCACCGGTGAGGCCGATCTCCTCTGCGAAGAGCCCGACGTGGTTCGCGTACGTGAGCATCTTCTCGAAGACCATCCGCGCTTCGTCAAGGCGACCGGAGCGCGCCAGTGCGTCGACGTAGAAGAACGTGCACAAAGAGAACGTGCCCTCGGAGCCGCGCAGCCCGTCGGGCGAGGCCTTCGGGTCATAGCGGTAGACGAGGCTGTCCGAGACGAGCACCTTGTCCATCGCGCTCAGCGTCGAGAGCCACCGCTCGTCTGACGGAGACGCGAAGCCGACGAGCGGCATCAGGAGCAGCGATGCGTCGAGCACATCGCTGCCGTCGTGCTGCACGAACGCCTGCTTCGCTTCGTTCCACCCCTTGGTCATGATCCAGCGGTAGATCTCGTCCCGTTCCGCCCTCCAGCGCTCGATTTCGGCGGGACGGCCGTGGTCGATGGCCATCCGGATGGCGCGGTCGAAGGCCACCCACCCCATGACGCGGCTGTACGTGAACGCCTTGCGACCGCCGCGTGTCTCCCAGATGCCCTCGTCGGGCTGGTCCCAGTGCTCGCACAGCCAGTCGATCATGCGCACGATGTCCTGCCAGCCGCGATCGCCGACGGGCGAGTGCGCACGGTCCACGAACCGGATCGAGTCCATCGCCTCGCCGAAGATGTCGAGCTGCAGCTGGTCGGCGGCGCCGTTCCCGATCCGTACCGGTGCGGAGCCCCGGTAGCCCTCGAAGTGGTCCAGGGTCTCCTCGGTGAGGTCGGAGCTCCCGTCGACGCGGTACATGAGGTTGAGCGGGGCGCCATCGCCGGCCGCGTTTTGCTCCAGCGCGTTCCGGAGCCACATCGAGAACTGAGCCGCCTCCTCCGTGTATCCCAACCCGAGAAGCGCGTACACGGAGAACGACGCGTCGCGGATCCACGTGTATCGGTAGTCCCAGTTGCGCTCGCCGCCCACCTGCTCCGGGAGCCCGGCGGTCGGCGCGGCGACCAAGCCGCCGGTCGGCGCGTACGTCATGAGCTTGAGGCTCATCGCCGACCGCGTGACCGCTTCCCGCCAGCGGCCCGTGTAGGTGGACTGGTGCAACCACGACTTCCAGAAGTTGACGGTATCGAAGAACAGATTGACCATCTCCCCGTGGCCGATCTCGCTCTTCTGCGCCGACTCGATGACGACGCCGGTGAAGTCCCCCGCGCGCACGGTGAACCGTGAACGGACGTCCTGACCGTGCTGTTGCAGCGGGATCGTGCCGTTGAGGTGGAGGGTCAGCGACGGGGCCTCGAACACCGCGCTCGTGCCGTTGACCGTCGTCTTGTGCGCTTCGCGGCCGTAGTCGAATCGGGGCTGGACGAGGGCCTCGAAGTCCAGCTGGCCCCGGACGCCGCGGACGGCACGGCCGATGCGGTGATGGTCGGTGACCGTGGCGGGGTTCTCGATCGGCATGAAGTCGATGACCTCGGCGACGCCCTCCTCCGAGAGGAACCGCGTGATGAGGACGGCCGTGTCGGGCTGGTACATCTGCTTCGTCACGCAGTCGGCGACGGCGTGCAGCTCGAACTTGCCGCCCTTCTGGTGGTCGAGGAGCGAGGCGAACACGCTCGGCGAGTCGAACCGAGGGCAACAGAACCAGTCGATGGTGCCGTCGGTGGCGACGAGCGCCGCCGTCTGCAGGTCGCCGATGAGGCCGTGGTCGGCGATGGGGGGATAAGCGTCCGGCATCGTGGTCGTCTCCCTCGTGCGGCGCCTGGCCGCCCTCGATGCTCGCCTCCGCCGGGACACCTGTCATCACCCCGGTGGGGTGATCAGGTCACGAATCACCCAGGAGGGATGACGACGCGCCATGGCGGTCGAGCGCACAATCAAGGTCCCCAGCTCCCCCAGGATCGCCGCAGGAGGTCCCGATGACGCTCGAAGGCAAGGTCGCGATCGTCACTGGCGGGAACAGCGGCATCGGGAAGGCGATCGCTCTCGCCCTCGCCCGGCGGAAGGCCAACATCGTCATCGACTACGTCGCCCAGGAGCACGCCACCGAGGAGCTCGAGCACGAGATCGAGGCCCTCGGCGACCAGGCAACCGGCGTGAAGGCGGACGTCAGCAAGGTGGACGATCTCCAACGCCTGATCGAACGGGCGGTGAAGTCGTTCGGCCGGCTCGACGTCATGGTGAACAACGCCGGCATCGAGACGCGCTCCTCGGTCCTGGAGACCACGGAGGAGCAATACGACAAAGTCCTCGCGATCAACCTCAAGAGCGCATTCTTCGGAACCCAGCTCGCCGCCAAGCAGATGATCGCCCAGGGCGGCGGCGGGCGGATCATCAACGTCAGCTCCGTCCACGAGGACTGGCCCATGCCCGGGAACGCGCCCTATTGCCTGTCCAAGGGCGGGATGCGAATGCTCACCCGCACGGCCGGCGTCGAGCTCGGCCCCCACAACGTCCAAGTCGTCGGCGTGGGGCCGGGAGCCGTCGAGACGCCGATCAACGTGTCGACGATGGACGACCCGAAGAAGATGGCGACGCTCGACAAGGCGATTCCCCTCGGCCGTATGGCCAAACCGGAGGAAATCGGCAACGTCGTGGCGTTCCTCGCCGACGACGAGTCGAGCTACGTCACTGCGACCACCGTCTTCACGGACGGCGGCCTCATGCAGACGAGCCCCGGGCTGTAGATCCGTGGCCGAAACCGAGCACTACGACGTCGTCATCATCGGGACGGGCGCGGGCGGGGGCACGCTGGCGTGGAAGCTGGCCCCGGCCGGCAAGCGCATCCTGCTGCTCGAGCGGGGCGGCTACCTCCCGCGCGAGCGAGACAACTGGGATACGACCGCGGTCTTCCTGCGCGGGAAGTACACGACGGACGAGGAATGGCGCGACCGGAAGAACGAGGAGTTCACGCCCGAGCAGAACTATTACGTGGGCGGCAACACGAAGTTCTACGGCGCGGCGCTGTTCCGCCTCCGTCCCGAGGACTTCGGGGAGATCAAGCACCACGGTGGGATCTCCCCCGCGTGGCCGCTCTCCTACCAGGACTACGAGCCCTCGTACGCGGAGGCGGAACGCCTGTATTACGTCCACGGCGCGGCAGGCGAGGACCCGACCGACGGCCCGCGCAGCGGCGACTTCCCCTACCCGGCCGTGCAACACGAGCCGCGCATCCAGCAGCTGCACGACGACCTCGTGAAGCTCGGCCTCCATCCGTCCCACCTACCGGTCGGCGTCCTGTTCGACCAGGACGCCCACGGTGAGGCCACGCACGGCAGTCAGTGCATCCGGTGCGACCGGTTGGACGGCTTCCCCTGCGTCGTGAACGGCAAGGCGGATTCACAAGTCGTGTGCGTCGACCCTGCGCTCGCGGCGCACCCGAACCTCGAGCTCGTCACTGATGCGAGAGTCGACAAGCTGGAGACCGACGGCACCGGCCGCCAGGTCACTGCCGTCGTCGCGACGATGGGCGACGGCTCGGAGGCGCGGTTCTCGGGGGACGTCGTCGTCGTGTCGTGCGGCGCGCTCAACTCGGCGCTGCTCCTGCTGCGGTCGGCCAACGACCAGCATCCCAACGGGCTCGCCAACGGCTCCGACCAGGTGGGCCGCAACTACATGCGCCACAACAACATGGCGCTGATGGCGGTCTCGCGCGAGCCGAACCCCACCCGTTTCCAGAAGACACTGGCGCTGAACGAGTGGTACCTGAAGGGGGACGACTGGGACTACCCGTTCGGCGGCATCCAGATGCTGGGCAAGTCCGACGGCATCCAGCTGCGGGCGATGGCGCCCCGCCGGCTGAAGTGGGGCGCCAAAGTCACGCCCGAGATGTCGCTCGACGAGATCGCGAGGCACGGGGTCGACTTCTGGCTCTCCGCCGAAGACCTGCCCCTGCCCGACAATCGGCTCACGATCGACGACGACGGCACGCCCAGGCTCACGCTCGCCGAGGAGAACAACATGGAGCCGCTCAAACGGCTCCGCAAGAAGTTCGAGTCCATGCTCAGCGACCTCGGCTTCGAGGAGCGCACGCACCGGCGCAACGTGTACCTGCACGAGGGCATGGCCATCTCGGCCACGGCGCACCAGTCGGGCACGGTCAAGTTCGGGACCGACCCGGCTTCGTCGGTGCTGGACGTCGATTGCAAGGCCCACGAGGTCGACAACCTCTACGTCGTCGACTCGAGCTTCTTCGTGTCCATCGGCGCGGTGAACCCGACGCTCACCATCATCGCCAACGCTCTGAAGGTCGGCGAACACCTGCGCGGGCGATTGGGATAACGCTCGTGAGCCCCTGGGTGCTGGCGTCGGACGCGTCGTCGACGCTTCTCGCGGCGCGCGAGCAGATGGCGTTCACGCTCGCGTTCCACATCCTGCTCGTCCCGATCGGCGTAGCGTTGCCGACGATCACGCTGATCGCTAACTGGCGCGGCCTCCGAAAGAACGACGACGTCGCGCTCCTGCTCGCGCGGCGGTGGTCAAAGGTCATGGCGGTCACGTTCGCGGTCGGCGCCGTGACCGGCACCGTGCTGTCGTTCGAGCTCGGCCTGCTGTGGCCCGGTCTCACGGGCAAGTTCGGCAACGTGTTCGGGCTGCCGTTCGGGCTCGAGGCCATCGCCTTCTTCCTCGAGGCGATCCTCATCGCCGTCTACATCTACGGCTGGGACCGCCTAAGCCCCCGCGCCCATTTCTGGACCGGCGTCCCGATCCCGTTCGCGTCGGTCCTCGGCGCGATCAGCATTCTCGCCGTGAACTCGTGGCTCAACACGCCACAGGGCTTCACGCTGTCTTCGAAGGGGCTGCCGAAGAACGTCGACGTCTTCAAGGCGATGTTCACACCGGCGTTCCCGTGGGAGGTCACCCATTTCGTCATCGCCGCCTACCTCGGCGCCGGGTTCGTCGTGGCGAGCGTGTACGCCGTCGGCATGCTGCGCGGCCGCAACGACCGCTACCACCGTCTTGGATTTCTCATTCCGTTCACCGTGGCGGCGGTTCTCGCACCCGTGCAGCTCGTCGTGGGCGACCAGATCACACGCATGGTGATCCGGGAGCAGCCGGTCAAGTTCGCCGCCATCGAGGGCGTGCAACAGTCGGGCACGCACGAGCCCGAGGTGCTCTTCGGCTACCTCCCCGGCAACGGGCAGGACGACAACGCCACCATCCAGCGCGGGATCAAGATCCCGGATCTCGCTTCGTTCCTCACCGGCGGGAGCGCCGACACCGAGATCAAGGGACTCAACACGGTGAAGGCCGACGACCGGCCGCCCGTGAACATCGTGCACTGGTCCTTCGACGTCATGGTGCTGCTCGCCTCGGGGCTCGCGTTGCTCGCGGTGTGGTTCGGTTTCGTGTGGTGGCGAAAACGGCGTCTGCCGAAGACGAAGTGGTTCCTGCGCTGTGCCGCAGTGTCGGGAGTCGCCATCTACATGGCCATCGAGGCGGGCTGGTTCGTCACCGAGGTCGGTCGCCAGCCTTGGGTCGTGTACAACACCTTGCGCACGAAGGACGCCGTCACGAGTCACGGCGGCATCTGGTTCACGTTCGCGATCATCGTTGCCTTGTACGCGCTCGTCGCGACCGGGCTCATCCTGACGCTCAGGGTGCTCGCGCGGCGCTGGCGGACGCAGGACGAGGGTGCCGATTCCGACGTTCCCTACGGGCCGCGGGGGCGGTTGCGGCTCGGGGACGAGGGAGCCATCACGCCGTCCGGTGAGAAGGTCGGGGTCTGATGGCGGTCGCCGTCGCCTGCATCCTCTGGTTCGCCGTCGTCATGTACTCGGTGTTGGGCGGCGCCGACTACGGGGCAGGGTTCTGGGACCTACTCGCAGGCGGCGACCGGCGCGGCGAGCGGCCACGCGGGCTCATCGACCACGCGATGGCGCCCGTGTGGGAAGCGAACAACATGTGGTTGATCTTCGCGGCGATCGTCTGCTGGACGGCGTTCAGCGAGGCGTTCGGGTCGATTATGAAGACGCTGTTCGTCCCGGTCATCCTGGCGGGCGTCGGCATCGTCATCCGCGGGTCCGGGTTCGCGTTCCGCAAGATCGCCGAGCGGGCGGGCCGCAAGCGCGTGCTCTCCGCCGCATTCGGAGTCTCGTCGCTTGTCACGCCGTTCATGCTCGGCGCCGCCCTCGGCGGCATCGCGTCCGGGCGCGTCCCGCCCGGTAACGAGCAAGGAAGTCTCTGGTCGAGCTGGCTCAACTCGACGTCGATCGCGGTCGGGATCTTCGGCGTGCTGATCTCAGCGTTCATTGCGGCAACGTTCCTCATCGCCGACGCTGACCGCTACTACGACGACGTCATGGCCGGGTACTTCCGAACGCGCGCGTTCGTACTCGGCATCGTGACGGGCCTGTGGGCGGTCGCCGGGCTGCTCCTGATCCGCGCCGACTCGCCGTACATCGAGCACGGCTTGCTGCACGAGGGGCTCCCGTTCGTCATCGCGTCAGCCGTTTTCGGGCTCGCAACGATCGGCGGCTTGTGGCGCCAGCTCGGCGGTCCCCGTGTGCGGGCGCTGGCGGTGGCCACGGTGGTCTCGGTGCTGCTCGGTTGGGGCGTGGCGCAATACCCGTACGTCCTCCCGACGACGTTGACGATCGACCAGGCCGCCGCGCCGGGCTCGGTGCTCCTGTGGATCGTGATCGCGTTCATCGTCGGCGCGGTACTGGTGGCACCGTCGTTGCTGATGCTCTGGCGCCTCGACCAGAGCAACCGGCTCGACGAGGGCGCCGAAGGAGGTCCGCCGCAACGGCATCGTGTCGTCGTCGTCGGCGGCGGGTTCGGGGGGTTCTTCGCCACCAAGGCGCTCGCCATGGGCGCGGTCGACGTCACGCTCGTCGACCGGCACAACTACCACCTCTTCCAGCCGCTGCTGTACCAGGTCTCGACGGGGATCCTCTCCGAAGGACAGATCGCGCCGGCTCTCCGTGAAGTGACGCGCAACACGCGCAACTGCAAGGTCGAGCTGGCCGAGGTCACCGGCTTCGACCTCGACAAACGCACCGTCTTTGCGCGCGATCCCATCGGAGAGCGCATGGAGATTCCGTACGACAGCCTCATCGTCGCCGCGGGCGGCCGCACCTCCTACTTCGGCAACGACCAGTTCGAGCGCTTCGCGCCCGGCATGAAGACGATCGACGATGCGCTCGAGCTGCGGCGCCGCATCTTCGGGGCCTTCGAGCTCGCCGAGCTCGAGGACGACCCGGAGGAGAAGCGCCGCTGGCTCACGTTCGTCGTCGTCGGCGCCGGACCGACGGGCTGCGAGCTCGCGGGTCAGATCCGCGAGCTCGCCGAGCGCTCCCTGCGTCACAACTTCCGCACGATCGACCCGAGCACCGCCAAGGTGATCCTGATCGACGGAGGAAAGGAGCCCTTGGCCAGCTTCGGCGAGAACCTGTCGGGCAAGGGGCGCAAGGAGCTCGAGCACATGGGCGTCGAGCTGCGCATGGGCCTGCGCGCCACGGACGTCGACCTCGACGGGATCGACGTGAAGACGGCGGACGGCACCGACCGCATCCAGGCCCACACGGTCATCTGGGCCGCAGGTGTGTCGGCGTCACCGCTGGCCAAGATGCTCGGCGACGCATCCGGCGCCGAAGTCGACCGCGCCGGCCGGGTGTCCGTGCTCCCCGACTGCACCCTGCCCGGCCATCCGGAGGTGTTCGCCATCGGCGACATGATGAGCCTCGACCACCTGCCCGGCGTCGCCGAGGTGGCCATGCAACAGGGCATGTTCGCGGGGCGAACGATCCGGCGGCGCCTGCAGGGCAACGACCGCGTCGTGCCATTCAAGTACATCGACCTCGGCAGCATGGCGACGATCGGGCGGTTCCGCGCGGTGGTGGAGTTCAAGCGCATCAGCCTCAGCGGATTCGCGGGGTGGCTCATGTGGCTCGGCGTGCACCTCGTGTTCCTGACCGGGTTCCGGAACCGGTTCGGCGCTCTCCTTCGCTGGAGCGGCGCGCTCCTCGGACGTCGCCGTGAAGAGCGTGCGTTCCTTGTGCGTCGGGCATCGGCCGGCGACGACAGTTATGCGTCGGTGCTCCCGCCCGACTCTCCTGCGCGTACCAGCTGACGGTCGCTAGCCCTCCAGCAGGTGCCGCTTGGCGGCGGTGAACTCGTCGTCGGTGAGCTCGCCGGCCTGGTGGAGACGGTCCAGTGACGCGAGCTTGTCGACCAGCTCGTCCTCTCCCCCGCTGCCCGGCATCGCGCTCGTCGCCGGCGCCTGGAGCACCTGCTCACCGCTCGGAGCGACGCCGAGCTGACGCCAGAAGCTCGCGGTCTGGGCCTGGTACGCCTCGGGCGTCATCCGTCCGGCGCGGTACGAGGCTGTCGCCGCCTGCATCGCGCCGACGGCGGCCTGCTGCCCATCCTTCAGCTGGAGCCCGCGATTGCAGATCGGGCACAGCAGGTACTCGTCGGTGCCATACGGCACGACGGGCACGAAGTACAGACGCACCGCCTTCTTGCTCTGGAGGTGGTGCAGGAAGACGTTGTTGTGGCAGTTCGGGCAGGTGACGGGGGCGACCTCGCCGAGGTCCTTCGCCTCTCCCGCCCCGAAGCCGAACAGCAGCACCATGGCGTGAATCCTATGTAGGCGCGGCCACGCGCTCGGTTGCGACGACGCGGGTCGCAAGGAGCGCCATCGCGCCGGCGAGGACCGCCGTCGACGCGAAGATCACCGACAGCGAGACCACCCGGTCGAGCGCGCCCGCGCCGAACGCGGCGATGCCGTAGCCGACCTGGTAGGCGGCGATGAGCCACCCGGCGGCGATCGTGACGAGCTCGGGGAACGCGGTCTCGCCGTATCCGATCGTCATCGGGAAGAAGCCGGAGCACGCGAGCCCGGCCAGCGCGAAGACGACGATGCCGTTCGTACGGTCGAACAGCGCCGCCACCAGCAGCAGCGCTCCCGCGATGCCCCACGGCAGCGCGAGGTAGACGGCGGCGTCCGGGGTGCGCTTGGGCGCGATCGAGATCAACAGCCGCCCGACCGTGACCGCGGCCCAGAACGCGGCCAGCGCGTAGTTGGCCGTCGTCGCGGCGGTGCCGCCCTCGCGTAGCAGCGTCGTTCCCCAGTTGCCGAAGAGCGTCTCGCAGATGCCGTAGGCGACGAGGGCCGCGGCGAACACCCAGAACACGGGCGGGATGTGCGGCCGGCCGCGAGGTAGTGCTCCGGCGCCCGCGACCACGAGCCGCTGTGTCGAGGCCACAAGAAGCAGCGCGAGCAGCCCGGCGCCAGTGAGCAACGGGAGATACCACCACTCGGCGAAATCGAGGAAGAACGCCACGATCAGGGGTGACAACGCCGTGCCCAGGCCGAGGAGCACGTTCAGCGTCGTCAGCGCGACCTCACGACGATCGGGGTCGAAGCCGCCCGCGACGGTGCTCAGGCACGACAGTGTCACGCCGAAGCCGAGCCCCAGGAACGCCGTCGCGACCAGAAGCATCGGGTACGCGGCCGTCTCTCCCTCCACGCCGACGCTGCCGACGAGGATGGCCATCGACGCCACGTCGGCGGCGATGCCGGCGAGGAGCAGGCGCTTGAGGCCGAACCGCCGCGACAGCTCCGGGAGCAGGAGCGACCCGGTGATCGCCATGATCACTTGCGGGACGAAGATGAGCCCGTACTCGCCGCTCGACAGGTCGTAGTCCGACGCGCCCGTCAGCACGCTCGACGCGGCCGGGAACGCGACGAGCGCGAGTCCCTGGAACAGGCCGACGGCGTAGACGGTGGCCACCTCGGCGCGCGCAACACGCGCGCTCACGTCGTCGTCGCCCTCCAGCCCGTCTGTCCCCAGATGCGGCGCTGCACAGCGAGGCCAATGGCGCCCACGACGATCAGGATGACGACGTTCACCAGCAGCTGGAGGAACGCGCCCCAGGCCTCGCTCCACTCCGCGAACGCGATCGAGAGCCCCACGTCGGCGGCAGCGGGGATGGT
>DATFXK010000315.1:0-2999 GCA_035316005.1 Acidimicrobiia bacterium | reverse complement strand
CCATCATGATGATGAAGAAGTACGTGGGGACGGCGAAGATCTTCCCCGATTCTCGGACGCCCTTCAGGTTTCCGAACGCGATCAAGAAGATGAACGCGACCGAGATCGGCACCGCGTATGGGGTGAGGACGTCGAAGGCGGACGCGAGGGCGGCCGTCCCGGCGGCAACCGACACCGACACGGTCAGGACGTAGTCGGTCAGGAGGGCGACCCCAGCGATCTGTGCCGGCAGGAGGCCGAAGTTGTCGCGCGTGACCATGTACGCGCCGCCGGCCGTCGGGTAGGCCTTGATCGTCTCGCGGTAGGAGAGGATCAGGAATGCGAGAACAACGAGCATCGCGACCGTGATCGGGACGAGAAGCGAGAACGCCGCCACCCCGACGGCCGGCACGAGGACGCGCAGGATCTCCTCGGACGCGTACGCCGAGGACGACAGGTTGTCCGACGCGAAGACCGCCAGCGCAGTGGGCTTGCCGAGGCGCTCGTGCTCGAGCCGCTCCGTGGCGAGCGGCGGCCCGAGCAGCCGGTTCTTCAGCCGGTAGCTGGGCTTCTCGGGGAGATCGACTTCGGGCGTCGGGGGAAGCGGCTTCGGCCCTGCCTCCGGCCGCATCGTTCGCATACCGCTAGTCAAGCAGAACGCCTCGCGGGCACCGCCACGATGGCGCGCCGATCGCGCCTCCGGCGCTCTGCGAGCGGGTCGCTAGCATCGACGCCGGCCGGCATCGAGGCAATGGGGACGCGGTGCACATCGTCGTAGTGGGGTGCGGACGGGTCGGCAGCGAGCTGGCAGGGCTGCTCGAGAAGAGCGGCCACACCGTGGCCGTCATCGACAAGCGGCCCACCGCTTTCCGCCGACTCCCGACGGGGTTCGGCGGCGCACAGATCGTCGGGTTCGGCTTCGACCGGGACACACTGACCGAAGCGGGGATCGAGCGCGCGGGCGCGTTGGCCGCCGTGACCAGCGGCGACAACTCGAACATCCTCTCCGCCCGGGTCGCTCGGGAGACCTTCGACGTCGAACAGGTCGTGGCACGCATCTACGACCCGCGCCGCGCCGTCATCTACCAGCGACTCGGCATCCCGACGGTCGCGACCGTGTCGTGGACCACGGACCAGGTCCTGCGCCGCCTCCTGCCCGGGGCGCACCCCGCCGACTGGACTGACGCCAGCGGGCAGGTGTGCCTCGTCGAGCGCGACCTGCCGGCCGCGTGGGCGGGGCGGAAGCTCAGCGGGCTCAGCGAGCCGGGGCGGTTCCAGCTCGTCTCGCTCACACGGCTCGCCCAGGCGCACGTCATCGACGGCGACGAGGTCGGACAGGAGCGGGACGTGCTCCACTTCGCCGTCCAGGTCGATGCCCTCGACGAGCTCCAGAGCCGGCTCGTCGGGCCCGACGACACGGGCACGCACTGATGCGAGTCGCCATCGCCGGCGCGGGCAACGTGGGCACCTTCATCGCCGAGGAGCTCCTCGACAACGGCCACGACGTCCTCGTCCTGGAGCAGGTCCCCGAGATCGCGGCCAAGATCCATGCCCGGTCCGGCCTCGAGGTGAGAGTCGCCGACGCGTGCGAGGTGTCGTCGCTGAAAGAAGCGGGGCTCGAGGCGTACGACGTCGTGGTCGCAGCGACCGGGGACGACGAGGACAACCTCGTCGTCTCGCTCCTCGCCAAGCAGGAGTTCGCGGTTCCTCGGGTGATCGCACGCGTGAACCATCCCAAGAACGAGTGGCTGTTCAACGAGAGCTGGGGTGTCGACATCTCGGTGTCGACACCCCACCTCATCACGTCGCTGGTGGACGAGGCGGTGAGTGTCGGGCGGCTCGTGCGGCTGTTCCAGCTGGAGCGCGGACAGGTACAGCTCGTCGAGGTGACGCTGGCCGAGAACGCGCCGGTCGCGGGACACGCGATCCGGGACGTCGACGTGCCGCGGGACGCCACGTTCGTGGCCGTCGTGCGCGACGAGCACGTCGTCATGGCGCGGGGCGACACCGTCTTCCATCCCGGCGACGAGGTCCTGGCCCTGGTCACGCCCGAGTCCGAGGAGGAGGTCCGGGGCATCCTGACGGGTGGCTGACGGCTCGGCGGGCGCCGATTCCCGTACCATTTGCGACTTCCCGTCCCCGACCACCATTCTTGCGGCCGATGTCCACCCCGACCGCTACTCCGCGCGCGCGATCGAGCGTCCCGGCCGGAGCCCCCGGCCCACGCCGCTCCCCGCGGATGCAGTTCGTGGTGGTAGCGGTGGCGGTCGCCCTCCTCGTTGGCGCCGCACTCATCTTCTTCCTAGTGCGCAGCGACGGAGGCTCGGGCCCGAGCACGAAGTCGGTCTCGGGCGAGGTCAAGCTCACCCTGGCCGGGGTCCAGAACGCCAACGCCGGAACGCCGGCCACGCTGGGCGACGACGCCGCCAACCAGATCATGGCGGCGGTCGGCCAGTACGTCGACAAGGGGCTGATCGCGCCGGTGAAGACCGGCAAGCCGCCCACTGACGTGTCGGTGCTCTTCGACGGCGGCACCCAGGCGGCGATTCAAGGACCCGACAAGGACGTGCTGTTCGAGACGGGCGCGCCCAAGCGCACCGGCGGATTCAAGCCCTCGGCGGACCCGGTCCTCATCACCGGGTTGTCGGACGGCAACGGCCAGTTCGTGCTCGCAACGGCGACGTTCGCGTACCGCGCCGACGTCGGCGTCGACGGCGGGACCATGAACACCGCCCGCACGATCGCCCTCACCTTCGCGCCCGACAACGGGCCGTGGAAGATCACCGGCTACGACGTCTCCGTCACGCGGCAGGGCGCGCAGGTCGAGGGCTCGACCACGGCGACGGCGAAGCAATGACGGCCCGTCCCCGCACCGTCGTGCTGACGCTTATCGGCCCGCCGTTGTGCGGCGTGCTGGTCGCCTGCCTGGTGATCGCGGCGTGGGTCGCGACCGGGCTGCCGCTTGCCAAGGGCGAGACGTGGTTCACGATCCAGAAGGTGCCGCCCGCCGCCGGCGCCAG
>DATFXK010000314.1:0-23683 GCA_035316005.1 Acidimicrobiia bacterium | reverse complement strand
GGCGCGACGGAGATCCTGCTCGTGCGCCACGGCGAGTCCCAGCCCGTCGATCCGGAGCGGCCGTTCGACCTCGTCGACGGTCACGGCGACCCACCGCTCGACCCCGTCGGCGTCGACCAGGCCGAGCGGCTGGCGGAGCGGCTCGCGGGCGAGAGCATCGCCGCGATCTACGTGACGACCCTTCGGCGCACGGTGGAGACGGCCGCGCCGCTGGCAGAACGGCTCGGGATCGTGCCCAGCGTCGAGCCCGAGCTGCGCGAGGTCTACCTGGGGGAGTGGGAAGGCGGGCTGCTGCGCGTCAAGGCCGCCGAAGGCGATCCCGCGTTCCGGCGCGCGATCGAGGAGGGCAGCTGGGAGCCGATCCCGGGCGCCGAGCCGGCCGACGCGTTCCGGGACCGAGTCAGCCTCGGGATCTCGCGCGTCGCGGTCACGCACCCCGATCAACTCGTCGTCGTCGTGACCCACGGCGGGGTCATCGGCCAGGTGCTGTCGAACGCCTCCGGCGCCCGCGGCTTCGCGTTCATCGGCGCCGACAACGCGTCGATCAGCCACATCGTCGTCGAAGAGGACCGCGTCACCGTCCGCCGCTTCAACGACACGACCCACCTCGAACCGCACTTCTCGGTTGCGGCACCCCCGCCGATCTAGCGAATCGAGAAGGGCTAGAAGTCGAAGTCGCCCGTGGCGGCGCGCGAGTGGCCGTCGGAGGCGACGGCGGCGCGCACGTTCCGGGCGATGAGCGCCTGGTGCACCTCGTCGGCGCCGTCCACGAGCCGGGCCGAGCGGGCGTGCTTCAGCATCCGCTCGAGCGGTGTGTCGGTGGAATAACCCAGCGCGCCGTGCACCTGGATCGCGCGGTCGACGACCTTCCACAGCATGTTCGCCACGTGGTGCTTGGCGAAGCTGACCTCCTGGCGGAACGGCTGCTCGTGCTCGATCTTGTATGCGGCGTGCAGCACCATGAGCTTGGCGGCGTACAGCTCCATGGCCGAGTCCGCCATCATCCACTGGATCGCCTGCTTCTCCGCCAGCGGCGCGCCGTGCAGCTGCCGCTCCTCCGCCCGCTTCACGAGCATCTCCAGCGCGAGCTCGGTCTGCCCGATCCAGCGCATGCAGTGCGCGAGGCGCGCCGGGCCGAGACGCGCCTGCCCGAGCAGGTGACCGTTCCCGCGCCCGCCGAGGATGGCGGAGCTCGGGACGCGCAGATCGGTGATGCTGATCTCGCAGTGGTTGCCGTGCCCGGCCATCGTGTCGATGTCGCGCACGATCTCCCAGCCCTTGGAGGGCAGGTCGACGAGGAACGCGGTGTTCGACGCCTGCGGCGGATCGGCGTCGGGATCGGTCTTCGCGATCAGGATGGCGAAAGTCGCGCCCTTGGCGCCGCTGATGAACCACTTGTGGCCGTTGACTACCCAATCGTCGCCGTCCTGGACGGCCATCGTGCGGATTCCCGTCGGGTCGGAGCCGGCGACCTCGGGCTCGGTCATGGCGAAGCAGGACCGCACGCGGCCCTCGAGCAGAGGCCGGAGGTACTTCTCCTTCTGCTCGTCGTCGGCGTGGTGCAGCAGTGTGTGCTGGTTGCCCTCGTCGGGCGCCTGGGCGTTGAGGATGAACGGCCCGAACGTCGTGCGGGCCGCCTCCGCCGACACGAAGGCCATGGCCGTGATGCCCAGCCCGAGCCCGCCCCACTCCTTCGGCATGTGCGGCAACCAGACGTTCCACTCGTGCGCCTTCTGCCGGAGCTCGATGATCATGCGCACGATGTCGCCGCGGTCGGGCTCGCCGTTCGGTGCGTTGGCGTAGACCTTCTCCTCTGCCGGCCGCACCACCTCGTCCATGAACTCGCGGACGCGAGCGCGCGTCTCCTCGACGTCGGGCGGAAGCGTGAAGTCGATGCTCATGGAAGGCAGTGTTCCTTTCGCTTGACCGAGTGGTCAAGTGGCCCGGTGCGGGTCATGAGCACGTGCGGTAGTGGTACCGGTACGCGGTCTCGAAGCCCGCGCGTGTGTACAGCTGGCGCGCCCCGTCGTTGGCCGCTTCGACCTGGAGATACATGCGAGCCGCCGAGTGGCGCTGCGCCCAGCACGCCAGGGTGTGCACCACCGCCGTCGCGGCCCCGCGCCGCCGGACCTCACGGCGTGTGCCCATCGCGTACACACCCGCCCAGCCCCGCTCGAGAACTCCGAGGCCGATGGCTGACGGGGTCTCGTCCACCGGCAGCACCGCGGTCCCGACCGCGGGGGCCAGCCGCTGCAACAGATGGGCGTAGGCGCGGAGTCGCTCACGTCCCACCTCGTCGTCGCCGTACGCCGACGCGTACTCGGCAACCCAGTACTCGTCGATGCCCTCACCGACCATGACCTCACGAGCGTCGTCGCGTGCGGTGCGCTCGACGACCCGCGCCGTGTCGGCGGTCAGCACGAGCGTCGGCTCCTCGATCTCGTAGCCGCGCGTCTCGAGCATGTCGTCGAGCCCGTCGGGGCGGGCGGCCGGGCTCATCTGGAACCGCACGGGCAGCCCGCGGTGGCGGTAGAAGTCCTCGACCATCCCGATCCGTGTCCCGAGCCCGCGTGCGTCCCCACCGTGCGGGAGCGTGGAGTTGCTGCGGCGAAACGGGTACTCGGGCGCGGCCCGAAGCAGCCAACCGTCGAGGAGCTGCACGGTGCTCGCCGCCGTGGCGTTGGCGGCCAGCTCGTCCAGCAACTGCACGGTGTCGGTCCCGGCGCGCGTCATGCGGTGCGGTACGCGCCGGTGCCGGCGAACATGCCGCGGCGCCAGCGATCCGGAGTGAGCAGCAGCGCGCGCGGATAGACCTCGAACATCCAGCGGGCGAAGTTGCGGCGTGTCCACGGCGTGAGCCCGGCGGTACGCACCGCGAGCGCGGCGCCCCGGCGGGAGCGCAGGACGCGTTGCAGCGCGGCGGCGAACCGCAGGTCGCGCCCGAGAGCCCGGCGCACACCCTGGCGGTAATGGTTGCCGACCGTCTCCGCATCGCCCGTGGCGATGACGTCGACGGCGATCGTCGCCGTCTCGATCGCCTGCGCGATCCCCTCACCGGTCAGCGGATCGACCACGTTGGCGGCGTCGCCGACATAGAGCACGCGTCCGTCGGCGAGCGCGTCGTACTCGAACGACGCCGGGATCGGCCACGCCCGGTGCGTCGCCTCCGGCTCGGCGGCGGGACCGAGGATCGTGCGCACGCTCGGCCGCGTGAGCAGCTCGCGCCACCGGGCGTTGAGCTCCTTGCCGGTCGTCCCGGGCCGGCGCAGCACCCCGAACCCCACGTTGGCGCGGCCGTCGGGCAACGGGAACACCCACGCGTAGCCGGGGAGCAGGTCGCCTTCGAAGAGCACGTAGAGCCGGGGATCGTCGACGCCGCGGAAGTACTGGCGGAAGGCGTGCCAGGTGCCCAGCTCGGGCGGTGCCGGCGGGCGCAGGCAGCGCCGCACGAACGAGTAGTGCCCATCCGCGGCCACGAGGAAGCGCGCCTTGATGGTGCCGTCGTCGGTGGTCGCAGTGACGCCGTCGCCGTTCGAGTCGATCGCGGTGACCCCGACACCGTCGCGAACCTCGACGCCCGCGCCGCGCGCCGTGTCCACCATGGCGGCGTCGAGCTCGACCCGCGGGACGACCGCCGCGTAATCGCCGTCCACGCCCAGAGGCAACGAGACACGCCGCCCGTCCGGTGCGACGAGGACGGTCTCCCGAACCGGCATGTATCCCGGGAGGGCCGGGATGTCGACGCCCAGGTACTCGATGAAGCGCAAGGCGGCGGTGGTCAGGCCGTCGCCGCACGTCTTGTCGCGGGGAAAGCTGGCCTTGTCGACGACGAGGACGTCGAGGCCGCGGCGCCGGGCCGTCAGAGCGGCCGCCGCGCCCGCCGGCCCGGCACCCACCACGAGGACATCAACAGTCGCCGACACGCGGACCGACGGTACTGCCACGTTCAGGCCTCGATCCGATCGCTTCGACGTGGGCGGCCCGGGCGGGCCAGAATCTCCGACGGCCTTTCTGGGCAAACAGGAGTGGTATGAACATCGCCGTCTGCGTGAAGCAGATCCCCGACCCAGCCACACCGGGAGAGCTCGACCCCGAGACGAAGACGCTCAAGCGCGAGGGCAAGCTCATCCTCGACGACTCCGACAGCTACGGCGTCGAGATGGCCCTCCAACTCGTCGACAACGCCGGTGACGGCGAGGTGACGCTCATCTCGATGGCCCCGAACGACGAGGTGTCGGGGCTGCGCACCGCCCTTGCCATGGGCGCGGCCAAGGCCGTCCTCGTATCGGACCCCGTCCTCCAGGGCTCCGACGCGCTGTCGACGTCCAAGGTGATCGCCAAGGCCGTGGAGCGCGCCGGCGACATGGACCTCGTGCTCACCGCGACCGAGTCCACCGACGGGTACACGGGAACCGTGCCGGAGCAGGTCGCCGAGCTGCTCGGTTGGCCGTCGCTCACGTTCGCGAAGCACATCGAGGTCGACGACGGCAAGGTCAAGATCCAGCGCCAGACCGAAGCCGGGTACGACATCGTCGAGTCGTCGCTCCCTGCGGTCGTGAGCGTGACGGCCGGCGTCGTCGAGCCGCGCTACCCGTCCTTCAAGGGGATCATGGCGGCCAAGAACAAGCCCGTCGACAACGCCAAGGTGGCCGACCTCGGGCTGTCCGAGGACGAGGTCGGCTGGAAGGGCGCCCGCCAGCAGATCACGTCCATCGAGGCGGCACCCGAGCGCCAGGCGGGCGAGAAGGTCGAGGACGAGGGCGACGCCCACGAACGGATCGTGGCGTTCCTCGAGCAGCTCAAGGTCATCTAGGAGACGACGCATGACGCTTCCGAAGGTGTGGGTGTACGCCGAGGGTGAGGACGGCAAGGCGACCTCGGCGACGCTCGAGCTGCTCACGAAGGCCCGCGACCTCGGCGACACCGTCGAGGCGGTGTACGCCGGCGCCGACGCCGACACCCTCGCACCCCAGCTCGGCGAGTACGGCGCCGCAAAGGTGCACGCGGCCGATCACGGCTCGTCCCTGAGCGGCGTGATCGGCGGCGCGCTGCTCGCGCAGCTGGTTGCGCAGGAACAGCCCGACCTCATCCTGTTCGCGCAGAGCTACGACGGCCGTGACGCCATGGGCCGCCTCTCGGTCAAGGTCGATCGCCCCGCGCTCACCAACGGGAACGACGTCGAGGTCGATGGCGACACCGTCAAGGTCAGCACGGCCGTCTTCGGTGGCAACACGATCGTGACCGCCGCCTTCGAGGGCGAGAAGCCCTATCTCGCCGGCATCCGCCCGAAGTCGTTCGCGGCCGAGCCGAGTGGCGGAGGTGCGGCCGAGGTCGCGACGGTCGACAACGTCGACGCCGGCCGCGCCGCCGAGGCGCAGGTCCTCGACCATCACGTCGAGGAGCAGGAGGGCCCGAAGCTCGAGGACGCCGACGTCGTCGTGTCGGGCGGGCGCGGGCTCGGGAGCGCCGAGAACTACGAGCCGCTCGTCGAGGAGCTGGCGAACATCCTCAAAGGCGCATCGGGCGCGTCACGCGCGATCGTCGACGCCGGTTGGGTGCCGTACTCGAAGCAGGTCGGCCAGACGGGCAAGACCGTCAAGCCCAAGGTCTACATCGCGATCGGCATCTCGGGCGCGACGCAGCACATGGTCGGCATGAAGGGCTCCGACAACATCATCGCCATCAACAAGGACCCGGAGGCGCCGATCTTCGGCGTCTCCGACCTCGGTGTCGTCGGTGATGCATCGAAGGTCGTGCCCAAGCTCATCGAAGCCCTGAAGGCGAAGACCTGACGGTGGCGACGACCGCGGAGCGGCTGCGCGAGGTTCGCTCCAAAGTCGACGCCGCACTCGATGAAGTGCGCGCCGATCGAGGTGCGTCGCCCGTCCTGATCGCCGTGGTAGGTGAATTCGCAGCCAAGGCCCGGAAGGCGGTCGCCGCCGATGACCAGCGGGGCGCCGTGATCGAGCTCGAGCAGGCCGGTGACAGCGCGAAGGTTGCGGCCGAGGCCGACTCCGGTGTCGACGACGCGACGCGCCAGGCCGTCCTCGACGCCCACCTCGCCATCTGCGTGGCCAAGTCCAAGCTCTAGAGGTGTGAGCGCCGGTCGCTCGAGCCGCGCTCGCCGCGCTCGCCGCGCTGTGAGTTACCCGCCCTCTCTGGGCTGGATGTTCTTGTTGTTGTGGAACACGTTCTCGGGGTCGTACTTCGCCTTGATCTTCGCAAGCCGCTGATAGGTGTCGTCGCCGTAGGCTTCGCGAACTCGGCTGGTGTCGTCGTCGGAGTCGAGGAAGTTCACGTAGACGCCGGTGCGGTGGGGTCGGAGGGCTTGGAGGAATGCCCTGGCCCACGCGGTCTCGGATGTGCCGACCGTGTCGTCCTGGTCCGGGAGCCAAGCAGCGTCGATGATGATGTTGTGGGGCACGTTGCGGTCGCGATACGCCGTGGCATCGCGGGGGCCTCGGGCAACCGCTCCACCCATGTGGAACATCGCCGCGTATGACCTCGGCGAGCGGGCGCGATAGGCGTGCTCGGCGATCACGTCGATGACCTCGTCGGACAGACCCGTGAGATCGGTGGCCTTCCAGTAGTAGTGCCATCCGTGAGGGACGGTGTCGTCGATGCTGCTCTGGTGATCGACGTAGAGTGTGGGCCGGACGAGGTCCACGAGCGGGCTCCCGAACTGGCGGAGCGCACGAACGGCTCGTTCACCTTCGTCCACGGGTCCGGCGTAACAGCAGGCGACCGCGATCGCCGGCCTGAAGTGCAACTCGTCGCTGATGACCGGCAGAGGCGGGATCGTGCCGAGCCGGACGATGGTCCCGAGCTCGTCGGGCGCGTCGGCTACGAAGTCCCGATAGAAGCGCAGGACATCGGTGGTGTCGTCGGCCGTCCAGAAGACAGGTCCCGCAGTGACGGACGGACCGATCGGGTGCAAGGCGAATCGAAACGAACTGACGACGCCGAAGTTCCCGCCGCCGCCTCGCAGCGCCCAGAACAGGTCGGGGTGATCGTGGGCCGACGCCCGGATGATGTCGCCCTCGGCGGTGATCACCTCCGCCTCGAGGAGATTGTCGACGGTGAGCCCGTGCTTGCGCATGAGCCAGCCGATGCCGCCGCCGAGCGTGAGGCCGCCGACGCCGGTGTGGCCGACGATGCCTCCGGTGGTGGCCAGGCCGTGTGCCTGGGTCTCATGGTCGACGTCGCCCCACAGGGCGCCACCCTGTACGTGGGCCGTGCGGCTGTCAGGGTTGACAGCGACGGCGCGCATCGACGACAGGTCGATGACGATCCCGGCGTCGCACACGGCGGTGCCGGCCACGTTGTGGCCTCCGCCGCGTACGGCGATCTCGAGGTGGAGGTCACGGGCGAAGCGGACGGCCGCAGCCACGTCCGTTGTCCCGGCGCATCGGGCGATCAGTCGGGGTCGCCGGTCGACCGTTCCGTTCCAGACGGCTCGGGCGTCGTCGTAGTCAGCGTGTTCGGCGGCGATCAGCGTGCCCCGGAACCCGGGGATCTCCATGCCGGTCACGGTGTCGCTCGGCTGGCCGATTCGTTCACTGGTCGGTGCAGTCATCGTTCCTCCCCTGGTGGACGGGTTGGACCCATCGCAACATCGGTGAACACCGCCGAGAAGTCAGGAATCGGGACTTCGAGGTACCGAATCTGGACTTCACGGCGGGCGGGAGGCTCGCGACACTGCAATGGTGAGGACCTATGGCCAGTACTGCCCGATCGCCCGCGGCGCGGAGATCTTCGTCGAGCGCTGGACGCCGCTGATCATCCGCAATCTGCACCTCGGGTGTGAGACCTTCGGCGCCATTCTGGAGGGAGCGCCCGGGCTCTCCCGCACCTTGCTCACTCAGCGACTCGAGCAGCTCGAACGCCTCGGCATCGTCGAATCAGCTCCGAAGTCGCAGGGCCGAGGTCACCACTACCAGCTGACCGATTCGGGCCACGACCTGTTCAGCGTCTGCCAGACGCTCGGCGAGTGGGGTGCCCGTTGGCTAGAGATCGCCCCCGAGAACCTTGATCCATTCGTCGCGCTGTGGTCGATTTGCAATGCACTGCGCTCGGATCGGCTCCCGAACCGGCGCGTGGTCATCCGATTCGACTTCACCGGGCCCCGCGAGCGGTACTGGCTGCTACTCGAACACGGGGAGACCGAGATCTGCAAGACGTACCCCGGTCTTGACGAGGATCTCTATATAACCGCCGAAGCCGAAGCGTTCGTCAAGTGGCACGCCGGCCAGCTTTCTTGGGCCGAGGCAACTCGTGACTCACGGATCCAGCTCGACGGCCCGTCGTGGCTCGTACGTGCCTTCCCGACCTGGAACCGCCGCAGCATGTTCGCTCACATCAAGCCCGACCCCGGAGCTGTCGCCGTGGATCGACGGACACACCCGGTGGCGGTCGAGGCCGAGTAGGCGCGACCGTCAGGCCGGGCTCCCTGCGGCGTCGGTGGCCGCGTCGCCAGGCGCATGAACGCGGAGGCAACGCTCCGGAGCTGAGCGCAGTGCGGGGACACAATCGAGGCATGCGAATGCGGCGAGCACGACCCGACGACATCGAGGTCGTGCTCGCGGTCCTCGGCGACGCAGCTCGGTGGCTGAGAGATCGGGGCGTCGAGCAGTGGCCCGACCGCTTCCCCGCCGAGTGGGTGATGCCGGCGATCGAACGGGGCGAGACATGGCTGGCCGAGGTCGACGGGGAGACGGTCGGCACGCTCGTCGTGCAGTGGGACGACCCGATCTTCTGGGCCGGCTACCCGGCCGATGCCGGGTACCTGCACCGGCTCGCCGTGAGCCGTCCGGGGAGGGGTCACGGCGGCCCGCTGCTGCGGTGGGCGGAACGACACGCAACCGTCAACGGAAAGGCGTTCTTGCGCCTGGACTGCGTGGCCTCGAATGCCGCGCTATGCGCCTACTATGAACGAGCCGGGTACGCGCGCGTCGGCGACGTCACGGTCGACGAGTACACGCAAGCGCGGTACGAGAAGCACGTGGGTGATTGAATGTGACGGTGCCCGAGATCGCCGGTATCTCGCACATCGATCTGACCGTGACCGATATCGAACGAAGCTTGCCGTTCTACACCGACGTACTCGGCTTCACGGCAGTCGCACGGGAGAACCGAGCGGATCGCGAGATGGTGGTCCTGCGACACCCCGGGCTTGCCAACAGCGTCTGCCTCAATGCGCACCACCAGAGCCACAGCTCGCTGTTCGACGAACGGAGCCCTGGACTCGACCATCTGTCGTTCCGCGTCGCGAACCGAAGCGAACTCGACGCGTGGTTGCAGCAGCTCGAAGCTCACGGGGTCTCTCATTCCGCGATCGCGGATACCCCACACGGCCCCGTGCTCGTGTTCCGCGATCCCGACAACATCCAGCTCGAGCTCATGGCGCCTCCCGGGAGCTGAGCGTTTACACCGCGCCGTCGGGGACCCACGAGCCGTGGAAGCCGAACGGCACCCGTTGCGGCAGGTGCACGGCCCCGACGGGCGGCGCGGCGAAGTCGGTCGCGTCGAGCACGAAGAGGTCGCTCGCGTCCCGGCCTTCGTCGTACACGACTGTGAGCACCCAGCCCTCGTCCTCGCCGGCGACGTGGGACGCAGGCACGAACACGCCTTCGCCGGCGTGGGTGCCCGCCCCGAACGTCTTCTCCTGGACGGCTCCGGTGCGCAGGTCGTGCCGGAGCAAGCCACCGAACTGGATGCCCTGCTCGTCGAGGCCGAAGTACGTCGCGTACCCGTACCGGTGCTGCCGGCCCACGACCCGGTCGTCGACCCGCGGGAACTCCTGAGGTCGGTCGTCGATCCGCTCCTCGATGACCTTCCCGCCGTCGAGATCGATGGTCCACCGGTCCAGCGTCGGAGGCTGCTCGGCCGGCCCGTAGATGTCGGTGTCGAACATCTTCGGATGGCGGGCGACGTCCACGACGACGCTGCCGTTCTCGTCGTACGCGTTCAGCGGGTGGAACACGTAGCAGAGGTCGACCTCGAACCAGCGCACGTCGGCGTTGCCTCCGTCGCGGGGCATCACGCCGACACGGGCGCCGTAGTCGGGCTTCCAAGCGGCGGGGAAGGGCCGCTTCCCGAGGAGGTCGAAGTCGAACACGACCGGCAGGTCGAAGAACACGACATGACGCTCGGTGATCGCGAAGTCGTGCACCATCGACGGGCCCTGGATGTCGATGTCCTCGCTGCGCACGAGCTCACCCGCCGCGTTTACGACGTGGTAGCGGAGCCACGGCGGGCCGAACGGGTCGTACCCGAAGAAGAGCATCTCGCCGGTGACCGGATCCATCTTCGGGTGCGCGGTCATCGACGAGCGGAGCTTGCCGCCGAAGTCGTACCGGCCCACGGTCGAGAGGTCGGGACTCACTTGAGTCGGGAGGCACACCTCGACGAGAGCGAAGATCTTGCCCGCGTGCGCGACGATGTGGGTGTTCGCCACGCTCGAGCCCGCCGGGAACACGTCGTCGGGCTGGCCGGGGATGGCGTCCTCGCCGAGCAGCGCGATCGCCTGGTCCGTGCGCACCCAGCGGTTGCGGTACGAGGCCGCCTTGCCGTCGCGCAGCTCGATGGCGTGGATCATGCCGTCACCCGTGAACCAGTGGTACGCAGCCGGGTCGGGCGCGATCGGGTTGGGGCCGATGCGCAGGAGTCGGCCGCGCAGCTCGGTCGGGACGGCACCTTCAGTCGGGAGATCGGTCGCGGTCAGCTCGTCTTTGACCGGCGCGAAGTTCCCGACGAGGTAGCGGTTCTCGACTGCGGTGCTCACGAGGCACCTCCTTGGAGTTCGGGGACGGGTTCGTTCAGCCCGCGGATCTCGATGTCGCAGACGTGGTCGACGAGGGCGTCGACGTCGGGCCACGGGAAGCCCGGGAGCGAGATGAGGAGCGAGGTGACGCCGTGGACGGCGGTCCACACGCCGGTCGCCGCCAGCACGGCGTCGACCGGCCGGAAGGCGCCGGCGTCGATGCAGCGCTGCACGGCGTCGACTAGGTGCTGGAACGCGCGCCCGCCCGCGCCGACGAGCACGTCGTACTGCCGCGCGCCTTCGGCGCGGGTCATGAAGAGGATGCGGTACGGCTCGGGGTTCTCGAGGCCGAAGCGCACGTACGCGCGGCCACGTCGACGCAGGCTCTCGACGGGGTCGCCGGTCGACCGCCCGGCTTCTTCGATGATCGAGTCGAACACTTCGAAGTGCCGCTCGCAGACGGCGAGGATCAACGAGCTCTTGTCCGCGAAGTGGAGATAGATCGACGGCGGCGTGACGCCCACGGCGTCGGCGATGGCGCGGATCGACACTGCGTCCGCGCTGCCCGTCTTGATCATCAGCTCCTCGGTCGCGGCGAGGAGGTCCTCCCGCAGAGTCTCGCCCTCGCCGCGGCGGGACCGCGGACGGGATTTCGCGGCGGACTCGCGCACGGCAGTCATCGTGATCCGACCGGTTCGCGAACCTGTTCCTCCGCGGCCGAGGGCTCGGGCGCGGGCTCCTCGGTCTCGCTGATCCCGATCCGCTCGTGGATGCGTCGCATCCAGCGCGGCGCCCACCAGTTCGCCTCGCCCGCGATGCGCATGAACGCAGGCACCAGTGTCGCCCGGATCACGAAGGCGTCCATCAGCACCGCGATCGTGAGGCCGAGGCCGAAGATCTTGATGAACGACACGCCGGACGTCGCGAACGCGATGAACACGACGCTGATGAGCACGGCGGCGGCGGTGACGATGCGGCCGGTGCGCTCGAGGCCAACGGCGACAGACCTCGGGTTGTCGTGGGTGCGGTCGTGCTCTTCCTTGATTCTCGAGAGCAGGAAGACCTCGTAGTCCATCGAGAGCCCGAACGCGAGGCAGAACAACAGCAGCGGGACGGTTGCCGGGAGTGTTCCGGTGGGGGTGAAGTCGAGGACGCCCGAGAGATGGCCGTCCTGGAAGATCCACACGAGCGCGCCGAACGTGGCGCTCAGGCTCAGCACGTTCAGGACGAGCGCCTTGATCGGGACGAGGAGGCTCCCGAACATGAGGAAGAGCAGCACGAACGTTGCCGCCGCGATGAGTCCGGCCGCGAGCGGCAGCCGGGAGAAGAGGGACGCCTTCGAGTCGACGAGCTCGGCCGAATTGCCGGTGACGAGGACCGGGAAAGGCGCGGCGGTGGCGCGCACCGCCTTGGCGAGCCGCTCGCCGGCATCGGAGTACGGCTCGACGGAGGGGACGACGGACAGCCACGTCGCGTCGCGGGCCGCGAAGCGGGCGCCGAGCGGCCCGGGTTCGGCGACCTGCTGACCTTTGATGTAGCTGCCGGTGAGCGCGTCGACGCGTGCGGCGCCCGGCGTCCGTGACAACGCGATTGCGTATCGGTCGATCTCATCGGCGCGCGTCGCCGGATCACCGATGTTCGTTGCGACGACCTGGAGCGTGAGGGCCTCGTTCGAGGCGAAGCGTTCGCGGAGGTCGTCCTGCACCTGCCGGCTCGACGCGCTCGACGGGAGCACCCGGTCGTCGGGAAGGCCGAACTGGATCCGGAGGAACGGCAGGCCCAGCAAGACCAACAACGCGATCACGGCCACCGCGACGGGCACAGGGCGACGCATCACGAACATCGCGATCCGGTGCCAGACACCTTCGCCGACGGGTTTGGGATCGCGTCGCAACAAGCGCAGCGAGTTCACCTTCGGCCCCAGGATCGCGAGAAGGGCAGGCAGGCTGACGACGGCCACGACACCCGCTAGGAGCGCGACCCCGATGCCGGCGTACGCGAACGACCGCAGGAAGGCGAGGGGAAACACGAGCAGCGCGGCGAGGGCAACCGCGACGGTGAGCGCGCTGAACGCGACCGTCTTCCCGGCCGTCTGCACCGTGCGCACGACGGCTTCGTTGGGCGCGAGCCCGTTGTGGAGCTCCTCGCGGTACCGCGAGACGATGAACAGGCTGTAATCGATGGCCAGCCCGAGCCCCATTCCAGTTGTCAGATTCAGGGCGAAGATCGACACCTCGGTGAGCGAGGAGACGATCAAGAGGACGAGGAACGTGCCGACGATCGCGACCAGGCCGACCACGAGCGGGAGGCCGGCGGCGACGAGGCTGCCGAAGACGAGGATCATCAGCAGGAGCGTGATCGGGAACGCGATGAGCTCGGCCCGCAGGAGGTCCGCCTCGACCTGGTGGTTCACCTGCCGGAACACCTCGGCGAAGCCGCCGACGCGCACGGTGAACGCGCTCGTGTCGCGCCCGTATCTCGGCGAGAGATCTCGCGCCGCCTCCTGGACCTTGTCTTCACTCCCGTGCATCGAGACGAGTACGAGCGCCTGGCGACCGTCCTTGCTCTTCAGGGGCGGCGGGCTTCCCAGACTCCAATAGGAGAGGGCGCGGGCGACCTTCTTCTCCGCCGCCAGCCTGTTCGTCAGCGCCTCGGCGGCGGCGCCGACGGCGGCGTCGTCGACCGTGCCGCTCCTCGCCGTGACGAGGAAGACGAGGTCCGGCTGTTGCTTCCCGAACTCGTGCTTGATCTGGTTCGCGGCCCGGGACGACTCCGACGACGGGTCGTCGAAGCCGCCGCTGCTCAGACGAGAGGCGACACCGCCGCCGAGACCGGCGGCGACGAGAAAGAACACGACCGTACCGACGAGCACCGACTTGCGACGGGCGACCGAGAAGCGACCGAGTCGTGCGAGCACAGCAGCTCCGGATGGAGTGAGTTATCAGTGATAAGTCATCGTCATCATGTGCCTGCCCGCTGCTCCTGCCTAGATGACGTGGGTCACAGGGGTCCGGGGGGACGGCGCCCGCCGTCAGCCCTTCACGTAGGAGAGCTTCTCGGCGACCTTGCCGTCGCGGACCCGGAACACGTCGACGCCGCGCACGTGGCCATCGCCCCAGTCGTAGCGCCACCGCTGCACGTACCGGTCGCCAGCCGGGAACGCGTCCTCGGTGATGAAGTTCGCGTCGGCATCGTCGAAGATCGGCTTCCACGCGGCGCGAACCGCGTCCTGGCCTTCGTGGCGTTCCCCGTCGGGCGAGGGGCCGGTGCTCTCGAAGACGCAGTCGTCGGCGCAGAGCGTGAGGGTGGCGTCGAGGTCGTGGGCACCCCAGGCGTCGTTGAAGCGGGCGATGAGGTCGTTCGTCTCGGCGTCGGTCACGGCGCCCACCGTACGCCGATCAGTCGACGAGATCAGCCGGCGGCGGTGTCGATGTCGACGAAGAGCGGCGCGTGGTCGGACGGCAGCTTGCCCTTGCGGGCGAACCGGTCCACTAGGGCCCAACGGATGCGGTCGACGAGCGGCTCGGTCACGTAGGCGAGATCGATGCGCATGCCTCGGTGCTCGTGGAAGTCGCCCCGCCGGTAGTCCCAATACGTGAACAGCTTGTCCTGCGGGTACAGGGCGCGGAAGGCGTCGACAAAGCCCCAGTCGCGCAGGCGCGCGACCGCGGCGCGCTCGGGCTCGGTGACGTGCGTGTCGCCGACGAACGCCTCCGGCGACCACAGGTCGAGGTCCTCGGGGGCGACGTTGAAGTCGCCCATCATCACGATCGGGTCCGTCGGCTTGTAGGTGGCGGCGATCCAGTCGTGGAGACACTCGAGCCACGCCAGCTTGCGCTCATAGAACTCGCTGCCGACCTTCCGGCCGTTGGGGACGTAGGCACAGATCACGCGGACGCCGCCGCACATGGCGGACAGCAACCGGGCGTCGCCTTCGTACGGGTCGACGAGCTCGGTGCCGTCGAAGCCCGAGGTCACGTCGCCGATGCCGGCGCGGGACAGGATGGCGACGCCGTTCCACTGCCCGGGCCCGTGGTGCACCGAGTCGTAGCCGAGCGTCTGGAACGTCAGCTGCGGGAACGAGTCGTCGGAGAGCTTCGTCTCCTGCAGGCAGACCACGTCGGGATGCGCGTACTGCAGCCAGTCCTCGACCCGGGGAAGGCGGGCCTTGAGCGAGTTCACGTTCCAGGTGGCGAAGCGCACCATCTTCGGAACCTACCCGACGTGGTCTCCCATGTAGTCCGGGTTCGCGACCAGGAGCTTCGCCCGGACCGACGCCCGCACGGCGGCGACGACCTCGTCGTGCCGGTCGTCGAGCGACCCGTCCCGGATGCGGGCGGCCAGTTCGGCGGTGAGCGTGGCGACGTCGGCGTCGTAGCCGAGCAGCGCACCGAGCCGGGCGCGCTCGGCGGCGTCGAGCTCGGGGCCGAGCCGGAGCTCCCGTTCGAGCATCCCGAGCGCGTTGACCGCCACCCGCGTGTGGAACTGCACCCGGCCCTCGACGGCGGGCATGACGTCCTGTTCCAGGAACTCACGGATTGCTTCGAGGAGCTCGACGGCGGTGGGTCGGTCCTGCATCACGCGTTCCCGTCGAGCAGCTCGAGGAGGTCCCACTCCATCTCGGCGACGCGGCGGCCGAGAGTGGCCAGCTCCACCGAGCGGACCGCGCCCTGGAGATGGGTGAAGGCCTGGACCTCGCAGATCACGCCCCACTTGAGCGTGCCCATCGCCTCCCAGTAGCGGAGCTCGACCGGGTCGACGTCGCGACCGCCGGCGGACCGGTAGGCCGCGAGCAGATCGCTCACCGCGCCGAAACCGCCTACGGGCTGGTCGGTCACACCGAAACGCCATGACTTCACGCACAGCCAGCCCAGGTCCTCGACCGGGTCGCCGAGGTGCGCGAGCTCCCAGTCGAGCACGGCGCGGACGCCGTCCGGCCCGACCACGAGGTTCCCGTTGCGGAAGTCGCCGTGGACCAGCTCGGGGCGGGGCGGGTCGGGGGGCGAGTGGTCGGCGAGCCAGCGGAATCCGAGCTCGAACGCGGGGTGGGGCTCGCCGAAGCCGTCGAGGTAGCCGCGGTAGAGCTCGATCTGCTCGCGCGCGCCCTGCACCGGGAGCGCCGGCAGCTGCGCCGGGTCGAGGGCGTGGATGCGGGCCGCCTGCTCGCCGCACTGGTGCGCGAGCTCGGGCCGGGCGGCGGCATAGGCGTCGTCACGCAGGATGCGACGCGGGATCGTCTCGCCCTCGATTCGCTCCATCACGAAGCCCGAGCCGAGGCCGTCGTCCGCCTCGAGCAGGAACCACACCCGGGGCGTGGCGACGCCGCCGTCGTGGGCCGCGGCCAGGAGCGCGAACTCGACGGACCGCTCCGAGCGCCCGACCGAGCCGCCGGGGTCACGGCGCAACACGAGCCCGTGGCGGGTGCCGTCGGCGACCACCGCGTCGAACGACCACGTCTCGCGGGACGCGCCGCCCGACAGGCGTCGCACGCCCTCGATCGTCACCGCCTGCCCGAGATACCGGGCGAGCGCGGCCGCGAGCAGCTCGGTGTCGATGCGTGCGGGCACGGCGTCGAACGGTAGCCCGACGTACTGCGCCGGCCGGCGGTTAGATTCCCGCCGTGCGTGTCGGGCGGGGTCTGCTGCTGGGATTGCCGGCCGCGGCGGTTGCGGTCCTCCTCGTTACGGCTCCGGCCGCGTCCGGAACCACGGCGCAGTTCGGGCCCGAGCAGATCCGCAACTACGTCGTCGACGTTCGCATCGAGTCGACGGGCTTGGTCCGGGTGCACGAGACGATCGACTACGACTTCGGCGTCGTCCCGAAGCACGGCATCTTCCGTGACGTCCCCGTGCGGTTCGACTACCCGCCCAAGACCAACCACGACCGCGTGTACCCGATCCAGGTCGAGTCGGTGCGGGCGTCGGAAGGGACACCGGCGGACTACACGCTCGAGAGCGGCGACGTCGACGGCGTCGGGCTGAAGCGCATCAAGATCGGCGATCCCGACCGCACGATCAGCGGCCAGCACACCTACGACATCACCTACACGCTGCGCGGCGTGCTCAACGGGTTCGAGGACCACGACGAGCTGAACCTCAACGCCATCGGCCCCGGCTGGACGGTGCCGATCCAGCGGGCGAGCGTCACCGTCGAGGCGCCCGCCGACATCACGCAGGTCGCCTGCTTCAGCGGCCCCCTCCGTTCGACGCTCCCGTGCGGAAGCGCCACAAGCAGCGGTACGACGGCGACGTTTACCCAGAGCAACATCCCGCCCCAGGCGGCCATGACCGTTGTGGTCGTCATGCCGAAGGGAGCGGTGCCGCCGCCCAAGCCGATCCTCGAGGAGCGCTTCAGCATCGCGACGGCGTTCTCGGTCACGCCCGTGACTGCCAGCGTCGGCGGTGCGCTGCTCTTCCTCGTGATCCTACTGTTCGCGTTCCTCATGTACCGGTTCGGCCGCGACCGCCGCTACCGCGGCTCGGCCGTCGACCAGGCCTACGGGAGCGACAGCGGCGCCGAGGAGTACGTCCCCGTCCTCCACCACGAGCAGACGCCGGTCGAGTTCGTCCCGCCCGACAACCTCCGGCCGGGTCAGCTCGGCACGCTCGTCGACTTCACGGCTAACCCGCTCGACGTGACGGCCACGATCGTCGACCTCGCCGTGCGCGGCTACCTCGTGATCGAGGAGATCCCCGGCGAGGGCGGGTTCATGCACAAGCCGGACTGGAAGCTCACCAAGAAGAAGGAGCCCGACGCCGAGCTCAAGGACTACGAGCGGAAGCTCCTCGACGGGTTGTTCGAGGACGGAAACGAGGTCCAGCTCTCCGACCTGCGCTACACCTTCCACAGCAAGATGGAGGAGATCCAGGGCGCGCTCATCGAGGACGCGCAGTCCCAAGGTTGGTTCGTGCGGTTGCCGTCCGCGACCCGGATGCAGTGGGGCTGCCTCGGCGTCCTCGTCCTGCTCGCCGGCGCCGGGCTCATGACGCTGCTCATCATCTTCACGCACGCCGCGCTGCTCGGCATCCCGCTCCTCGTCGCCGGCATCCTGCTCACGTTCGGCGCCTACTGGATGCCGCAACGCACCGCGAAAGGAACGGCCGTGCTGCGCCGGACCGAGGGGTTCCGCCGGTTCATCAACGAGTCCGAGAAGGAACGCGCCCGGTTCGCCGAGCAGAAGAACCTCTTCTCCGAGTACCTGCCGTACGCGATCGTGTTCGGCGCCACCGGCAAGTGGGCGGCGGCGTTCTCGGGTCT
The DNA here is from genome assembly GCA_035316005.1 of Acidimicrobiia bacterium. Classification (GTDB taxonomy): domain Bacteria; phylum Actinomycetota; class Acidimicrobiia; order IMCC26256; family JACDBD01; genus JALZAA01. Next base: position 5,664 of record DATFXK010000314.1, on the reverse strand, counting down.
CGACGATCAGCCGCCCGACACGTCGTCGTGGTACATCTCGTCGACGCCGTTCACGTTCTTCGCGTTCTCGAGCGCGATCGACGGGTTCACAGTGTCGACGTCGGGCACCCTGACGTCGACTCCACCGTCGACCTCGGGCTCGAGCGGGTTCTCGGGCGGCGGTTTCTCCGGTGGGGGTGCCGGGGGCGGAGGCGGCGGCAGCTGGTAGCCCGCGTCAGCTCGCCTCCAGGCCGGACCACACCGGCCTGAGGCGCGGGGACAGACGGTTCAGCTCCTCCAGCGTGACGGCGGTGAGTCGCCGGAGCGTCTCGGCACCGCGGGCGGTCAGCTCCAACCGGACGACGCGGTGATCGTTGCGATCCTGACGGCGCCGGACGAGCCCGGAGTCCGCGGCGCGGTCGACGAGCTCCACCGCGCTGTTGTGGCGGAGGAGGAGGTAGTCGGCGACGTCGCCGATCGTGGGGCCGCGCGCATCGCCATGGCCCCGGATCGCCAGCAGCAGCTGGTGCTGCGCCGGTGAGACGCCCTCGGCCTGCGCTTGCTCCTCGCTCCAGCGCAGGAATCGTCGGAGGCCCGTGCGGAACTCGAGCAGGCGCTGGTATTCGGCGTCGCCGATCCCGCGTGAGCGGGCGGCGGTGGAGCCGGGCACGAAAAGTATCGTATCACGATATAATGTCGCTATCGTGCAATCGTCGCCGCGCCGCCTCGTCTTCCTGTCGTTGCTCGCCGCCGCGCTCGGTCTGGCCGGCGGGGCAGCGGCGTGGCTGCTCGTCCGTCTCATCGCCCTGCTGACAAACGCGGCGCTCCTGCACGAGTACGGCTGGGACCTGCCGTCGTTCCGTCACTTCCATCCGGGTCCCGAGCTCGTGCTCGTTGCGATGGCGGGCGGGCTGGTCGTGGCGTTGCTCGCCCGCTGGTCGCCCGTCATCCGGGGTCACGGGATTCCCGAGGCGATGGAAGCCGTGTTGACCCGTCACAGCCGCATCTCGCCCCGTGCTGCGGTTGCCAAGCCGACGTCGGCGGCCGTCGCTATCGGCACCGGCGGTCCGTTCGGCGCCGAGGGACCGATCATCGTGACCGGCGGCGCGCTCGGATCGCTCATCGGTCAGGTCATCCGCGTGACGCCGTCCGAGCGGAAGATCCTGCTCGCCTGCGGGGCGGCCGCCGGCATGGCGGGCGTGTTCGGCGCGCCCCTTGCGTCGGTCGTGCTGGCGGTGGAGCTCCTGCTGTTCGAGTTCTCGGCCCGCGCGCTCGTGCCGTTGGTCGTGTCGGCGAGCATCGCCGCCGGTGTCCACGCCGCGGTCTTCGGCAGCGGTCCGCTGTTCACCGTGCCGCACCACGACTTCGCCGGGCTCAGCACGCTCGCGGTGTTCGCGCTCCTCGGTCTCGCGTGCGGGCTCGTCGCCGTCGTCGTAGCGAGAGGCCTGTTCGCGGTCGAGACCGTCTACCGCCGCCTGCCGATCTCGGAGTTCTGGCACCCGGTCATCGGCGCGCTCGTCTTCGCGCTCATCGGGCTGGCGGTCCCGCGCGCGCTCGGCGTCGGTTACGACGCGATCGACGACGTGCTCGCGGCCAAGTTCACCGTGGGCGCACTCGCGCTGCTGCTCCTCGCCAAGCTCGTGATGTGGTGGGTTGCGCTCGGCTCGGGCACGTCGGGCGGAACCCTCGCTCCACTCCTGCTCATCGGCGGATCGTTCGGCGGCCTGGTCGGCGCCGGTCTCGACGCCGCCTTCCCCGGCCTCGGGCTCTCACCCGGCGCCGTGGCCCTCGTGGCGATGGCCGCGACCTTCGGCGCCGCGACCGGAGCCACGTTCACGTCGATCGTCTTCGCGTTCGAGCTCACGCGCGACTACGAAGCCGTGCTCCCGCTGATGCTGGCCGCCGTGCTCGCCGATATCGTGTTCAACTCGCTCTCGCGGCAGACGCTCATGACCGAGAAGCTGGCCCGTCGCGGCCTGGCGGTGCCGCGCCGCTATGCACCGGACGTGCTCCAGGTGCACGCGGTCCGCGACGCGATGACGTCCGAAGTGGAGACGCTGCCCGTCTGCGCAACGGTGGCGGACGCGCGCCGGTTGCTGGAATCCGGAGGCCACGGCGCGTTTCCGATCGTCGACGATGCCGGCGCATGCGTAGGCATTGTGAACCGCACCGACCTGCTCGTCCGGGAGCTGCCCGACGACGCGTCCGTGAAGGAGGTCGCGCACAACGACGTCGTGACGGTGGAGCCGGGCGACTCGTTGCTCACCGTGCTCGAACGCATCACCGAGGACGACGTCGACCACGTGCCCGTCGTGGATGGCGACCGTCTCGTCGGGATCTGCAGCCGCACCGACGTGCTCCGGGCGCGGAGCCGGTACCTCGAGCACGAGCGGCCTCAGGCGGGCTGGCGCCCCCGCCGGCTGGTCAGGCGGTGACGCCGACGGGCTGACCGTCGACGATCTGGTCGAGGTACTCCGACAGGCCGAACCCGACCTTGCCGTCGCACCGCCACTTGGTCATGCCCTCGGAGATCCGGGTCACGAGCGTGTCGCCGTCCGGCGTCTGCCGGCGGTTCCGCAGCGGGATGAGCGACAGCACGCTGCCCTCGATCTCGTAGTCCCGGTCGGCGGTGTGGGCGACGGCGCGCACCTCCTGGTGGTACGAGTCGGCGCCGCGCCACTCGGTCTCGATCTTGGCGTCATCGATGGTTCGGTACTCGCCATCCTCGAGCACCACGCCACCGATGCGCTGGCCACCCTCGCGCGACGTGACGATCGAGATGACGAAGCCGAACTCCTCGCCGAAGTTGGCGGTGAGCCAGCGGTACCACCACGGCGACTGCCAGTAGCGGGGGCCCCACGAGTGGTCACGCAAGCCGAAGCCGTCGACCTCCCACTCCTCGTCGCCGACGCGCACGACGCCCCGGGCGCCGACGTGCTGCTCGTAGTGCCCGCGGGCGAAGCCCTGCTCGGCGTTCTCGGTGATGGGGGAGCCGTCGTCGTTGACCGGCTCGCCGCCCCACATCGGTGACACGCCCCGGTAGGTGAGCTCGACGGCCGCGTCGACCCACGGGTTCTCGGTGAACGCCTGGCGCGGGTTCGCCATCTCGAGCGGCCGCTCCAGCAACGCCACCTTCCCGTCGTACGTGACCCGCTGCTCCTCGAACGGCTCGATCACCGCGAAGCGCATGCCGCCGGCGTCGAAGCCGTCGTTGTCGGAGATCTCCGGGCGGCTGAACATGAAGCCGACGCGCCCGTCGGGAAGGTAGATGCAGCTCGTCATCTCCGCATAGCCCTCGTTGGCCCGGTTGCCCAGCCGGACCCAACCACCGATGCGGTCGCGCGGGTCGAAGAAGTTGAAGTACATCGACTCGTTGAAGTTCGACGCCGACTCCAGCGGGTGCATGTACTCGTCCGAGGGCTCGAGGCGCAGCTTCATGGGCGTCATCTCACTCGGCCTTGACCGGGCGGTCAAGCAAGTGCTTCGCTCCGGCTCATGGACGTGGAGATCACGGAGATCACGAGCGGGTTGCGCTTCCCGGAAGGGCCGGTGTGGATGCCGGACGGCACCCTTCTGTGCGTCGAGCTGCTCGGCGGCACCATCGTGCGCGTGCACCCCGACGGCAAGAAGGAGATCGTGTCGGAGAACGGCGGCAGCCCGAACGGGCTCGCCATCGGCCCCGACGGCGCGGTGTACGTGTGCAACAGCGGCGGCTACGGGTCGCACGACGTGGGCGGGCTCACGATCCCCGACAGCTACCTGCCCCAGGACCACACCGGCGGCCGCATCGAACGCGTCGATCTCGCGACGGGTGACGTGACCGTGCTGTACACGGCGTGCGACGGCCACGACCTCATCGGGCCCAACGACCTCGTCTTCGACGACACGGGCGGCTTCTGGTTCACCGACCACGGCCGCTGGCGCGAGCGCGACAAGACCCACGGTGGCCTCTACTACGCGCGCCCTGACGGCTCCGAGATCCGCGAGGTCGTCTACCCGCTCGACGGGCCGAACGGTGTCGGCCTGTCTCCCGACGGCAACCGTGTCTACGGGGCGGAGACGTTCACCGGGCGGGTGTTCGCCTGGGAGCTCGCCGGGCCGGGTGAGCTCGCCGCGCCGCCACCGCCCGTGGGCAACGGCGGCCAGCTCGTGTGCGGGCTCCCGGGGATGCAGCTCTTCGACTCGCTGGCGGTCGACAGCGACGGCAACGTCGTCGTGGGCACGCTCGTCAACGGCGGGCTCACGGTGGCCTCGCCCGACGGCAGCCAGGTCGAGCACGTGCCCTTCCCCGACCCGATGGTCACGAACGTGTGCTTCGGCGGTGACGACCTGCGCACGGCGTACGTGACGTGCTCCGCCACCGGGCGGCTCGTGTCCGCGCCGTGGCCCCGACCGGGGCTGAAGCTCGCGTTTTAGACGCGCGCCGGATGGACCGGCGCGCCACCGACACCGGCGGCGATGCGGAAAATCGTGCCCCGGCGCTCGGGCTCGTCGGAGTTGTCGGCCGTGACGACGAACATATCGGGCTCACCGTCGCCGGCGAAGCAGACCGACGTGACTGTCTGAGCGGGGACGTCGAGCACACGGTCGATCTCGCCGTCCGGGGTCAGGCGGGCGACGCATCCCCCACGCGCCGATGCGACCCAGAGAAACCCCTGAGCGTCGACGGCCATGCCGTCTGGCGCCCCGGGAGGGAAGTGGAAGACGCGCCGGCCGCGAGCCGTGCCGTCTTCAGCGAGCTCGTGCACGAGGATGACGTTGTTTCTCGTGTCGGAGTGGAAGATGGTTCGCTCCCCAGGCGAGAGCGCGACGCCGTTGGCGTGCACAACCCCTTCGTAGAGAACAACGGCTTGGTCTACGGCATCGATGCGCCACAGCTCGCCGGGAACCGGCTCGACCTCCGGGTCGAATACCGGAAAGCGGAGCGAACCCGCGTAGACGCGCCCCACGGAGTCGGCGCAGATGTCGTTCCATCCGAGCACTCCATCGACGGCAAACAGGCGGCGATTCTCGCCGTCGCGCACGTGGACGATGTCGCGGCCCGAGACGACCACGCCGCCGTCGGCGTGGAGCACGATCCCGCCCACGCCGCGCCGCTTCGGCACGACGGTCGTGATCTCGCCTTCCGGCGTGCGGCGGTACACGCCGCCGCCGAGCACGTCGCTGAAGTACAGGTTCCCGTCGCCGTCGACCGTCGGCCCCTCGACGAGCCCGTACCCGGAGGCCAGCGTTTCCACCACGCGCGAGACGCTAGCTAGGGTCGATGCGCATGGGACCACTTTCGGGTGTGAAGGTCGTCGAGATCGCGGGGATCGGGCCGGGGCCGTTCGCGGCGATGCTGCTCTCCGACCTCGGCGCCGACGTGGTGCGCGTCGACCGCGCCCAGTCGGTCGAGCGGGGCTTCGACCCCGGATGGATGGAGGTGCTCAACCGGGGCCGGCGCTCGATCGGCGTCGACCTCAAGCAGCCCGACGGCGTCGAGACGGTGCTGCGCATGGTCGAGCAGGCCGACGCGCTGATCGAGGGCTTCCGGCCCGGCGTGGCCGAGCGGCTCGGCATCGGTCCGGACGCGTGCCGGGCCCGCAACCCGAAGCTCGTGTACGGGCGCATGACCGGCTGGGGCCAGGACGGGCCGTACGCGCAGGCCGCCGGCCACGACATCAACTACATCTCGCTCGCCGGTGC
>DATFXK010000313.1:0-2416 GCA_035316005.1 Acidimicrobiia bacterium | reverse complement strand
CGAGGGCGAGCAGATCTTCCGGCGGCTCGTGCAGCCGGTCGATCACCTCGGCACGCGTCTTCGCGCCGAGCGGAGTGAGCACGACGGTCTTGACGCGTCGATCGGTGGGAACGGTCCCCCGCTCGACGAGGCCGCCCTCTTCCAAGCGGTCGACCAGCCACGTGGCGTTCGACGCGTCGCAATGGAGCGCCTCGGCGAGCGCGCCCGTCGGTCGGGGCTGGTCGGGTTGGAGCTCCAGGAGCGCCTTCACATGGCCCGGCGTCAGCCCGAGCTCCTGGCTCACCAGCACCATGGCGTTGCGCGAGCCGGAGCGCCAAAAGAAGGCGAACAGGTCCCGCCAGACGTCGGCCGCCAGGGTCGCCTTGCTCGCCGGACGGGTACTCGCCATGACGGCAGGATATGCCAACTGATCCTGCTCTTCAACCATTGTGACGTTCGACACTTGAGGGACACGACACTTGACCTCTTCAAGCATCAGTGCCAAACTCGCCCACATGTCTGATTCAGCAATCGCTGTCGAGGGCGTCGAAAAGCGCTTCGGCGACGTCGTCGCCCTCGACGGCGTCGACTTCGAGGTCCCGCCCGCCACGGTGTTCGGCCTCCTCGGCCCGAACGGCGCCGGCAAGACGACCGCGGTGCGGGTGCTGACGACCCTGCTCCAGCCGGATGCCGGCCACGCGAGCGTGCTCGGGCTCGACGTCGCCCGGGAGCCGGAGAAGGTGCGCGCCCGGATCGGGCTCGCCGGCCAGTACGCCGCGGTCGACGACAACCTCACCGGCCGCGAGAACCTGCGGATGATCGGGCGGCTCACGCACCTGCCACGCAGGATGATAGAGGACCGCGCCGCCGAGCTCCTCGAGGGCTTCGACCTCGCCGACGCCGCCGACCGCCCGGCTCGCACCTACTCCGGCGGGATGCGCCGGCGGCTCGACCTCTGCGCGGCGCTCGTCCACCGGCCGCCCGTCCTGTTCCTGGACGAGCCCACGACCGGTCTCGACCTCTACAGCCGCAAGCAGCTCTGGGCCGTCATCGAGAACCTCGTGAGCGAGGGGACCACACTGCTCCTGACCACGCAGTACCTCGAGGAGGCCGATCGTCTCGCCGACGACCTCGTCGTCATCGACCACGGCCAGGTCATCGCCCAGGGTGCTCCGCAGCATCTCAAGTCCCGGATCGGCGGGACCGTGATCGAGGTCGGGTTCCCCGACCCGGGAGAGGCACGGCGCGCCCACAGCATCGTGGCGAAGTTCGCGTGTCGACCGCCCGAGGTGAACGGCTCGGAGGTGCGTTTCGAGGTCGCCGACGGCGCCCGCATCCTCGTCGACGCGTTGCGGGTGCTCGACGGCGAAGGACTGGCGCCGGAGACGATCGCCGTGCGCGAGCCCAGCTTGGACGACGTGTTCCTCGCGCTCACCGGCCGGCGCGTGGAACCGGACGAGACCACCGAGGATGCTGAACGAGGTGCAGCATGACTGCTACGACCGTCACGCCCATCGGGCTGACGCCCGACCTCGACCTGCGCGGCGTCCGCCGCCTCACCACCGCCGTGAGCGACACCTTCGCCGTCATGGCCCGCAACCTGATCGCCTATCGGCGGGTCCCGCAGCTCCTCGTGTTCTCGACGATCCAGCCCGTCGTGTTCGTGCTCTTGTTCCGGTACGTCTTCGGCGGCGCGATCAACACCCCCGGTGTCCCGTACGTCGACTTCCTCATGCCCGGGATCTTCGCCCAGACCGTTGCGTTCGGCGCGATCAACACGTCGATCGGGCTCTCGACCGACATGCAGGCCGGCCTGATCGAACGCTTCCGATCCTTGCCCATGGCCCGGTCGGCGGTACTGGCGGGACGAACGCTTGCCGACCTCGTACGGAACGTGTTCGTCGTCGGGCTCATGTTCGCAGTCGGGTTCGCCGTGGGATGGCGCGTGCACACGGGAATCGTTCCGCTGATCGGCGCGGTGCTCCTCGTCCTGCTGTTCGGCTTCGCGCTCTCGTGGATCTTCGCCACGGTCGGACTCGTCGTGAAGGACCCCGAGGCTGCGCAGGCGGCCGCGTTCCCCGTGATGGCACCGCTCGTGTTCGCGTCGAACGCGTTCGTGCCTGTCAGCACGATGCCCGACTGGCTCCAATGGTTTGCCGAGCACCAGCCGCTTTCGGTCGTGGTCACAGCGGTCCGAGACCTCACGATCGGCGGGCCGACGACATGGGACGTCATCGCGGCGATCCTGTGGTGCGTCGGCATCCTGGCGGTGGCGGCGCCGATCGCGGTGCATCGTTACCGCCTCGCCACCTAGCTCCCCCCTCGCCGCCGGTGCGGCCTCGCGAGACCCCCCGCTCGCGAGGCCGCTGCCGGCGCCGATCTACAGCGCGACGAGCTGCGCGAACTTCCCCTTCACCGAGAGGGCGGGCACGTCGCC
>DATFXK010000312.1:0-27492 GCA_035316005.1 Acidimicrobiia bacterium | reverse complement strand
GATGTTCTCGACGTCCTCGCCGACGTAGCCCGCTTCGGTCAGCGCGGTGGCGTCGGCGATGGCGAACGGGACCTTCAGCAGACGGGCGAGCGTCTGGGCCAGCAGCGTCTTCCCGCACCCGGTGGGGCCGATGAGCAGGATGTTGCTCTTCTGGAGCTCGACGTCGGGGTCGCCGTACGCGCCCGCCTGGACGCGCTTGTAATGGTTGTAGACGGCGACGGACAGGATCTTCTTGGCCTGCTCCTGCCCGATGACGTAGTCGTTGAGGTACTCGTAGATCTCACGCGGCTTCGGGAGGTCGTCGAACTTGACCTCCGTGCTCTGCGAGAGCTCCTCCTCGATGATCTCGTTGCAGAGGTCGATGCACTCGTCGCAGATGTAGACGCCGGGACCGGCGATGAGCTTCTTGACCTGCTTCTGGCTCTTCCCGCAGAACGAGCACTTCAGCAGGTCGCCACCGTCACCGAACTTGGCCACGACGTCTCCTCGCTCCCCCCGCCTGTGCGGCGACGCCTAGCTCACGCCGGCGGCCGCGGCCACCGAGGCGAGCTCCCGGTTGCTGATCACTTCGTCGACGATCCCGTAGTCCTGCGCCTCGACCGCGCTCATGATGAAGTCGCGGTCGGTGTCATGCGCCACCTTCTCGACGGGCTGGTTGGTGTGGTGGGCCATGATCTCGTCGAGGAGCTCGCGCATCCGGATGATCTCCTTGGCCTGGATCTCGATGTCGACGGCCTGGCCGGACGCGCCACCGTGCGGCTGGTGGATCAGGATGCGCGCGTGCGGGAGGGCGAAGCGCTTGCCGTGCGCGCCCGCCGCCAGCAGCACCGCCGCCGCCGACGCCGCCTGACCGACGCAGATCGTCTGCACGTCGGGCTTGATGTACTGCATCGTGTCGTAGATCGCGAACAGCGCCGTGATCTCGCCCCCGGGCGAATTGATGTACACCGAGATGTCCTTGTCCGGGTCCTCGCTCTCGAGGTGCAGGAGCTGGGCGATCATCAGGTTCGAGATCGTGTCGTCGATCGGCGTGCCGAGGAAGATGATGCGCTCCTTGAGCAGCCGGGAGTAGATGTCGAAGGCACGCTCGCCGCGGTTCGTCTGCTCGATGACCGTAGGGACGAGGTAGTTGCGGATGGGCTCGAACTCGCTCACGCCTGGGGCTCCTCTGTCTGCGCCTTTGATGACTGGTCCTCGGATGCTTGCTCGTCGGAGGCTGGCGGCTCCCCGTCCGGAACCTTCAAGTCGAGGGTGGTCCCTGCGTCGTCGACAACCTCGGCGTGGTCGACGAGGAACCGGACGGTCTTCCCTTTGGCGATGTCAGAGCGTACCGCCTCCAGGATGCCCCTGCGTTCAAGATCGCGCCGGACCTTCTTGGGTTTCTCCTCCAGGCGTTCCGCCAACCGGTTGACCTCGTCGTCGAGCTCCTCGTCGGTCGCGACGATGCCCTCCTTGGCCGCGACGGCGCGCAACGCGAGGTCGGCGCGCACGGACCGCTCCGCGGTCTCGCGCACCTGTTGCACGAATGCCTGCTCTTCGGTACCCGTCGCGGCAAGGTACTGCTGAATCGTCGCGCCCTGGCTCTCGAGGCGGTGTGCGATGTCGTGGAGCCGCTGCTCCATCTCGCGCTGCACGAGCGCATCGGACAAATCGATCGTCACGAGGTCGGCGGCGGCGTCCAGCACCTTGTCGCGGGCGGCGACCTGCGCCTGCACCGTGTTGACCAGCTCGAGGCGCTTGCGGATGTCGGCGCGCAGCTCGTCGACGGTGTCGAACTCGCTCGCCTCCGACGCCCACTCGTCGGTGACCTCGGGCAGCACCTTGCGCTTGGTCTCCTTCACGAGCACCTGGAACGCGACGTCTTCGCCGGCGCGTTCGCCGAAGCGCTCGGGGAGGATGTCGTTGAACTTCAGGATGTCGCCCGGCCGCTTGCCGGCGAGCTCTTCGTCGAGCTTCGCGACGAGCATCCCCGAGCCGACCTCGTACAGGTAGTCGGTGGCGGTGAGGGCGTCGATCGCCTCCTCGTGCACGTAGCCCTTGATGTCGATCTGGGCGTAGTCACCGTCAGCGAGCGGGCGGGACGAGTCCTCCAGATCGGCGAAGCGCTCGCGCAACGCGTCGAGCTGCTGGTCGACGACCTCGTCGGTGACGGCCGGGCTCGGCACCTCGACCCGGAGCCCGCGGTAGTTCTCCACCTCGACCACGGGACGGACCTCGACGACGGCGTCGAACTCGACGTCGCCGCTCTCTTCCCCCGCCGTGATGTCGATCTCGGGCGGGGCGATCGTGTCGAGGTCCTCCGACTGCACGGCGTCGGCGTAGTAGCCGGGGAGGGCGTCCCGCAGCGCCTGATCGCGGGCGACGTCCGTGCCGAGCCGGGCCTCGAGGAGGCGCCGGGGGGCCTTGCCGGGACGGAAGCCCGGGATCTTCACCTCGGCGGCGAGCTTGCGGAAGGCGGCGTCGATCGCCCGCTCGAACTCCGAGGCGGGAATCGACACGTGGAGCTTGACCTTGTTCTCGGGGAGCTCCTCGACCGAGGTCGTCACCGTCGACATGGGGAGTGCGAGTGTACTGCGGCCCTTCTTCCACTCCGGCGACTTCCGGACGGGCCCGTGCGCCCTACGCTGCGGCGGAGCTTGCGACGACGACAGGAGAGTCTGCGATGCCCATCGACCGCGGCCTCACGCACGTTGCGCTCCCCGTCGCCGATCTCGACGCCAGCCTCGACTTCTACCGGCGCTTCGCCGGCATGGAGGTCGTGCACCGCCGCCGCGACGACCAGACGGGGGACGAGGTCGTGTGGGTGAGCGATCGCACCCGGCCCTTCGTCGTCGTGCTGATCGAGCAGGAACGGCGGGCCGGCTTCCTGACCGGCTTCTCGCATCTCGGGGTCGGTTGCGAGACCCGTGAGGAGGTGGATCGGCGCTGCGAACTCGCCCACGGCGAAGGGCGCACCGTGCTCGGACCGCTCGACTCCGGGCCGCCCGTCGGGTACTGGGCGTTCATCACCGACCCGGACGGCAACAACCTCGAGCTGTCCCACGGCCAGGAGGTCGGGCTCACGGTCGAGCGGGCTCCTCGGGCATGACGGGCGCCGCCAGCGGCAGGCGCACGCGGAAGGTCGCGCCGTCGCCGCGGCTGGTGTCGACCTCGACCCGGCCGCCGTGCGCCCCCACGAGCGCGGCCACCACCGCCAGCCCGAGCCCGGTGCCGCCGCGGTCGCGGGCGCGGGACGGATCGGCCCGGTAGAAGCGCTCGAACACCCGGGCCGCGTCCTCGGCGTCGAGGCCGGGCCCCTCGTCGGCGACCTCGACGACGGCTTCGGCCCCGGACGCGCGCACCCGCACGGTGGTCGGCGTCCCGGGTGGCGTGTGCGTGCGGACGTTGGCGAGCAGGTTGTCGAGCACCTCGCGCAGCCGCATGCGGTCGCCCGTCACCTCGACCGGTTGGGCCGCCTCGATCGTGAGCGGCCAATCGGCGCTGATCGTCTGGGCCGCTTCGACCGCCTCCCCCGCCAGGCCGACCAGCTCCACCGGCTGGCGCTCGAGCGGCCGACCCTCGTCGAGGCGCGTGAGCAGCAGGAGGTCCTCGATGAGCGTCTGCATGCGGGCGGTCTCGACGCGGACCCCCCGCAGCACCCGTGCCAGGTCGTCGGGTCGCTGCTGCGCGCCCCGCTCGAAGAGCTCCGCGTACGCGCCCACGGCGCTGACCGGCGTGCGCAGCTCGTGCGACGCGTCGGCGACGAAGCGCCGGAGACGGCGCTCCGCTTCCTGCTGCTTGGCGAACGCGTCCTCGATGCGCTCCAGCATCGTGTTCAGCGCGATGCCGAGCCGGCCGACTTCGGTGCGCTCGTCGGTGTCGGGGACGCGTGAGCTCAGCTCGCCGCCGGCGATCTCCGCCGCCGTTCCCTCGATGTTGCGCAGGGGCCGCAGCCCGACGCGCACCAGCCACAAGCCGAGCCCGACCGCGCCGAGGAGCACGGCGGCGGTCACGAAGATCTCCGTGAACAGAAGGCGGTGCAACGTCGAGTTCACGTCGTCGAGCGGCAGCGCGACCATCAGCACCGACCCGTCCCGCAGCCGCTCGGCGCGCACCCGGAACTCCCCACTCCCCTGGGCGGACGCGACGTTGAAGAAGGTCTGGCTCTCGTCGCCGCTCGAGGAGAGCCCGGACACGTGCTCCGGGAGGCGGGGGCGGGACGTCGTGAACGCACCCCGAGTCGGCGCGCTCACGAGCGCGTCACCGTCCGGCGAGCGCAGCTCGATGTACGCGCCGGGGGCCGCCGCCGCCAGCGCGCCGCCTACCCCGCCGGGACCGCGGTCGAGCGGGCCGAACAGCGAGCGGATGACGGGCCCGTGCGCGGCGCTGAGGTTCTCGTCGACGCGGTCGACGAGGAACGACCGCAGCGCCGTGTACGTGGCGACGTCGGCCGCGACCAAGCCGACGAGGGCGACGGCGGCGACGGCGAGCAGGAGACGGGCCCGCAGCGACAGCCTCACGGCCGCGGCCGCCTCAAGTCTCCGGTTCGCGCAAGGCGTAGCCGACGAGCCGGATCGTCTGGATCAGGGGCGGGCCGAGCCGGTCGAGCTTCTTCCGCAGGTAGCTCACGTACGTCTCGACGACGTTGGGGTTGCCGCCGAAGTCGTAGTGCCACACCGCGTCGAGGATCTGCGCCTTGGAGAGCACGCGCTTCGGGTTGCGCATGAAGAACCGCAGCAGGTTGAACTCGGTCGCGGTCAGCTGCAGCGGCTCGTCGCCCCGCCAGACCTCGCGCGTGTCCTCGTCCATCACGAGGTCGGCGAACCGCATGGTGCTGTCGCCGCCGGGCTCGCCCCGCGTGCGGCGCAGGATGGCGTGGACACGCGCCACGACCTCGGCGAGCGTGAACGGCTTGGTGACGTAGTCGTCGCCGCCCGCCACGAGCCCCTCGACGCGGTCGGACGGCTCGTCTCGCGCCGTCAGGAAGAGCACCGGAACGTTCACACCGTCCTGACGAAGGCGCTTGAGGAGCGTCACGCCGTCGAGGTCCGGGAGCATGATGTCGAGCACGACCAGATCGGGCCGCACATCGCCGACGACCTCGAGCGCGTCGCGGCCGTCGTGCACCTGGGCGACCTCGAACCCCTCGTAGCCGAGCGCGGTGGCCACGGCGTCGGTGATCGAGGGCTCGTCGTCGACCACGACGATCCGGGCCGGACCGTTCACGTCTGAAGCCATCGAGCCGTCACCTACCTCCGCGCGACGGTAATCCCACCCCGCGTCGCCGCGAGTCACCCCGCGGCTAGCGCATGTGAGGCTCGAGCGACGCGATGTGAGCGCCGACCAGCCCTCCAGCCGACGCCGCGAGCACCATGCGGCGGACGGGTCCCACTCGCTCACGAGCGCGGCTGGCAGGGCTGACCGACGTTGGGGGGCATCGGGTTGGTTCGTGGCCGATCCCACGCCCATCCGGGTCGATGGCTGCGTTCGCGACGCCGGTTGCCGGGCCAACGAGATCGTCCACGGGGCGCATCATGGGCGCCCGACTTGGTCGTCGCCTGAGCGCTTCCTGAGTGCCAGGTGAGAATGCGCGACCTGCTCCGTCGACCTCGAAGGGCCGGATGTCCTGCCCGCACGGTGCGGCGACTAGCGTGGCGTGTCGCCCTCCGGGGCTCCCGGCGCCGAGCGACCGCCGCATGACGACTCCGACTGAGCCCCGCCTCCGTGCGCCGGACCCGCCCGCACCGTCCCCGACGGCCGACGCCGAGAGACGCATGTTCGTCCGCTGGCTGACGATCATCACGATCGTCGGCCTCGCGGTGCGGTTGGTGTACGTCCTGCTCGTCCGCCGCGACCACGTGGTGGGGGGCGACGCGTTCTTCTACCACGTTGGCGCGAACCTTCTGGCCGACGGCAAGGGGTTCATCGCTCCCCTGCCGTACGTGATCGGCTCGACCGTCCAGGCGGCCGACCATCCGCCGCTGTACCTGATGTTCCTGGCGATCCCATCGGCGGTCGGGCTCCGCAGCTCCCTCGACCACATCCTGTGGTCGACGCTGCTCGGGACGGGCACGATCGTGATGACCAGCATGCTCGGACGGCGCGTGGGCGGCGCGCGCGTGGGTCTGGTGGCGGCCGCGCTCGCGGCCGTCTACCCCAACATCTGGCTGCACGACGGCGCGCTGCTCTCCGAGACGTTGGCGATCTTCGTCGTGACGACCGCGCTCTTCCTCGCCTACCGGGCCTGGGAGCGGCCGAGCCTCGGGCGCGTCGTCGCGCTCGGCGCCGCGTGCGGCGTCGCGATGCTGGCCCGGTCGGAGCTCGTGCTCCTGCTGCCCGCACTCCTGGCACCGATCGTCCTGCTCGCACGCGGCATCACGGTCCGCGAGCGACTCCTTCGACTCGGAGCCGGAACGCTCGTCGCGCTCGTGCTGGTCGCGCCGTGGATCGGGTACAACCTCTCCCGGTTCAGTCACCCGGTCTTCCTGTCGTCGCAGTTCGAGGCGACGATCGCCGGTGCAAACTGCCGCGACACGTACCACGGTCCTTCCCTCGGCTCGACCACGTCGACGTGCGTCAAGGGACTCGACAAGACCAAGGACGAGTCGGAGGCCGGCATCATCCTTCGCGATCGCGCCGAGACGTTCGTTCGCGACAACCTCGGCCGCGTACCCGTCGTCGTGGCCGCACGGGTCGGCCGGGTGCTCGGTCTCTACCCGCCGGGGCGCCTGATCGACGTCGAGGTCTTCTTCGAGGGCCGGGAGCGCTGGCTCGCCACGCTCGAGCTGATCACGTTCTACCCCGTCGCCATCGGCGCGGTCGCGGGCGCGGTCGTGCTCCGCCGCCGCCGAACGGTTCCGGTGTTCCCGCTGCTCGCGCTGCCCGCCATCGTCGTCGTGACCGTCGCCGTGACCTACGGATCGAATCGGTTCCGCGCTCCGGCTGAAACAGCACTCGTCGCGCTCGCCGCCATCGCTGTCGACGAGCTCTGGCGACGATGGCGAATGCGCTCGGACCGCCCGCGCGAGGGCTCCGTCGCGCGGGCTGGTGTATAAGGGCTCCGTGCCTACCTCCGTCGTCGAGGCAGCACCACCGGCCCCAGCCCGGACGAGGCGACGCCGCGCACCAACGCTCACGACGGTCGCGTTGCCGGTCGCCGCCTTCCTGCTCGCCGTCCCGTTGCTCGTCGCGATCGTCTCGCTCATCGGCAATCACTGGCACCCGGCCTCGGACCTGGCGCTCGAGGTGCTGCGCATCCGCGAGGTCGGCGGGCATCACACTCCCCTCGTCGGCGCGCAGTCACGCTTCGGTTGGGACCACCCCGGGCCGCTGATGTTCTGGCTCTTCGCGCCGTTCAACTGGCTGTTCGGCCAGACCGGCCTCCTCGCGGGGGCGGCGATCGTCAACGCGGCGGCACTCGTCGGCTCCCTGTACGTCGCGTTCCGTCGCGGCGGCCTCGCGCTGCTCGCTCTCGTCGCAGTGGCGGGCGCGCTGCTCAGTCACGCCTTGGGGCCCGACACGCTCGTCGAGCCGTGGAACCCATGGGTACCGGTGCTGCCGTTCCTGCTGTACGTCCTGCTCGCCTGGTCGGTCGCCGAACGGGACTGGGCCGCGCTGCCGTGGCTGGTCGGCATCGGGTCCTTCGTCGTCCAGACGCACGTCGGGTACGCGCCCGTCACAATCGGCCTCGGCGTGATCGCGTGCGTCATCGGCGCGTACGGGGCGCAGCGTTCCCGTCGTCTGCACGGGGAGGACGACGCCACCGCTGCCGCGACGGGACGGATGTCGCCCCGCCGGTGGGTCGTCGTCGCGATCGTCGTCGGTGCCCTGCTGTGGCTCGCGCCCGTCGTTCAGCAGCTGACCGGGTCGCCCGGGAACCTCGGGGACATCATCGACTCGTTCCGGCATCCGAAGGAGGCGCTGGCCGGCTGGGACGTCGGGTTCGGGGTGATGGGCCGTGAGCTCGGCGTCGCGCTCCCGTGGATCACCGGCGACGACGCCGGGGCGACAGGGCTCATCGGCACCGCGTCCACCATCCCGGCCACGCTTCTCCTCCTGGCCACCGCCGCCCTCGGCGCGCTCGCGTGGCGTCGCGGGGCGAGAGACGCCGGACGCCTGGCCGTGTTGGCGGTCGCGGGCGCGGGACTCGGCGTGATCGCGGTGTCGCGCATCACGGGATTCCTCGGCCCCTACCTCGTGCGCTGGTCGTGGGTCCTCGCCGCACTCGTGTGGCTCTCGCTCGCGTGGTCGCTCTGGCGGATCCTGGCCCGCGCCACCGCGACCGTCGCACTCGTCGCGCTCTCGCTCGTCACGGTGCTCGGGATCACCGTGAGTACCGCGTGGAGCGCGGCGTCGGTTCAGGTGCCCCAGCGCGTGTTCTCGGACACGATCGCGAGGTTGGGCCCCCGCACCGCCGCGCATCTCGACAAGGACACGCGGTACCAATTGACGTTTATCGACTTCGAGAACCTCGGTGCGATCGGCGTCGGGATGTTCCTCGACCTCACCGAACGCGGCCAGGACCTCCGCGTGGAGCCGGGCTTGTCGCACGCGTTCGGCTCGTGGCAGGCGGCGCGCGCGTCCCAGGTCGACAAACTCCTCTTCGTAGTCGCGGGGAGCTTCCTCGGGCGCCGCTGGACCCCGCCACCGGGCGCGAAGCGCATCGCCACCTACGACCCGCTCACGCCGAGCGAGCGCTCCCGAGCGCAGCGCCTCGAACGGCAGATTCGCGACGAGCTCGGCGCCGCCGCCCCCGTCGACGCACTGCCCGTCCTCAACCCCGCCGGTCGTCAGCAGCTTGTCGCGGGCGGCGCCGACCGGCAGGCCGTCGACGCACTCTGGCATCTGCACGCACGCGGTGACTCGTACTCCGTGTACGTGGCTCCGGCCGTCTGACGAGGCGGTCCATCACCGCGTCGAGGGCGACCGCGGCGAACAGCGCCAACGAGACGTCGGCGGGCACGCGGAAGCGGGTTTGTCCGTAGGTCAACGCGACCGCGATGAGGACGGCAGCGATCGGGGCGACGAGCGGGAACACCGGCACGCATCTGCGCCGGAGCAGCACGAAGCCCGCGATCGACAATCCCGCGAGGAGATAGAAGGTCGCGAGACCCGCGATCGACACCGGGAGCTCTCTCCGATTGTCCCGCTCGTCGACTCGGAGCTGGTCGATCGGGGCGTAGAAACCGAATGTCCGACCTACGCGGGCGTAGACGACGAACGGGACGCGCCCGGCATGCGAGGTTGCGTAGTCAATCCCTCTCCGGCGGTACGCCCCCTCCTGCACCGATTCGTCTCCGACAGCGTGGATCGGCTTCTTCGGGCTGAGGACGCAGTCGACCGCCCAGTAACCGATCTCGGGCCCGAAGTACGTCTGCGGGCAGTTCGCCGCCAACAACGTCTGACCGAGACCCGTCGAGATCGTCACCGGCTCGTCGAAGCGATGCAGGGTGTACGCGACCCACGGGCTGACGACGAGCAACGCGGCCACGGCGGAGGTGGCCAGTCGGCGGAGGCCCCGGCGCCAATCTTCACGGTCCGTGAGGAGCAGGAGCGGGATCACGAGAAGCGGAACGAGGAGCACCAGCTCTGCTCGCGTCAGCACCGAGACGCCGGTTGCGACGCCGAGCCCCGCGGCCGCTCCGACGCTCGGCCGGTGACGGTACCGATACGCGAGGAGCAACACCAGCGCAACGACGACCAGCACGAGCGACTCCGACATGAGGAGGGCGTCGTTGACCCAGAAGCTCGGAGTGATCGCGGCGATTCCGGCCGCGATCAGCCCGACGCGCGGGCCCGCGATCTTGCGCCCGGTCAAACCGATGAGCACGACCGCTCCGGTTCCCAGCACGCACGACCAGAACTGGTGAAACAGGACGCTCCGCATGCCGAGCGCGGACACGGCGCCGAGCACGACCTGGTACGCCGGCGGGTGGCTGGCGGCCTGGCCGACCCCATAGAAGTCGAACAGCCCGACGGGCGACACGAACCACTTCCCGTCGGCGAGCAGGTTTGCGCCGTTGTGGTAGTAGCCGGCGTCGATACCGAGCTCGCCGAGGTTGTCGCCGTGCACGAACGTGTACGCGAGACGGATGCCGAGCCCCAGCACCGCGATGAGGCCGAGCGCTGTCACCCACCGGCCCGTGGCGATCCCTGCCATCGAGTCAGGAGCGCGCCGTCCCGGCGCCGCGTGCTCAGCAGCCGGGTGGATGGAGCTGCCCATCGATCCGGTAGACGGCGCTGGCGCGGTCCCGGAAGACCTGCCTCGAGGCGGAATCCGCCGTGAACCACTCCCGCGGCGGTGTGACGGGGTACAGGACGCTCTGACCCCGCGGGATGGTCGCGAACACGACGTACCGGTACTTGCCGGCGACGATCTCGGGCCACTGGCGGCACGGATCGGCGTCGAACTTCGTCGTGGGCCCCTGCCCCACCGTGATGCGATTCGAGAGATCCAGCCCGTCCATCGGATACGTCTCCAGGGTGCCGAACACGATCACGTCGGAATCGCGGATGCCGCGGAAGTACTCGTCGATCGCATCGCCGGGGAGGCCCGCACCCACATATCGGTCCTCAAGGTAGCGGCGCTGCAGGGGGTACCCGAGCACCACCACCAATGCGAGGACGACGGCGAGCGTGACGGCGACTGTGGGCAACGTGACACGCGGTCGCCACCACATCAGCAGGCCGACGACCACGACCACGCCCACACCCACGAGGACCCCCACGAGGACCTCGCTCGCGGGCCACGACGGCACGCGTTCGACGTTGCGTGCCGTGGTGTTCAGCGCGACGAGGCCGAGCAGGACGAGCCAGGTGACGCGACGCCACAACGTGCTCGCACGGTCGAGGCGACGTGGCAGCAGGACGAAGCTCACCAGCAGAGCGGGCGTCAGGTACCGGACGTTGAAGCTGAAGTTGAGCCCTGCGCTCTCGGGCGTGAACACGTAGGCCACGACGCCGGCGAGGACGGCCAGCGCGACCAGCCGCTCGAGCCCTTCACGACGGTCGGCGAGCGCCCAGATCACGCTCACGAGCCCGATCACGAGGATGAGCGGCCACGCCCGGCCGACCGCCTGGGTGAGCCCCGGGAACACGAGGAAGCGCCACCACGAGAGCCCGTCACCCAGATGCTGCGCGATCGTGTCGCCCTCGTCGACGACGCTGCGCGGGAGCGACAGCGGACCGATGCCCAGCTTGAACCACGGCAGCGGGTTGTGCGCCTCGACGACGTTCCGTATGTACCAGTACGAGCCGAACACGACCACGCCCGCCGACCACACGATCGCCGGCAATGCCCGGCGCCCGCGCACGGCGAGCACGATGATCCCGACGGTGAGCACGGCCACCGGGGCCAGGACCGTCAGCTTCGTCGCGATGGCCAGCCCGGCCGCGATCCCCGCCAGCGCCGTCGGGACCGGCGACAGCCGTTCCTCCAACAGCAGCGCGACCGCGGCGAGCAGGAGCGCGGAGCAGGCGACGTCGTTCGACGCCTGCCCCGGTTGCGTCCCGGCGATCATCGGCGCCCCGAGGACGACGACGGCACCGAGGACGCACAGCGGGCCCACGCCCCGTCGGCGTCCGATGCACCACGCCGCGACCAGTGCCAGCGCCGCCCATCCGACGTTGACCATCGGTGCGAGCAGGTCGCTCCGGAACGGGAGCTCGACGAGCGCGTGCACGAGACTCGAGTTGAGCGGGTAGTAGGACTGGAGCACATCCGACCGGTCGGGCAGGCCGGTGAGGCTCCCGCTCTCGACGAAGCGGGCCGCGAAGGGCGCGTGGTACCAGACGGTGTCGGGGTGCGTCATCCCCCGCCCGTACGTGAACGCGATGTGCGTCGCCCACTGCGCGGCAATCAGCGCGCTGGCCGCCAGGGCTACGACGATCTCCTCACGGCGTGGACGCGGGGGCGGCTCGCCGTCGCCGGCCGCGGACGAAGGAACGCGCGTCGCGACGAGTCCCATGCCGAGGCCACCGGCCAGGTATGCCGCGAGCATGACGAACGGACGGAACGCGCCGAACGTGCCGAGGATCTGGGCGAGCCCGATCACGACTGCGAGCACGATGACGACCGCCGCCAACCGCGCACGCGCGCCGGTCCAGTGCGGAAGCAGAGCGCCTCGGAGCCGCCACGCCCCCCACGCCAGCACCGCGGCGACGACGACCAGCGAGACGCATCCGGCTACGTACCTGCCGACACCCAGCCCGTCCGTCACGCGCAGCTACTCGGATCGAACGTACCGTCGATGCGGTACACCGTGGCGTTGCCCGAGTGGAGCACCTCCGTTGCGGCCGGATCCGTTGCGATCCAGTCGTCGTCGGGGGCCAGCGCGAACAAGTCGTGCGCGACGACGACGTAGTCGTATTGGCCGGCGTCGAGCAACCGACGCCAACCACGGCAGCGTTCGACCGAAGAGCCGTGCGCCGGCCCCTGCTGGCGTGAAACCTGGTTCGACAAGTCGACCCCGAACAACGGATAGAAGTGCTCGGTGCCGAACAAGGCGACCTTCTTGTCGTGCACGTCGTGGAACATTGCGTTGATGCGGTCGTGGGGAAGGCCGGCGTTCACGTACCGGTTCCTGAAATAGTGCCGCTGGACGAAGTAGCCGGCCCCCAGCACACCGACCACGAGCACCGCGGTCCCGAGTGCCACGACGGCCGTGCTCAGGCTGATGCGAGGGCGTGCGGCGACAACGCCGGCGACGGCAACGACGCCCAGCCCTACCAGCACGGCAGTGAGTCGTTCGCCCCGGGGCCACGACGAGATGTCCTCGATGTGCGGTGCGGTCGCGTCGACCACGACGAGGCCGACCATCACGGCGAGCAGGATCCAGCGGAACGCCACCGGTCCCCGGGCGGCCACGATCGACACGAGGGCGAAGCCGAGCACGAGTGACGGCGCCAGATAGCGCACCATGAACACGAACGCGGCGCCGCCGAAGTCACTCCCGTACTGGATGTACGCGACCGCCACGATGCCGACGATGACGGCCGCGCCCGCGAACCGCTCGAGCACGCCTCGGCCCACCACGATCGCCACAATCGCGCCGGTCACGGCGAGCGCCAGGACCAACGGCCAACCCCGCCCCAGCGACTTCGAGAAGCCGGGAAGGATGTACGAATCCCAAGTCGACCACGTCCCGAGCACATCGGCGAGCGGCGGGCGGGTGGGGATCTGCGCCGACAGCGTCAGCGGACCGATGTGCAGCTTCGTCCACGGGACCGGGTTCCCGAAGATGATCCAGTTGCGCACCAGCCAGTAGCCGCCGAACAGCACGAGCCCCCCACCCCAGAGCACCGCGGATCGGATGCGCCGTCGCCGGACGGCGACGATGACGACACCGATCGTCAGGACGACGAGCGGCGCGACGACGGTGAGCTTGATGCCGAGCGCGAGACCACCGGCGATCCCCGCCAGCGCCGTCGGCACCGGTGACATCTCACCCTCGAACAGGAGCGCGACCGCGGCAAGGAACAGTGCCGTCGACCCGACGTCGTTCGCAGCTTGTCCCGGCTGGGTCCCGGCGAGTGTCGGCAGGCCGAGGAGAAGAAGCGTGGCGAGGATCATCAGCGCCGTCACGCCGTACCGGCGACCCAGGCACCACGCGGCGAGCAGCGCGAGGGCCGCCCACGCGATGTTCACGAGCGGCGAGAGGAAGTCGTCGCCGAACGGGAGCATCACGATCGCGTGCACGAGACTTCCGTTGAGCGGCAAGAACGTGTGCAGCGGCGTGGCCAAGTCCGACAGACCGGAGTCGTGCAAGCCCGTCAGCCGACCGCTCTGCAGGAACCGGGCGGCGAACGTGGCGTGGTACCAGAGGGTGTCGGGCTGCGTCATGCCCTTCCCGTACGCGACCCCGACATGCGTCGCCCATTGCGCCGCGACCAACCCCGCCGTCAGGATCGCGGCAACAACCTCGACGCGCGTCGACCCCGTTCGTGGACGTGGCGGCGCGTCGCCGACACCGTCGCTCGTGGCTGCCGTCTCGGTGTCGACAGCCTTCTCGTCGCGGGCACGCAGCACGCGGCGACCAAGGGCGCCCATCACCAAACCGCCGGCCAGGTATGCGATCAACATCGGTCCGCGTGTAAACGCTCCGAACGTTCCGAGGAGCTGCGCAAGGCCGATCAACACGGCCAGCACGATGATGACGTCGGCAAGGAGTGCGGCCGGACCGGACCAGGTGGGAAGGATCGCGCGTCGGAGTTGCCATCCGCCCCACCCGAGGACGGCGACGACGAGCGCGACGGCCGCGAGCCCGGCGACGTACGCGCCCGGGGACAACTCGGTCGTCAACCCGGCGACGAGCGTCAGAACGTTTCCACCGGCACGCGGCTCGGGTTCACGGGTTGGGGAGTATACAAACGCCGTCGACGCGCTCTACGTCGCGCGCCGATTCAATCCCCGCGTCTCCAGTACACGCCGGTCCAATCGACGGCGTGGATGGGTTCCGTGATGCCGTGGTCGTCGCGGTAGTCGTGCACGGCACGGCGGCACGCTTCGAGCAAGCCGTAGTCGTCGACGATGCAGTACCCGCCCGGTGACAGCTTCGGGTACAGGCACGTCAACGCGTCGAGCGTCGACTCGTACAGGTCGGCGTCGAGGCGAAGCAGCGCGAGCTGCCCGAGAGGCGCGCTCGGGAGGGTGTCCTTGAACCACCCCACGAGGAACTGGACCTGGTCGTCGAGGAGCCCGTAGCGCGCGAAGTTCTGACGCACCTGGTCGACGCCGACTGACAGCTCGGGATGCATCGTGTAATCGAGCCCCCGGTCGGCCGGGCTCCGAATCGGATCGGGCTTCGGGAGCCCCTGGAACGAATCGGCGACCCACACCGTCCGGCTCGCGTCGCCGTAGGCGGCGAGGACGGCCCGCATGAAGATCGCGGTGCCGCCGCGCCATGCACCGGCTTCGATGACGTCCCCCGGCACCCCGTCTTCGATCGCCCTCGACAGACATGCCTCGACGTTCTCGAGCCGTCGCAGCCCGATCATGGTCTCGGCGTCGCGAGGCCAGTCGAGACCGAGCTCCCGTTCCCGCATGGCAAGGCGGGTGTCGAGCCGGCGGACGCGATCCAGGAGGCCCCCTCTGCTGGTGCTCGGGCCGCGACGCTCCTGCAAGACCTTGGGTCGGCCCTGTTGGTCGCGCACGACGCGAAGGCCGCGACGTTTCAGCATCCGCTCGAGCGGAGCAGGAACGCGACTGGTGGGCGGGCCCGGGGCTCGGTCGTGCTCGGGCACCTCGCTGACGATCGTGAGCCCCCGGCTCCCGAGGACCTCCATCAACAGGGCGACCATGCGGCGGCGCCGCCCGGGCGTCCAGCCCTCGCCGAGGACGAGCGCGCGCGTCAGGCACTGCTTCATCAGGTCGAGGTACGAACGGCGGAGCTCCGCGCTCGGCGCGTCAGCGGCCACGAGGTCTCAGGACGCGGAAGCCGGCTCCACCTCGGGCGCCGGTTCGAGCTCGAAGAGGAGGTGGTAGGCGAAGAGCGAGGGGTAGACGGTCACGCCGAGCTGGTTGAGCCGCTCGAGCGCACGCGCGAACGGCGGGGGGCGTCCGCGACTCCCGACGGCGTCCAACGGGAGACCGATCGCGTCTCGCCGGCGGGTCGTGAACCCGTTCTTGGCGGCGAGGCGCTCGAAGCTGGCGCGCGTGAAGAAGCGCACGTGATCGCGGGCGAGCGCGCCTTCACTCCGGTAGTCGAACCGTCCGAGCGCGACGCGGCTTCGCGGGTACCAGTGCGAGAAGTTCGGGATGCTGACGACGATCGTCCCGCCGGGGCGCAGGCACCGCCTCGCGTCGCGGAGGAGCTGCTCCGGGTCCCGCACGCGCTCGAGCACGTCGGCCGCCACGACGACGTCGAACTCCTGTCCGATGTAGGACGTGAGGTCGAGCGTGGGCTGGTCTCCACGACCAACACGAGTCACGTCGTGCCCGCTGAGGCGCAGGCGCCCGGCGAGCCATTCGTCGGAAGAGCCGACGTCGAGGATGCGGGCCGGCTGCCTGGCCGCCAGCCAGCCGGCGATCCGGGCGTGGGCGTTCGCACCCACGTCCGTCGACGCGTCGTCTCCTTCGGTGGCACCACGCCGCTGCCCGAGGCCCATCTTGTGGAGCCGGTAGCGAAGCGTGGTGGCCACGACATCGCGTGCGTACGCGACTCCCCGCGCGTACGAGATCTCGTCGCCGTAGTACGTGGGAATCGGGGTCTCGACGATCTGCTTTCCGGCGTCGTGGAGCTGCACGATGATCTGGGTGTCGAAGTCGAAGCCGTTCGAGTTCGCGCCGAACTCGATGTCCTCGAGCGCGCGCACGCTGTACGCCCGGTACCCGCTGTGCCATTCACTGAGGTCGGTGCCGACGGCCTTGTTCTCGAACGCGGTGAGGACCTTGTTGCCGATGTACTTGTAGAGCGGCATGCCGCCCCGGCGCGCCGCGCCCGGGTCCATCATTCGTGAGCCGAACACGGCGTCGCACTTGTCGAGCTCGAGTGGTTCCACGAGCTGCGGGAGCACCTCCGGCGCGTACTGGCCGTCGCCGTGCAGCATCACCGCGATGTCCCAGCCGTGCTCGATCGCCCAGCGGTACCCCGCCTTCTGGTTGCCTCCGTAGCCGAGGTTCCGATCGTGGCGGATGACGTTGAGAGGGAGCTCCCGCGAGAGCCGCTGATAGCCGAGCCCGACGAGGTAGGTCGCGTCCTGGCTGTGATCGTCGCACACCAGCACCTCGCTGATGCGGGGCACGAAGTCACGCGGGATCCGATCGAGCACTCGGGCCAGTGTGGAGGCCGCGTTGTACGCGACGACGAGGATGCCGATGCGTTTCATCTCGGAAGTCCGACGTAGATCGCGCGCAGGATGCGCCAGCGGCTTCGCGAGTACCGGTTGCGGTCGTCCGACGGCACCACGAGGTGCGGGAGGGCGCGGTACGGAAGATGCGGGTTTACGTGATGCTCGTGGTGGTTCATGAGCAGCCGCGACGTGTGGAAGATCCGGTCGAGGACCCCGCCGTCGATCGTGCGCGACGCGTTGCTTCCCGCGAACACGACAGAACCGGACGGCTCGACGGTGACGTGCTGAACATACGTGCGGAGGCGGTTCATGAGTGGGTACACGGTCGCGAGACAGAAGTAGTAAAGGAAGGGCGCCTCGAGCCTGCCGACCAGGTAGGCAACGGCGATCAGCGCGAGGTTGGCGACGGCGGCGACGGCGAGCACACGACGCTCGCTCGACCTCGACTCGTTGACCTCGAACCGCCGGAACTGGCGCAGGATCGTCAGCCCCGTGATGTCGCTGAGCACCGCACGCCAAAAGGCCTTGCGCGAATGAAGCTCCAGGAACGCCGTGTCCGGGTCGTCCGGCACGAAGAACGCGTCCTTGCGATGGTGAGCGAAGTGCGTCTCGCGGTACACGCGGACCGGAAGCGCGAACCAGATGCCCGCCAGTGCGTTCGTGAGGCGATCGTTCCACTTGCGGCTGGGCACGAGGTTGAAGTGCGCGCCCTCGTGGATCCACTCGGACATCGCCCGCTGGTGGATGACGCAGGCGAGGAGCGACAACGGGATGTACGCGGCGAGGGGAAGCCAGGCTCCCCCGAGCCAGAACCACGCGATCAGCAGCGCATGCGTGCCCAGCAGGTGCAATATGTTCAGCGCGCCGTGCCGCCGCGTGAGGTACTCCTTCCTCATCGCGGGCGTCGGCGTGGTCGTCGCGGGTGCGCTCCCCACGTTTCCTCTCAACTCTCGGGATTGTGGGCCGTTGCCGACATGAAGGCGGTCGCTCGGAAGCACCAGTCCACGGCGTTCACCGGCAGGAACAGGAGTAGCAGCAGTGAATAGTAGAACGACCGGGGTCGTCGTGATCGGTCCACGCCCATCCGTCGGAGCGCCGACTGCACGCTGAGCGCCCACCCGCAGCTGTTCAGCTCGGAGGCGACGCTCACGCCGGTGAGTCCGGCGCCCTCGAGCAGACGCCGGATCGTCGACCGGTCGAACAGGTACAGGTGGCGGGGGTAGTGAATGAGCCCCCACCGGCTCTTCCACAGTCGTGCGTCGAGCGACCCGACGTTCGGCGTCTCGAGGTACAGCACGCCACCGGGCTTGAGCAGCGAGCGGATCTTCGCCACGGTCGCCACCGGGTCGAGCACGTGCTCGATCACGTGGCTCATGAACACGAGGTCGAACCGGTCGTCGGTCTCGAACTCGTCGAGGGTGCCGTGGAACACCTTCAGCCCTCGCTGCCACGCCTGCTCGCACGCCGCGCGCGAGATCTCGATGCCCTGCACGTCGGCACGACCCGACTGCTGCAGGCGCTCGAGAATGTCGCCGGCGGCGCACCCGATCTCGAGGAACGAGCCGTTCGCCGGCATTCGCCGACGACAGAGCGCGCTCTGGTGCTCGTAGTACCGGTCGAGGAGAAGCCGCGCGACCGCGTTCGAGGGCGCGTCGAAGTTGTGATAGTTGGCCGGATAGAGCTCGGTGAGCTGAGTGCGGGTGGGCAGCGGGTCCGTCAGCACGAACCCGCAGTCGACGCAGCGGTAGAACTCCGCCGACGACTCCACGAAATACTCGAAGTCGAAGCAGTCCGGGTACAGCAGCGCCAGATCACCCGAACACAACGGGCACTGCTTGGCTGCAGCCATCCGGACGACATTATCGGAGACCTTCGACGGGTCCCCGGTCGGCGGCGAACGCACGATGATGCTAAAACCCAGGGCCGGGTCGGGGACCGACAGGGTCACCCGAAGCGTCGACACAGCGACCGGGGTCTGGGAGCTCCTCGATGGTGACAGCGAACGCCGTGCCACCGCACACGGGTGCGCGCCGCTCGTACAAGGTCGAGATCCTGCTGGTGAGCTTCGCGGCGCTCCTGCTGGAGATCAGTTACACCCGGATCATCTCGTACAAGCTCTTCTACTACTACACGTACCTCGTCATCGGGCTCGCATTGCTCGGCATCGGCGCGGGTGGCGTGATCGTCGCGATCTCCCGGCGCGTGCGCCAGGCGGAAACGGAGACGGTCTTGCTCTGGAGCCTTCTCCTCGGTGGCGCGAGCGTCTTCGTGGGCTACATCGTCATCGCGTTGCTGCGCACCGACACGGTCGCGATCTGGAAGTACGGCACGTTCGACTCGATCAGCAACGTCGGTCGGCTGGTCGTCATCTGCCTCGCGCTGTTCGCCGCGTTCCTCGGCGTCGGTGTGGTCATCGCGACCCTGTTCGCCCGTGGCGCCAACGAGATCGGTCGCCTGTACTTCGCCGACCTCCTAGGCGCGGGACTCGCATGTGCAGTGGTCGTGTCGCTGCTGGGATGGATCGGGCCCCCGGCGACCATCATGCTGGCCGGGCTCACGCTCTCTCTCGCCGGCTGCGGCTCGCGCTGCGCCGCCGTTCCTTCGCCCTCGTCCCCGCGGCCCTGCTGAGCATCCTGCTGGCGGTCATGGTCGTCGGGCCCGAGCTCCTCCCCTACGAGCGCACCGACGCGCTCAAGGGTGACCTCGACGACACCGGCCACATCTGGGACTGGAGCGCGCTCTTTCGAGTCGACGCGTTGCAGTTCAATCCCAACTCGTACCTCCTGTTCCACGACGGGCTCGCGGGGTCGGCGATCTACCGGTACAACGGTGATCCGACCAGCCTCACTCGTTTCGACACGGATCCGCGCGCGTTCCCGTTCGCGGCCCAGGGACGAGCGCCGAAGGACGTCCTCATCATCGGTGCCGCCGGAGGGAACGAGGTCCTCGCGTCGTTGCACTTCGAGGCGGGTCATGTCGACGCCGTGGAGTTGAACCCGGTCACGTACTCGCTCGTCACGGACAAGCTCGCGGACTTCGACGGACACCTCGCCGACAACCCCAAGGTGAACTACGTCAACGGCGAAGGCAGGACCTTCCTCGCCCGGAGCAACGACACCTACAACCTCATCTGGTATCCCGCGCCGGACAGCTACTCGGCGACGAACGCTGCCACCTCGGGTGCCTTCGTGCTGTCGGAGAGCTACCTCTACACGAGCGAGATCATCAAGGACAGCCTCGAGCACCTCGGGCCGAGCGGCATGATCGCAACGCAGTACGGCGAGTTCGACTACGCGAAGCGGTCGAACCGAACGACCCGCTACGTCGCCACCGCGCGGCACGCGCTCGGGGAGCTCGGCATCCGCGATCCGTCGCGCCACATCCTGGTCGTCACCACCCCCACCGAGCCGCCCAGCTCGCTGTCCACCATCCTCGTGAAGAAGGAGCCGTTCACGAGGGCGGAGGTCGACCGCACGCTGGCCGCGATCGCGACCGTGCCCGGCGCAACGCTGCGGTACGCGCCGGGGCATCCGGTCCCGGGCGAGTCGGTGAGCGAACTGGCGACGATCTCCGGCTCGAAGCTGGGCGCCTTCTACGACTCGTATCCCTACAACGTGCGGCCGGTCACCGACGACGGGCCCTTCTTTTGGCACTTCACGCCGTTCGGCGACGTGATCAGCAACTTCACGCACTCGATCAACGATCGAGACCTCGAGGTCGCCGTGGGCGAGCGCGCACTGCTCCTCCTGCTGTTCATCTCCATCGCCTTCGCCGTCGTGTTCCTTCTCCTTCCCTTCGTGACCATTCGACGGACGTGGACCGCGCTGCCTCGCAAGCCGCGCTCGGCGCTCTACTTCGCCGCCCTCGGCCTCGGCTTCATGTTCTTCGAGATCACGCTCATCCAGCGGCTGACGCTGTTCCTCGGGTATCCGACGTACTCCCTCACCGTGACGCTCGCCTCCCTGCTGATCTTCACCGGCGTGGGCGCCCTCCTCAGCTCGCGGTACCGAGAACCACGCCGGGTCATCGCCCCCTTGCTCGCCGCGATCGTCGCCCTCACGCTCTTCTACCAATTCGCGCTCCCCCGCCTGACCGACGGTCTTCTCGGCTGGCCGTTCGCGGGTCGCGTCGTGCTCACCTTCGTGGTGCTGGCGCCCCTGGGGATCTGCCTCGGCACGTTCATGCCCGTCGGACTGGGCGCGGTCTCGCGGTTGACCACGTTCTCCCGGGAGTACGTCGCGTGGGGTTGGGCTGTGAACGGGTTCGCATCCGTCGTCGGCGCGGTGCTCTCGACGATCCTCGCAATGGAGTTCGGCTTTCGCGTCGTGCTCTTCCTCGCGCTCGGCTTGTACCTCGTCGCCCTCGTGACGCTGCAGGGTCTGCTCCGCCTGAGCTCACAGGGTTCCGCCGTGCCCGCGCACGAGATGGCTCGACCGGAGCCCGCCACGATCGGAGTCTCCGAGGGCACGTAGCGGTCGCTCACGCGGCCGCTCGTCGCGCGACACCGGGCACTCGGACGCCCTCGCTATAACGTGCCGCTGTGAGCATCGCCGTCGACGACGCCGCGGCGCGACGGCGCTTCGTTCGGGCGTGCGTGACCGGCGGCGCGGTCGCCGCCATCGGGTTCGTCTGGATGCTCGCGATCGGCCGCCTCGACCTCCTGCAGTCGGGGGTGCTCAGCGGCTTGTACGACGCGCAGGCCCACCGGCTGCTCGCGGGCCACTGGGACGTGCCGCTCGACAAGCTCACGTTCGAGGCGTTCCTCGTCCACGGCAAGACCTACATGTACTTCGGCCCGTGGCCGGCGGTCCTGCGTCTCCCGATCGCCGCGCTGACGGACCGGTTCGACGGCGAGCTGACGCAGCTGTCGATGATCGCCGCCTTCGTCGTCCTGCTGGTGGCGACGAGCCGGTTGTTGTGGCGGGTGCGCCGCCTCCTGCGCCCCGGTCGTCCGGTCACGGGCTGGGAGTTCGGCGCGATCGCGGTCTTCGTCCTTGTCGTGGGCACGGGGTCGGTGGTCATGTTCCTCGCCAGCCGACCGGTCGTGTACCACGAGGTCGAGCTGTGGGGCGCGGCCCTCTCGCTGGCGGCGTACGACGCCATCCTCGGGTTCATCGTGCGGGCCCACCGGCGCGCGCTCGCGTGGGCGGCCGTGCTGAGCGGTCTCGCTCTCCTCACGCGGGGTTCGGTCGGGATCGGGCCCGTGATCGCGCTGGGGCTCGTCCTCGTCGGGCGTCTCCTCGCGACGGGAGCTGCACGCCTTCGACAACAGAACCTCGCGCGCCCGGTCCGCTGGCTCGGGCTCGGCGACGCGTCGTCGAACCGGGGGTATCTCCTCCCGCTGACGCTCGTGATCGTGGTGCCGCTCGTGCTCTACATGTACGTGAACTACGCGAAGTTCGGTCATCCTTGGAACCTGCCGATCACGCGGCAGTACGCGACGTTCACGGACCCGATCCGTCAGTCCGTCTACGAGCACAACGGCGGAAAGCTGTTCAGCCCGAAGTTCGTCCCGACGAACCTCGTGGCGATCCTGCGTCCCGATGCGCTCGGCCTCGACCGGCTGTTCCCCTGGGTGACGTTCCCCTCGCGGGCCACGCTCGTCGGCGGCATCCAGTTCGCGGCGAGGGACCCGTCCTCGAGCATCCCCGCCTCGATGCCGTTCCTCCTCGTCATGAGCCTGATCGGCGTCTGGACGGTGTTCCGACCACGACGCGGCGACGAGCCGGGGCCGGCGAGTCTCAGGGTGCCGGTTGTCGGAGCGGCGGTCGGTGGGATCGGCGCCATCACGATCCCGTTCATCAACCAGCGCTACGTCTCAGACTTCGTGCCGTTACTCGTCCTCCTCGGCATCGCCGGCCTGCACACACTGCTCCGCGGTGTCGACCGCGGGGTGAGGACGAAAGCGTTGATGGGCGGCGTCGCGGTCGTGCTCGTCGTATTGGCCGCCGCTTCCCTCTGGGTCAACTTCGCGCTCGCGCTCCTCTACCAACGGGAGTACAGCCCGTTCCCGACCGAAGCGGAACGGGCGGCGTTCGTCCGGTTCCAGTACGACTTCGCGGACTCGCTCACCGGCGGCACGAGCACCAATGTCCGGGTGGGCCGACGGCTGCCGGCTCCGCTGCCCGAGGGCACGGTGTTCGTCCTCGGGAACTGCGACGCCGTCTACTGGTCCGACGGCAGCACATGGCACCCGATCGAGCGCACACGAGCGGCGGGTCGGTACCCGCTGCGGGTCACCTTCCCCGACCGTCCTCCCGGGACACGCGAGACGCTGCTGGTCGCGGGCGAGCCCGGCTCGGAGGAGCGGCTCGGCGTCGAGTACCTCCGGGACCGGCGCGTGCGCTTCTGGTTCACGTCGCCGCGGCTGGAGCGTGAGCTCGTCGGGCCGATCCGCGAGATCCGTCCCGGGCGGCCGGTGCCGCTCGAGATCACCCGTGACACCGCGCTCGGCCGGCTCGACGTGGAGCTCGACGGCGACGACGTGCTGGTCGCGTACCCGCTCGAGCCCGGCCCCGTCACGGTCCCCGGGGGGCCGAGCGCGGAAGGAGCGCTCGACTTCAGCGGTGATGTACGCCTCGGGCACACCTCGCGCCGGTTCTGCACCCGGATCACCCGCTGAGCGACCCCGGTGCGAGG
Source organism: Acidimicrobiia bacterium (assembly GCA_035316005.1). Taxonomy (GTDB): domain Bacteria; phylum Actinomycetota; class Acidimicrobiia; order IMCC26256; family JACDBD01; genus JALZAA01. Next base: position 4,086 of record DATFXK010000312.1, on the reverse strand, counting down.
GCTAAGATTCCTGCCGCGTTGAGTCCGCTTTGCGGAGAAGGCCCGAATTCGTCCGGTGCCTTCGGGGGGATCGTGAAGAGCAAGCAGAGCTTCTCGTACCGGCCTGGACTGGACGGATTGCGCGCACTCGCGGTCGCGGCGGTGTTCGCGTACCACCTCGACGCCGGCTGGGCGCGCGGCGGGTACCTCGGCGTGGACACATTCTTCGTCCTATCGGGGTTCCTGATCACCACGCTGCTGCTCGTCGAGTGGGACGGGTCGCGGACGCTCTCCCTCGTCGCCTTCTGGGCCCGACGCGCCCGCCGCCTGCTTCCCGCTCTGTTCCTCGTGCTGCTGGCAGTGGGGGCGTACGCGGCATGGCAGGCCCGGCCCGAGCAGCTGGGCGACCTGCGCGCCGACATGTTCAGCACGCTCTTCTACGGAGCCAACTGGCGGTTCATCAACTCCGGACAGTCGTACTTCAGCCTGTTCAGCGACGCGTCTCCGCTCCGGCACGCGTGGTCGCTCGCGATCGAGGAGCAGTTCTACCTCGTCTGGCCGATCGTCACGCTCGTCTGCCTGCGGCTCGCGCGCGGCCGTCATTTCCTCTTGGGCGCGGTGTGCATCGGAGGAACGATCGCGTCCGCGATCACGATGGCGCGCCTCTACGATTCCGCTGACCCGTCACGCGCGTACTACGGCACCGATGGACGCGCCCAACTCCTCTTGATCGGTGCGCTCCTCGCGATCGTCTTGGTGCGCCACCAGCCCCGCCGGCTACCGGCAATCGCCGCGACCCACGCGCTCGGGCTCGTCGGCGTCGTGTACGTGCTGTGGGCCTTCTCACACGTCGGTGACACCAGCGCATGGATGTACCGCGGCGGCTACGCCCTGTTCGCCATCGCGGTCGCAGCACTCATCGCGTCCGTCGTCCAGCCCGAGCGAACACCGTGGCATCGCGTGCTGTGTCTCGCACCCATCGTGTGGATCGGTCGGATCTCCTACGGCATCTATCTCTGGCACTGGCCCGTCATCGTCATCCTGTCTCCCGCGCGCACGGGGCTCGACGGGGCGACGCTGACGTTGGTGCGCGTGGGAGTCACGCTCGGGCTCTCCACCGCCTCCTACTACCTGATCGAGCTCCCCGTGCGGGAGCGCCGCTTCTTCCGGAGGCGACTCGCCCTGGCGCTGTCGCCGGCCGCGTTCGTGGCGACGGGCCTCGTCATCATCATGGCCACGTTGGGTGCGGCACCGCTGCCGGCCTACTACCGGAGCGACCCGACGCGGGTCATCAAACGCGGCTCGACCGCGTCCGCCGCTGGTGCGTCCGCGCCCGTACGAGCGCCGCGCGTGCTGCTCGTCGGGGACTCCATCGCCACCAGCCTGTATCCCGGGCTCGACGACGTTGCGTCCCGAGCCGGGATCGAGCTGTCGGCGGCGGCGTACCCGGGGTGCGGCATGATCCGAGGCCTTCCCGCCTTGCCCGACGGCACGCCCATCAAGGGCTACGGCGACGCGTGCGAACAGGCGATGCCCCAGCTCCAGGAGGACATGCTGACGCGAGTCCAGCCCGATCTCGTCGTGTGGCTGAGCAACTGGGAGGTCACGGACCATCTCGCCGACGGGAAGTGGTTGCGGCTCGGCACCCCCGACGGCGACGCCGGCATCGCCGGACTGCTCGCCGAGACCGGCGACCGGCTCCGGTCGACCGGCGCCCGGCTCGTGATCCTGCTTCCTGCGCCGCCGACGCCCGGTGGGTACTCCCCCTCGTATTCGTACTCGGCTCGAATGCTGCGCCTTCCGATCCTCGACCAGCTCCTCCAGGGCGAGGCGGCGCGGCGGCCGGACCTGACGAGCGTCATCGACCTCGGGCCGATCGCGTGCCCCGGCGGGGCGCCGTGCTCGGACACGGTGAACGGCATGCGCATCCGACCCGACGGGAGCCACTTCGACGTCGACGGCGCGCGGTACGCGTCCGAGCAGCTCGTTCCCCAGCTGCTCGCGTTGCTGCATATGCCGAAGCCGTCGCCACCACCACCATCGACCGCCGCCGCGCAGGTGGCGCAGCCGCCGCGCCACAAGTAACCGCGAAGAAGTCCGTCAGCGCGGCGCCAGCGCGTTGATCGTCGGCCCCAGCCAGCTCTGCGCCATGGCGTAGCTCGCATCGTCGCTGAAGTGGTTGCCGTCCGGACGCTCGCTCCAGTCGAGCTCGCCCTGCGGCCGAGCGCGCATGTGGGCCTGCAGGTCGACGACGGTCGCTCGGTCCCACCGCGTCGCCACGACCTCACGGATGATGGCGTTCAGGCGGTCCATCCGCTGGTGGGCCCCCTCCGGCCACGGGCCACCCTGACGGTCGAGACCGGGTTGGATGTACGGGCTGAGGACCCATGCCACCGTCGCACCCTGTGACGACAGCAGGTCGATGTCGGCCGCGATCCCTTGCCGCAACAACGCGTCGTACTTCGGATCGCCGGGGTGGCGCCACTTCGGGTCGCCGGGCAGCTGGCGGTCGGTGACGTCCCAGACGTTCACCATCACGACGACGATGTGCGGACGGACGTCCACGAGGTCCGCGCCCCAGAAGTCGGGCCAGGACTTGCAGTCCATGGTGCGGACCTCGTACGTGAACTTGGCGAGCCCGCCCTGCAACACGCCGCACCCGAACTGCCCGCGGTCCCAGACCTTCAGTCTCCCGGAGTCGTTCCCCCATCGGGCCAGGCCCACGCCCATCTCGAACGCCGACGAGTCGCCGGCGATCAGCACCCGCGGCGCCTGGCCCGGGGCGAGCGGTGGCGGCGTGGGACGCGGCGGCGGCGCGCCGATGACATCCGTGATGGGCTGCGACCGTGACACGGCCGCGGGCGGCAAGGACTTCTTCGCCGGCAGGCGGGGCGCGTCGGGGGCGGCAAACGTGATGGCGGGCTTCGGCGGATCCGTGGTCACGAGGAGGAGCGCGACGATCACCGCCAGGGCGGCGGCCGGCGCGACAACGAGCGGACGCCAGCGGGTGAGCACCGTTCCCCGCCGGATGGGCTGCTCGACCAGGTGGTACGACGCGACGGCGAGCGCGATCGTGACCGCGGCCCGGAGCAGGAAGAGCGGCCACGGATCGAGGCCCGTTCGGCCCGGGCTGAGCCAGAGATACACGGGCCAGTGGATCAGGTACACGCCGTACGAGATGCGTCCAAGCCACCGCAGCGGCGCGATCGAGAGCACGTTGCGCACCAGGCCGGGTTGCAGCGCGGCCGCGATGATCGCGGCACTCCCGAGCGCGTACACCGCGAGGCCGCCTTGGTAGAGCCAGGTCGAGTACTGATCCGTCGTCACCCAGACGACGATCGTCGCGACCAATGCCGCCGTGCCGAGCAGGAGCACGATGAGTCGCGGGATGTACCTCTTGACGATCAGCCGCCGGGAGAACAGCACCGCGAGGAGCGCGCCGACGAACAGCTCCACCGCCCGCGTGTCCGTGCCGTAGTACACGCGCGAAGTGTCTCCGCCGGGGTGGTAGAGCGCGAGCGTCAGCAGCACGGATCCGATGGCGAGCACCGCAAGCGTGACGCCGAACGCGCGCCGTGAGCCCCGAGCCGCCGCGAGCACGCCCACGGCGATCAGTGGGAACACGAGATAGAACTGCTCCTCGATCGCGAGGCTCCAGAAGTGCTCGACCGGCGACGGGCTCGAGAAGAGCTGGGCATACGACTGACCGGAGAAGAGGAACCGCCAGTTCGCGCCGTAGCCCAGAGCGGCGAGCACGTCGGCGCGCAGGTTCTGCAACTGCTCGGGTGTCGCCGCGAACACGCCGTACAGGACGATCAGGCCGAGCGTGAGGAGGGCGGCGGGCATGAGCCGACGGAACCGCCGGGCCCAGAACGACCTCAGTCGGATGCTGCCGGTCGCGGTCCGCTCCCGGATGAGGAGCGAGGTGATGAGGAATCCGGACAGCGTGAAGAAGGTCGAGACGCCGAGGAATCCCCCGACGGCCCACGAGAAGCCGGCGTGGAAGAGCAGGACCCCCGCGACGGCAACCCCTCGGAGACCGTCGAGTGCCGGCTGGTCGGTGATCCAGCGACGCCGGCGGGCGCCGTTCGACGAGGGCTCGTCTTC
>DATFXK010000311.1:0-2134 GCA_035316005.1 Acidimicrobiia bacterium | reverse complement strand
GGGCCGAAGAGCGTCACCACGTCGATCGGGGTCAGGGTGGCGAAGTGCGCGGGGCCGCTGTCGTTCGTCACCAGCACCTCGGCCAGGGCGTAGAGCACCAGCAGTTCGCGGAGCGTGGTTCGCCCAGCCAGGCTGGCGCAGCGATCGGATCCGACGGCCCGGACGAGAGCGGCCACTTCGTCCTGCTCCGACGGGGCGCCCGTCATCACGACCCGGACCCGCGGATCGTGGTCGAGCAGCCGCCGGGCGAGCTCGACGTAGCGCCCCGAGGGCCACGCCCGCAGGGGCAGCAGATCGGAGCAGTTGGGATTGAGCAGTACGATGGGCTCGTCGGCAGCTCCGCCGGCGTCGCGGAGGAGCAGCCGGACGGACTCGATCTCGTGCGGCTCGGGAACGAACGCGGGCGGCGGGTCGTCGGCCGGGGGCGGCGGGCGGTCGAACGTCGGCAGGCGATGCGGCGGGATCTCGAGCGCCTCCACCATGACCTCGAAGGTCTGCGCCGTGTGCAGGTGGGGGTTGAAGAGCAGGCGGTGCGTCATGAGGTCGCCGCGGTACGGTCCGCCCCCCCCGAAGGGGTGAAACCCGACGCGGCTCGACGCGCCCGAGAGGTAGGCGAGGATCGCCGAGAAGCGGGCGAAGAACTCTAGGTCGACGACAGCATCCACCCGCAGGCGCCGGAGGCGGCGCAGCGCGCTCAGCGTCCCCGCGAGGAGCCCGAGCAGGCCGTCGGCGCGGATGGCGACGACGTTCTCGCCGGGCAGGAGTCCCATGACGTCGAGGATGAACCGGTTCTCCTCGAAGACCACGAAGAACACGTTCTCGCGCCCAACCATCCGGATGGCACGGCGGAGCGCCGAGGAGGCGATGACGGTCGAACCCTGCTCCGCCAGCTTGACGAAGGCGATCCGCCTGGGCGTTCGTACCGGCCGGCGACGCACGAGATCGCCCAGCCGTCTCGCGACGGTCAAGACGGCGCACGCAGGGACGCCCAGCAACCGGTCCACCAGCCGCATCCGTTCGACCCGCATGACAGAAAGCCGTCCCGCGTCGGCGGCGGAGTCTACCTCTCCTTCCTCGGGAGGGAAAGGATCCTGCAATACGTCTCGTCGGCTCCCGATCCGGTTCCGTTGCCGTCGTGTCGGTCAAGCGCGGCCAGCGCGGTTGCCAGCCGAAGGAACCCTCCGATGCCCTCCTGCTGCTGACGCTTGGGTCCAGACCTGTATCCCATCTCCCGACTCAACGGCACGCCGGAAGCGGTCCCCCGAGAACGTTCAGCGTAGCGGGATGGTTCGCTGCGAAGCAGTTCCCCTGGCCCGCCCCGGGGAGATAGAACACGTCGGCGGCGTTGCCATCGAAGGTATTCCTGACCACCCGGTTCTGGTCGGGATTCGGGTCGAAGTCGATCGGCGGGGAACAGAACGCCGGATCGACGACGCACGGGCTGACCAGGGTCATCCCGGCAAAACCATTGTCGCTGAAACGGTTGTGCTCGATCAGCGTGTCGTCGGCGCCCTCCAGGATCAGGCCGATTCCCGGCACGATCTGCGACGTGTCCTCTTCGGGCGACGCCGAATTCGGCCGGTTGTTGCTCTCGAAGGTGTTGTGGGCGACCAAGTTGCCCGAGATGGTGTTGACCTCCCGGTTGCCGACGATGTCGACGAGCATCCCCGCGGTGTTGTTGATCGCGTGGTTGGCGACCATGCGCACGTGGTGACTGTTCTCGATCTCGAATCCGATCACGCAGTCGGTGGCGACGTTGTCGTGCACCTTGATCGACTCGTCCTGCCCGACGTAGAGGCACGCGTCGTTCTTCGTCCCAGACACCTGATTGCGCGCCAGGTCGCCGTGCGACGAGCGGACGGGGAAGATCGCGTACGTGAGATTTCCACTCGCCGTGTTGCTCCGGATGTGGAAGTCGTCGGCACAGGCGAGATAGACCCCGAAGCCGGCAAAGCCCTGGACGGTAAAGCCGGTCATCGTGAAGCCGCGCAGGTGCTCGTTCAGCATCCCGCACGGCGGCAGCTCGGGGTCGTCCGGATCCGTCGAATCGGCTGGTGAAACCCAGATCCCGTGCGCCTGCGTGCCCGTCTGCTGGAGCAGTACGGGATGGTTTCGCCGCGCCGCGCCCACGAGG
>DATFXK010000310.1:0-2711 GCA_035316005.1 Acidimicrobiia bacterium | reverse complement strand
GCCGAGGGCGACGCCATCGAGGGTTTTGCCAGCGTCGTGAGCGCGGTCCAAGGGGAGAAGGTCCAGCTGTTCGTGTCGACGGGAGCGAAGGCCTTCCACGTCGAGGCGTACCGCATGGGGTCGTACGGCGGCAAGGGGGGCAGGCTCGTCTGGACGTCGGAGGACGTTCCGGGGACGCGTCAGGCGCCCGCGAAGGTCACGCCGGGCGTGAACCTCGTCGAAGCTCCGTGGACGCCATCGCTCGTGGTGTCCGTCGACAAGTCGTGGCCGCCCGGCTGCTATCTCCTCAAGCTCGTCGCCCCCGCCGAGGGGGTGCAGCGATGGATCCCGCTCACCGTGCGCGACGACGCGAGCCATTCCGCGTTCTACATGATGAACGCCGTGAGCGAATGGCAGGCGTACAACGAATGGGGCGGATACTCCCTCTACTACGGGCGGGGTCGCGCCGGTCGCACCTTCGACGACCGCGGCCGGATCGTCTCGTACGACCGCCCGTACGACCAGACCGGCGGAGCGGGTGACTTCGTGGGGCTCGAGTTCCCGCTCGTCCAGCTGTTGGAAGGACGCGGCTATGACGTCAGCTACACGACAAGTGTCGACTTCCACCGCCATCCCGAGCTCGTGCTCCAGCACCGAGCGCTGTTGTCGCCCGGTCACGACGAGTACTGGTCGAAGCCGATGCGTGACGGTGCCGAAGCCGCCCGAGACGGCGGCGTGAACCTTGCGTTCTTCGGCGCCAATGCGGCGTACCGCCAGATCCGCTTCGAGCCCTCCGCGCTCGGGCCCGAGCGCCACCAGGTCTGTTACAAGTCGGCGCGCGAGGATCCGATGCGTGCCAGCGACGCGTCACTGGTCACGGTGAACTGGCGGGACGCACCCGTGAACCGGCCCGAGGACGCCATGATCGGCCAGCAGTACGAGTGCAACCCGGTGAGCGCGGACATGGTGATCACCGATCCTGGCGCATGGGTGTTCGAGGGAACCGGCGTCACCGCTGGTCAGACCCTGCCCGGCGCGATCGGACCGGAGTATGACCGGTACGTGGGAACACCCGAAGCCCCGAAGAACGTGCAGATCCTGGCCCACTCACCGGTGACCTGCCATGGGAAGGCGAGCTTCTCGGATATGACGTACTACACGGCGCCAAGCGGCGCCGGCGTCTTCGCGTCTGGCTCGATCTGGTGGATTACCAAAGCCACCCCGCCGGGGCCCGCGTCACCCTACGACGCCGTCGCCGCCGCCGTCACCGACAATGTGCTGCGGGTCTTCGGTGCCGGGCCGGCCGGGAAATCCCACCCTTCGATCCAGAACGCGACCGCGGCCGCCTAGTAGCTTTCCCCCAATGCGTCCTTCCCGACCGATGGTCCTCGTCGCCGCCGCACTGCTCGTCGTCGCCGCTGCGTGTGGCGGCGGTGGCGGCTCGGCGAAGAAGCGCGTGGCGCCCACGACTCCGAAGCCGACCGTCGCGCCACTCACCGGATTGCCGGATCCGAACGGGGAGAGCCTCGGGCGCCCCGCACTGTCGGTCAAGATCGAGAACACGCCCGAGGCTCGCCCGCAGACGAACCTCGACGCCGCCGACGTCGTGTTCGAGGAAGTCACCGAAGGCGAGATCACGCGGTTCGTCGCTGTCTACAACTCGACCATTCCCGATGTGATCGGGCCGATCCGCTCGGTGCGCGCCATGGACCCGGACATCGTGACGCCCCTCGGCGGGATCTTCGCTTACTCGGGTGGCATCCCCGAGACCGTCGCTTTGATCCGACAGGCGCCGGGGGTGAACTCGCTCGACGAGTCGCAGGCGGGCTCGGCGATGTTCCGCGACAAGTCCAAGAAGGCACCGCACAACTTGTACGGCCACGGCCAGGACCTGCTCGGCAAGGGCGGACAGCCCGTGCCCGTCCGGCCGCTGTTCTCGTACCTCGATGCCGGCGCCGCGTTCAACGGCGATCCCGTCGCGCAGGTCGACGTCGGGTTCAAGCAGGGGTACGGCGTCACGTACACCTTCGATGCCGGCTCCCGCACGTGGAAGCGTTCGTACGGCCTCGCGCCCCATACCGCCGCCTCCGGCCAGCAGATCGCGCCCACGAACGTGATCGTGCAGTTCGTCGGCTGCTGCGTGCCGAGCCCCGAGGGCGGTGCCTACCAGACCGTCGGCCAGGGACAAGCCTGGGTGTTCTCCGACGGGAAGGTGGCCAGAGGTCAGTGGACACGGTCCGACCGCTCGCAGCCGACGCAGTACGTCGACGCCACCGGAGCGCCGATCAAGCTCCAACCCGGCCGCACCTGGGTCGAGTTCGTGCCCGCGTCGCCCGACTATCCCGTGAACGTCACCGCACCGCCACCGACCCAGCCGTCCGCCTCCGCCGCGCCGGCCGTGCCCCCCACGACACGTCGTTAGCGGACGGCGCAGGGAGTCGGACCTATTGGCTCGCGGCCCCCTACGGGGGATCGACTAGCCTCGTCCCCGATGAGTCGCCTCGTCAGCACCGTCATCGTCATTCGCTAGCGAGCGCCCTCACCGGCGTTCGCCTCGACCGTCCACTTCGGTGGGCGGTTTTTCGTTCTCGGGAAGGCAGCGTGTCCCAAAAGATCGGGATCATCGGCGGCGACGGCATCGGACCGGAGGTCGTGGCCGAGGCCCTCAAGGTCGTCGACGCGACCGGCGTCGCCTACGAGGCCGTTCCGTTCGACCTCGGCGGTGCCCGCTA
>DATFXK010000309.1:0-3193 GCA_035316005.1 Acidimicrobiia bacterium | reverse complement strand
GCGAGGAGTCCCGCTGAAGCCGATTGACCGCAAAAAGGTCGACGACCAGGCCCGTGTCCGTCAGTCGCGCGACTCCAAACCGAAGAGTCGCTGCGCGTTGCCGCGCACGATCTTGTGCACGACGTCGTCGGGAAGCCCCGCGAAGAGACGCTCGGCAACATCTTTGCTGTGCGGCCACGTGCCGTCGGCGTGCGGGTAGTCGGTCTCGAACGTCACCTGCTTCGGTCCGACGGCGTCGAGCGCGGCGAGGCCGGCGGCGTCGTCGAAGAAGCAGCCGTACACGCGGCCCCAGTAGTAGGTGCTGGGCGGTTCGGGCACCAGGTCGCGCGAGTCGCTCCAGCCCCGGTTGTGCTCCCACACCCGGTCGGCCCGGGCGAGGATGTAGGGGATCCAGCCGATCTGGCCCTCGGAGTACGTGATCTTCACGTTCGGATAGCGCACCAGCAGGCCGGAGAAGAGCCAGTCGGCGAGTGACCCTTCGGCAAGCTTGTGCGTGAGCGTGGAGGACACCGCCGGGGGCGCGTCGGGGGACGTCGACGGCATCTTCGAGCCCGACCCGCTGTGCATGCAGATGACCGTCCCGGTCTCGTCACAGGCGGCAACGAACGGGTCCCAGAAGCGGGCGGCGTCGTGTACCGACGGGAGCCCGAGGTTCGTCGGCAGCTCGGAGAAGCACACGGCCCGGACGCCGCGCGCCGCGTTGCGCCGAACTTCCGCCGCCCCCAGCTCGGCGTCCCACAGCGGGATCAGGCACAGCGGGATGAGGCGCCCGTCGGAACCGGCGCACCATTCCTCGACCATCCAGTCGTTGTAGGCCTGCACGCACAGGAGCGCGAGCCCTTTGTCCTCTGCCTCGAGGAACGCCTGGCCGCAGAACCGGGGGAACGTCGGGAAACAGAGCGACGCCTCGACCCAGTTGAGGTCCATGTCTTCGAGGCGGTTGGCCTGCTCGTAGCAGCCGGGACGCATCTCGTCGTATGTCATCGGCACGACCTGCACGTCGTCGGGTGCGAAACCGGCGCAGGCGCTCAGCCGGGTGTGCGGCACGGCGCGGTCCTCGTAGAGCCACCAGTCGGCGAGCGGGCCGTCGTCGCCGATCCGGTACGTGTAATTCCCGCCGAGGAACGTCATCTCCGCAACCGGTGCGCGCTGCACACGCGGGGCGACGTCGCGGTACTTCGCCGGAAGCCGGCTGGTCCACACGTCGCCAGGCTCGACGACGTGATCGTCGGCCGAGACGATGCGCGGGATCTCGGTCGTGGTCATGGCTGCCGCACCTCCCGTCGGTATCGGAGGTCCCAGTCGTTCAGGTGCACCACCTCTTCGAGGGGCTTGCGCCGTGGCTTGCCGAGCTGCTCGGCGCCGAACCCGAGGAACACGGCGGCCTCGAGGAACATGCGCGGCGGGACGCCCAGCAGCTCCCGCACTCGCCCCTCGGCGAGCCCGAAGAACGTCGTGAACAGCGAGGAGACGCCGAGCGCGTGCGCCGCCAGCATCATGTTCTGACATGCGGGGTACACGCTCGATCCCCGGCCACCGGGGATGTGGCGCGTAGGACGCAGCGTGCCGTCCGGGTTCTCCGCGTACTCCCCCTTCATGCGAATGCCCCGGTCAGGGTTCCAGAACACGAACACCAACGCCGCGACGACGTCGATGCTGTCGATGGCAGCGTGGCCGGTGACCGGTCGGCCGGAGCCGTCGACGAGCTCCTCGGCGGCTTGCGCCCGGTCGCGGTCGACGTGCGCGAACGCCTCGACCATGATCGCCTTCAGCTCGCGCTTGACACCCCGATCGGTCACAACAACGAATTCCCACGGCTGCGTGTTTCCCGAGCTGCAGGCAAGGGTCGCTGCCTCGAGGATCCGCGCCATCGACTCGGGCGGCAGCGGACGGTCCTCGTAGACGCGCGTGGCACGCAGGCCGAAGATCGCGTCGAAAACACGCATCTCGGACCAGTCTCGGGCACTCACCGAGCAAGCCCGTACAGGCGCGACGCGTTGTCGCGCAGGACACGACGGACCGCCGACCGGTCGAGGTCATCGGTCTCGAGCAGGCTCCGCGTGGATCCCGGGAACGTGCCGTCCGCGTGCGGGTAATCCGAGGCGAACACAACCGACTCGGGATACGCGTCCAGCATCTCGGCGAGGCCGGGCTCGACCTCCTCGACCGACACGAAACACTGGCGCCGGAAGTACTCGGACGGCGGCATGGTGAGCGCGCCACGGTCGAACCCGAACAGCTCGAGGTGCTCGTCGAGCCGGTGCAGATACGAGTGGGCCCAGACCGCGCCGGACTCAAGGAACGCGACACGCAGGCGCGGATGGCGTTGGAGGATGCCGTAGGCGATGAACGTCGTGAGCGCCAACATCTGCTCCATCACGAAGTGCGCGGCGTGCAGCGCACTGAAGTAGTCGTCGTAGCGACGCTCCAGCTCGTCGAACGGCACGAGACCGCTCATGCCGGGGTGGATGGCGAACGGCACACCGGCGTCCTCGAGGTACGTCCAGAGCGGCTCATACGCGTCGTCCTGGAGCCTCGGCAACGCGCCGAAATGCTCGGGGCGGCGCCACACGCCGCGGAAGCCGAGCTCCTCGGTGCACCGGCGCGCCTCGCCGAGCGCGTCGCCGGCGTCGGTCATTGGGAGCGTGCCGACGCCGATCAGTCGATCGGGCGCGTGCGAGCAGTACTCCGCCAGCCAGTCGTTCACGGCTCGGCACAGCGCCAACGCCGGCTCACGTTCGGTGACGCCCTGGATCATCAGCCCGAACGTCGGGTACAGCGCAACCGAGTCGATGTGGTCGACGGCCATGTCGCTCAAGCGCGGGGCCGGCTGCGATCCCCCGCGCGCCGCCACCGGAGCTTCCGACCGTTTGGGAGTCTGACCGGGCGCGCCGACGGCCTCGCTGCGGCCCTCGATGCGAAAGCCGAGACGGTCCCCGCACGCGAACCGGTAGTGCCCCTCGGATTGGAGAACACGCGGCGCGTAGTCGCGAAAGCGCGCCGGCAGGAGCTCGTTCCAGACACGTGGCGGTTCGACGACGTGTCCGTCGGCGTCGAATACCCACGGCCGGGTCCGAGAGGCGTCGTCCTCGCGTGTCAGAACGTCGCGCGCGCCCATCGGTCAACCAGGGCGCAGTACCCGGCCGGGAAGACGACCGGTCAACTCGCCGTCGAGCACGATGGGCTCACCGTT
>DATFXK010000308.1:0-2252 GCA_035316005.1 Acidimicrobiia bacterium | reverse complement strand
GGCCCGATCGTGCTCCAGTCGATCGGCGACGTGATTCACGACGGCGGCGGGCGGGTCGACGTCCACCTGATGATCGAGTCGCCGGAGCACCAGTTCAGGGCTTTCCGGGAAGCGGGTGCCGACAGCGTCACCTTCCATTACGAGGCGGTGAAAGACGTCGGTGAGATCGTCGCCGGCGCGCGGGAGCTCGGGCTCGGGGCCGGCGTCGCGCTGAAGCCGAAGACGCCGGTCGAGGAAGTGGCCGAAGCCGCGATCGCGGCAGCGGCCGACTTCGTGCTCTGCATGAGCATCGAGCCCGGCTACTCGGGCCAGCAGTTCATGCCCGAGGCGTTCGAGCGGCTCCGCCGATTGCGCGAGCTGCTCCCCAAAGAGATGCAGCTCCAGGTCGACGGCGGCGTCAACCACGAGAACATCGGCGCGGCGCACGCGGCGGGCGCGAATCTGCTCGTCTCGGCGACCGCGGTCTTCGGCAGGGGCGACCCCGCCGCTGGCTACCGTGAGCTCGTGGGCGGGCTGGGATGAGCTTTCTCGAGCGGGCACTCGAGCTCGCCGAGCGCGGGCGGGGTACGACGCACCCGAACCCGGTCGTGGGCGCGGTGCTCGTGCGGGACGGCGAGGTCGTCGGGGAGGGCTGGCACGAGCGGAAAGGTGATGCACACGCGGAGGTGAACGCGATCGCCGCCGCCGGCGAGCGTGCAGAGGGGTCGACGCTTTACGTCACGCTCGAGCCGTGCGCGCATGCCGGCTCCACACCGCCGTGCGCACAGGCCGTGATCGACGCGGGCGTCGCCAAGGTGGTCGTCGGTGTGCGCGACCCCAACCCGGAGGCTTCCGGCGGGCTCGAACAGCTTCGAGCCGCCGGGCTCGAGACGGAGGTAGCCGACGGCGTCCTCGGCTTCCTGGCTCGACAGCAGATCGAGGCCTGGCTGACGTGGGTGACCAAGCGGCGGCCTTTCGTCACGTACAAGGCGGCGACCACGCTCGACGGGCGCCTGACGCTGCCGGGCTCCCGCTGGATCTCGGGCGAGGAGAGCCGGCGGCTCGTCCATGAGCTTCGTGCTGCCTCGGACGCGGTGGCGGTCGGCATGGGCACGGCGCGCGCCGATCGCCCGGCGCTGACAGCACGCGACGTCGGGGCCGTCCGGCAGCCGCGCCGCCTTGTCTTCGGCAGCGGGCCGGTGCCCGACGGGGTCGAGCTCGAGCAATGTTCAGGCCCGCTCGCGGAAGAGCTCGGGCTGCTCGCGGGCGAGGGCGTTCAGTCGTTGTTGCTCGAGGGCGGGCCAACGCTCGCGACGGCGTTCCTGCAAGCCGGCCTGGTCGACAAGCTGCTGGTCTTCGTCGCGCCGAAGGTCGCCGGCTCAGGGCCGACGCTGTTCGCGGATCTGGACGATCCGGTCGAGCTGAGCCGTTTCGAAACCCACCGGGTCGGGGAGGACGTCTTGTTGATCGCCTATGTCAACGAGCCCTGAGCGGATTCGGGTCAGCGACCGGCTCGTCATCGCGATCGCACGCTGGCTGGCGAGCCACATCTCGGACGACGAACTGCGCGCCGAGCTCGAGACCGCGGACCTCACCGGCCTCACGCCGGAGCAGGCAGAAGTCATGCTCGAGCTCCAGAACGAGCTCGACGTCGGTACGGAGCGCCGGCTGCAGGAGTTGGCCGCCCGCGACGCTCTCGCGGCTGTTGGTCGGCGCACCTGACTAGGCCTGACACGGGACTGCGGGGCGGCGCTAGCTTCGAATTCAAGGAGCGTCGGAGCTCTGACGTGCGCTTGAAGGACCGCGCGCGCCCGCGTGCACTCCCCTCCCTGGGTGGGGAGAAGGACCACCCGCCACTCGCGGTGAGCGTACCGCCCAAAAGCGCGCGCGTCGGTGACGCGACGGCCACGACTTGCGACAATTCTGCGCCGGGCCGCGCAGGCCGCGGGCGCACGGCACTGCGTAGGCTTCAAAGCATGTTCACCGGCATCGTCCGCGAGCGTGGCAAGGTCGCATCCTTCGACGGAGCCCGGCTCGTGGTCGAAAGCTCACTCGAGCCCACCGTCGGCGACTCGGTCGCCGTCGACGGCGTCTGCCTGACGGTCGCCGAGCGCGCCAACGGCTCTCTGGCTTTCGACGTCATGCCGGAGACGCTCCGCCGCGCCAAACCGTTCGGTGACGAGGTCAACCTCGAGACGGCGCTTCGGGCCGGTGACCCGCTAGGCGGCCACTACGTACAGGGCCACGTCGACGGAGTGGGTCGGGTCCGGTCG
>DATFXK010000307.1:0-4670 GCA_035316005.1 Acidimicrobiia bacterium | reverse complement strand
CCCGCCGGTCCGTCGACGCTGCGCTCACCGGCACGGCGACGATCGAGCCGGTATCGCAGGCCAAACTCGCCTTCCCGATCGGTGGCACGGTCGCCGCGGTGAACGTCAAGGTCGGCGACCCCGTCACCGTCGGCCAGTCGCTCGCCTCGCTCGACCCCGCGTCGCTGCTCTCCGACCTCGCCGGCAAGCAGCAGGCGCTCGCCCAAGCCCAACTCACGCTGGACAACGCGCTCTCGGGCCAGTCGACGTCGACTGCCGGGGGCGCCGGGGGCGCCGGCGACACCGGGTCCTCGGGCTCGTCGAGTGGTGCTCAGGCCAACGCGTCGTTGCGGTCGTCGCGGTCCGGGACGACGCCGACGGCGCGGTTCGTCTCCCTGCAGACGACGTCCCCCGACCCCGAGATCGCAAGCGCGCAGCAGGCGGTGATCGCGGCGCAGCACGCCGTCGACGTCGCCATCGCGAACGCGGACAACGCGTTGCACACCGCGACCGCGATGTGCGCTCCGATCGGGAACGACCCGAACACGCCGCCGACCTCGCAGCAGGTGTCAGCCTGTCAGCAGGCCCTGGCGGCCGTGCAGAGTGCCCAGGGCACGGTGCGCGACAAGCAGAACGCCCTCGTCGACGCGTCGAACAAGCTCGACGACCTGCTCCAGCAGCGGGCGAACGAGCCCCCGCCGACCACGACGCCCCCGACGACCGCGCCGGCGACGACCACGCCCCCACCCGCCAACGCCGGTGCGAGCGAGCAGCCGGCGCCGTCGGCGCCGAGCGGCTCGGCCGGGGGTGGGGGCAACGGGCAGTCCCGTAGCGGGGCCGGCGGCAACGGCGGCAACGGCGCCGGGGGGCGAACCGGCGGCGGCTCGTCGCCGTCGGCCGCCGACCTGGCCGCGGACCAGCAGGCGGTCGACGCGGCCGCGGCGGACGTCGCCATGGCCGAGCAGGCGTTGAACCAGGCGACGATCGGCAGCCCCATCGACGGGACCGTGGTGGCCGTGAACCTGAACGTCGGCGACACCGTCGACGCGGCGTCGTCGACGGCGAACATCGTCGTGCAGGGCGACGGCGGCTACGAGGTGGCGACGACCGTCAGCGTGGACCGGGTCGGTCAGGTCGCGGTCGGGCAGCCCGCCACGCTCGTGCCCGACGGCGGCCGCAAGGCGCTCACCGGGAAGGTCGCCTACGTGTCCGTCGTGCCGACGACGAGCGGCACGAACAACAACCAGAGCAGCGCCACCCCGACGTACCTCGTCATCGTCGGCCTCGACCGGAGCGACGCCAACCTCCAGAACGGTTCGACCGGAACCGTGTCCATCACCACGGGGAGCGCGACGGCCGCGCTCGCCGTGCCGACCTCGGCGGTCACGACGTTCGGGAACCGCCACACCGTCGAGGTCCTGGACGGCGGCAACCCCCGGCGGGTCGGGGTGACGATCGGCGCCGTCGGCGACACCTGGACCGAGATCAAGGGCGGTCTCCGCGCCGGCGAGGAGGTCGTGCTCGCGAACACCTCCGAGCCGCTGCCCTCGTCGGCGACCCAGAGCGCGACCCAGAACGGCGCCGACGGCTTTCCGAGCCCGTTCCGCTTCGGCGGCACCGGCTTCCCCTCCAACCGCCGGGTGGGCGGATGAGCGAGGCATCGGGAGATCACCCACGCGTGCAGAGAGGAGCAGACGCATGAACCTGCGGTCGATCGGGATCCGCACCATCACGGCGGCGAGCGCGCTGGGCGTGGTCGTCGGTCTGACGGCCAACGTCGCCGGTGCCCAGGCGGCGCCGCCCGGAGGGCCGTTCGCGAGCGGCATGCTCACGAGCATCTCGGGATCGGCGCTCCAGTTGCAGCGCACGAACCCCGACGACCAGAGCCAGACGACCGACGTCTCCGTGACGCTGACCGGCTCGACCACGTATCAGCAGGTCCAGGAGACCTCGCCGAACGCGGTCACTGAGGGTGCGTGCGTCCGCGTCGCCGGGAAGGGCAGCGTCGACAAGGGGAAGATCACGGCCTCGACCGTCGCCATCACCGCGACGTCGTCCACCGACTGCGCGCGGCCCCGGGGTGGGAACGGTGCCGCGCCGGGCGCGGGACCGGGCGGCGCGCCCGGGGGGACGGTCACGAACGGCTCCGCCCCGCCCAACGGCTCGTTCCCGCGCAACGGCAACGCCCGGCGCCGGACCGGCGGCGTCGCGTTCGGCAGCGTCGAGAGCGTGAAAGGGAAGGAGGTCGTCGTGAAGGCGGCACAGTTCTCGCGCCGCCCGCAGGCGGGCGGCTCGCAGGCACCCTCGACGAAGACCAAGAACGTGAAGGTCACACTGTCGAGCTCCACCAAGGTGACGCAGCTCGTCGCCGCCAGCCAGACGGACCTCGCCACCGGGCAGTGCGTCAGCGCCGCCGGGACGGGGGACGCCGAGGCGATCACCGCCGACCGCGTGACGATCTCCCAGCCCGAGAACGGCAGGTGCGCCGGGTTCGGGTTCGGTGGTGGCCCGATGGGCTGACCTCGGGTTGCTCGGCGCGGCGCCCTAACCTCTGCAGCCGTGCCGGTCGAGCGGCTCGAGAACACGCGCTGGGGCTTCGGGTCCAACTGCTTCGTGTGCGAGCCGTCAAATACGCGCGGGATGCAGGTGCCGTTCTCGCACGACACCGATCGCCGCGTCGTGTTCGCCGACTTCACGCTGGGCGACGAGTTCTCCGGCGCGCCGACCTACGTGCACGGTGGCGCCACCCTCGCCCTGATCGACGAAGGCATGAGCTGGGCCACCATCGCCCTCAGCGAGAAGTTCGCGTTCACGAGGGAGACGAACGCCAGCTTCGACTGGCCCGTGCGCGTCGACCGCCCCTACCGCCTCGAGGTGCGCGTCGTCGACGAGGACGATCGCCGCATTCTCACCGAGGCCGTGGTCCTCGACGCCAAGCAGCGCCCGTGTGTGACGGCACGGGCCGAGATGTCCGTGCTGTCGCCTGCCCAGGCTGTCGACGCGCTCGGCGTCGAGCCGGGCGAGGACGAGCAGCGCTACCTCCGCTGACCGACCGACGCCGGGCGTCGCGCGCCGCCGGCAGTCAGCGCTTCGTCGTCCGGGCCGGGGCCTTCTTCGCCGGCTTCCGGGCCGGGGCCTTGCGCGCGGTCGTGGTGCGCGACGCCGCCGGGCGCCTCCCGGCGTTCGACGACGGCCGGCGGATGGCCCGCTCCTCGCGCTCCCACTTCGCCTTGGCGCCGTGGAGCATGAAGGCGATGACGATGTCGGTCACGCCCCAGATGATCACGAAGGCGCCGATGATCGTGACGACGAAGTACAGGGTCGCGTTCTGCCGGTCCAGGGCGAGGAAGCCCAGGGCGATGGAGGCCAGTCCGCGCACCAGGTACAGCCACCAGTGACGTCGGCCGTACGTCGCGAAGGCCGAGAGCAGATCGAGGACCCCCCAGACGATCAGGGACCAGCCGATGATCTTGGCCAGGACGAACAGCGTGACGTCGGGCCAGGCGATGGCGAGCACGCCCGCGCCGACCGCGAGCACTCCGGCGATTGTGTGCCACACCCAGTGCGGAGGCCGGTCGACCAGCGCTCCGAGCAGGTGCACCAGCCCCCAGGCGATCAAGAAGATCCCCACGAACAGGGCGACCGTGAACAGGCCGACCCAGTCGAGGACCAGCGAGAGCACCACCGCGCCGAACAGGACCGACAGGATCCCGGCCGTCAGGTAGACCCACGCCGCCCGGCCGGCGAAGTCCGAGATCGCGTCCATCGCCCGCCGCTGGCTCACGGTCATCGCTGCTGCCATTTTGGGCACCCCTCCCTTTGGTCGTGCCGCACCGTTCATCCTGACGGGACCTGACAGTGAAGTGGTGGGTTTCCGACCCAGTTCGCGCGGTTCTCTACAGGCTCGAGCGGGCCGCGGGCGGACGAAAGGGACGGATCAGGGCGAGACGGGGAAGAAACAGGCCCCGACGGTGCCGGCGCCGGTGTGGGCACCGACCGACGGGCCGATCTCGTATCGGACCAGCTCGGCGACCTCGGGCCGGTCGGCGAGGCGGGCGGCGTACTCGGCGGCGAGCTCGGGGGTGAGTGCGTCGCCGACGCCGACCCGCTGCGGCACACCCCCCGCAGCTTCGACGAAGTAGTCGGTCATGGTGTCGACGGCCGACTCGACGTCGTGGGCCCGGCCCACCGGCTGCATCTGCCCGCCGGCCAGCGCGAGCACGGGCAGTCCGTCCCCTTCGGCGGCGCCGGCGGCGAGCCGGCCGCCCCGCCGGGCGAGGTCGAGTGCACCCACGATGAAGACGTTCCCGAGCTCGTCGGCCACCCGGCGGGCGACGTCGGCCGCGTAAGAGACGTCGGCGCCTGCTGCCAGCGCCTCGCCCGCGGCCCAGACGCAGCACGCCACCGCGAACGACGCCGTCCCCGTGTCGACGATCTCGACCGGCACCGGGCTCGAGCCGGCCGCGACCGTCACCGCGTTGACGGTGGCCGACGTGTTCGAGCCGATGTGGATCGACAGGACCTGCGTCGCGCCCGCGGCCGCCTGCTGCTCGTAGACCGAGAGCACGTCGCCCGGCGACGGCGCCGCCGTCGAGACGGACGCGCCCGCCGCCAGTCGCTCGTAGAAGTCGGCGCTCGTGATGTCGACGCCCTCCCGGTACGGCTCGTCGTCGACGACGACGGTGAGCGGC
>DATFXK010000306.1:0-2889 GCA_035316005.1 Acidimicrobiia bacterium | reverse complement strand
GCAGGTCGGCGAGCCACCACACGAGCGCGGAGACGACCCAGACGAAGCACGCCACCTGGGTGCCGAGGTCGGCCCGCCGCGACTTGAGGGCGCTGGCACCGGCGACCGCCATGTCGATCGGGAAGTAGGCGGGAAACACGGCGAGGCAGGCGCCCGCCGAGGTCGCCACGCCCTTGCCGCCGCGGAACCCGGACCACACGGGGAAGATGTGGCCGGCGATGGCGGCGGTGGCGGCCGCGTACGCGCCCGGGTCGCCGCCGATCACGAGCCCGAGGACGCCGGCGGCCAGACCCTTGGCGATGTCGGCGACGAGCACCACGAGCCCCCAGCCGGCCCCGAGCATCTTGATGGCGTTGATCGCGCCCGGGTTGCCGCTCCCCGCCTCGCGAAGGTTCACCTTCCCTCTGGTCGCGAGCCAGGCGACGACACCGGCCGACGGGATCGTCCCCAGCAGGTAGCCGACCGCGGCCGCGAGCACGGTGAGCAGGGCGTCACCCACGAGCCGAGACTACGCACGGACCGTCCGCCAGCGATGACGAGGGTCATCAACTTTCGATCGTGGAGTGCCGATACCAGAGCCGAGGAAAGAAGTGCGCGACGGGAACGGCATGGCGGTCGCGGCGACCGCCTGGTCAATGGTCACAACACTGGCCACACGGCTGGACAGAGCTACCAGGTCTACCCATACTGAACACGTGCGTGTTCAGCCGAGGGCTCGGCCGCGCACGTGACATCCTTACGCGTCGACGCGGACGGTGTGGGGGTGGTCACAGCGACAACGGAGTGGCGGGACCTCGCTCCGATGATCACCCGACAGCGCCTCGTGGTGGAGGGCACGTGTCGGGAGCCCATCACCGATGAGCGCATTCGGCGTTACCTGTCCGAGCTCTCGTCCGTGTGCGGCATGAAGCCCCTGATGGAACCGGCCACGCACCGCTCGGACACGCACGGCTGGGCCGGGTGGATCCATTGGGAGAACTCAGGTGCGCACTTCTACGCCTGGGACGAGCCAATGTTGTTCTTCAGCGTCGACATCTACACGTGCAAGCGGTTCGATGCAGCAGCAGCCACGAAGTTCACGAGCGACTTCCTCGACGCCGTCGAGATCGTCGCAAAGGAGTACTGATCATGGATTCGGCATTGATTACACGGGACCGGGACGAGCTGCGCGAGCTCGGTGGACGAATCGTGGCGGCGGCAGGGCAACCGTCACAGCCGTTCGGCGTGTACGCGTTCGCGGCCCATGAGCCCGAATCCGAGCTCGCGCGTCACGTGGAGCGGGAGGTGTTCTACGAGTTCTTCAAGAACACGCCCGAGCTCCTCGCCGCCGAGTACGGGCCGTACGAGGACTCGACCCTGTTCGTGTGCGTGCTGGATCATCGGCGGCGCCTGCCGGCGGGAGTGATCCGTCTCGTGCTTCCCTCACCGGCCGGCCTCAAGAGCCTCGACGACATCGAGGCGGTCTGGGGGCATCGCCTCGACCACGTGCTCGAGCGGACCGGGATGAGCCCCCAGGCCGATCGGGTCTGGGACGTCGCCACTCTCGCCGTCGACGCCGAGTACCGGGGTCGGGCGACCGACGGTCTCGTCAGCCTGGGGCTGTACCAGGCGGTGGCCCAGCTCGCGCTCCGCTGCAACGTGCGGTGGGTCGTGACGATCCTCGACCTGGTCGTGCTGGATCTCATCCAGGACGCGACGTCGCGCGCGTTCGAGGGCTTCTCCGGGCTGGAGCCGCTCCGGTACCTCGATTCGCCGGCGAGCCTACCGGTCTACTGCGATCTCGACGCGTACTTCCCCCGCCTCGAGACCGCGGACCCGTCGATGTACGAGATCCTGTACGACGGGCGGGGACTCGAGCCGGCCGTGCGGCCCCTCGATCTGGAGCCGGTGCTGGCGCGGCTGCTCCCGCGCGACCGCGCGCACACCGCCTGAGCGACGGGCGGCTCGCTCAGGCGAGCCTCGAGTCGGGCACGACCCGGAGGTGCGAGCGACGGGAGACGCCGAAATTCTCGACGACGGCGGGCACCACCGCCGCCGGGAGCGGTCGCGAGTAGAAGTTGCCCTGGGCGACGTTGCAGCCGAGCTCGTGGAGGTGCTTGCCCTGCTCGTACGTCTCGACGCCCTCGGCCACCGTCGTCACCCGCAGCGCGCTCGCCATGGCCACGATCGCGGCCACGAGGCTCTCGTCCGAGGTGTCGTGATGAAGCCCGTCGATGAATGACTGGTCGATCTTCACGCGATCGACGGGGATGCGGCGCAACGACGAGAGTGACGAGTAACCCGTGCCGAAGTCGTCGATGGAGAGACCGACACCCACCGACCGGAGCTGCTCGAGGAGCTCGGCGGCCGCCGCCGGGTTGTCCATCAGCAGGCTCTCGGTGAGCTCGAGGCACAGCGACCCGTTCGCAAGCTTCTCGCGCTTCAGGGAGCTCCGGACGCACGGAACCAGCTGCGGGTCGCGCAGCTGGCGCACCGACAGGTTGACGGCGACGTAGAGGTCGTCGCCGTTGGGGATCACGTTGCGCCAGAGGGCCAGCTGGCGACACGCCTCTTCGATGACCCAGGTGCCGATCGAGACGATGAGCCCGGTGTCCTCGGCGACCGGCACGAACGACGCCGGCGAGAGCTCGCCGCGGGTCGGGTGCGACCAGCGGATCAGGGCCTCGAACCCCTCGATCGTGCCCATCGGGAGCTGCACGAGCGGCTGGTAAAGGAGGTAGAGCTCGTCGGAGTCCATTGCGTGGCGGAGGTCGCGCTCGAGCTCGACTCGCTCGGTCGCCGATTCGCGCATCGAGGAGTCGAACACCGAGACCGCGTCGCGACCGGTCTCCTTGGCCCTGTACATGGCCGTGTCCGCGTCGCGGATGAGCGCTTCGGCGTCCAGCGCCG
>DATFXK010000305.1:0-2333 GCA_035316005.1 Acidimicrobiia bacterium | reverse complement strand
TGGCGGTCTCGAGCGCGGCGTAGGCGGTCATCACGATGACCGATGCCCGTGGGTTGAGCACCCGCGAGCGCTCGAGCAAGTCGAGCCCGTTGAGCCCGGGCATCACGAGATCGGTGACGATGACGTCGAAGTCCTGCTCCTTGAAACGCGTGAGCGCCTCTTCGCCACTCGACGCCGTCGCGACGTTATAACCCTCGGCGGTCAGGGACCACGTGAGGATGTCCTGGATCGCGGGCTCGTCGTCGACTACGAGGATTGACGCGGTTGCCACCGGGGCCACCTTCAGTCTCAACACCTCTCGCGAGGCGCCGCGCGCTAGTGCTCCACTCGGGCGGACTCTAACACATTCGCGTCGTCCGTCACCACCAATTCAAGGTGGAAAGAGACATTTTGGCCAGCCGCGACGAGGGAATCCCGGACAGCGTAGGACTGGGACTCGGGCCGCTGCGTCAGGACGTCGTCAGGCCGCGTCGCACGAGCTCTCCGTCGAGATCGAGCTCGGTCGTCCTGATCGAAACGCCGCCGGGCACGGTCCAGAAGATCTCGAACTCGAGGCCGTCGGGGTCCTTCGCGTAAAGGGAGAGACTCACGCCGTGGTTCGACGAGCCGACGAGCGCCCCCGCGTCGAGCAGGCGCTGGCGCGCTCGCGCCAGATCGGTGAGCTCGCCGACTTCCCACGCCGAGTGGTACATGCGCGCCACTCGCTCGTCTGGCCGCGCAACGCCGGTCTGCTCGAACAGACCGAGATGATGGTCGTCGCTGGTGCCCGGGATAGTGAGGAACGCCGCGTTGGGATAGCGTCGTTTCACCTCGAAGCCGACGACGTCGCAGTAGAAGCGCACGCTGCGCTCGAGGTTCGACACCCACAGCACGAGATGCTGCAGCCGCTTGAGACCGGTCCTAGTGGTCGCGGCGCTCATCGCGCTTCCGACGGGTAGTCGACGCTGACCGTGATGGCCACGCAGGCGATGAGGGTGTCGGCGCCGGCGCGGAGACCGCCGTTGACGGCGCGCACGGTCACCTCGCCGTGCGGGAGCTCGCGACGGACGACGTCGAGCTTGACCGAGTCCGGATCGGGCACGCCCACCGTCACGTCGACGAGCATTTTCCCGCCACGCTCGCGGACTTCCTGGAAGAGGGGCAGGCTCGAGTGCCGGATCGCGTCCGACACCGCGCGACAGGCCGCCTTGGTGGCGTCGCGCCCGTGCACGTCGACTCCCATCCCGAACTCGTGAACTTGCGGCTTGGGGCTCATCCGTCACCTCCGCGCGATCTCTTGGTCACCGCCGCACCGTCGTCGGCTACTCGCTCGTGCCCATCCGCGTGGCCTCGACGAACTGCTCGGTCGCGTCGTCGATGGCCCGCCCGGAGCGGCCACGCGCATTCAGCACGTACAGCGTGCTCGGATTGACCGTCGCCTTGGGCGGCGGCGGCAGCTTCATCTCGTAGTCGACGGGCCGGTTGTGGTCGGCCAGCATCAGCGACGGATCGTACACCGAGCTGAACTTCCAGAGGCTCCGGACGAAGTTGGTCTGACCGCGCGCGAGCTGACCGGCGACGGTCGAGATGAGGCCCTTGAACGCGGCCCACCCGAGGTGCTTCATGGCGAGCACCCGCTGGGTCTTGATCAGCTCCGCGTAGAACTCGGGCAGCGGTAGTTTGGTCGGCAGCACCGCGTGCTGGATGTCGTACAGGCGGTAGTCCCGCGTGCGCACCCGGCGCGCCTCCGTGTGCCAGGTTTCGGTGCCCGGGTAAGGCGTGTTGACCGAGATGTTCACGATCTCGGGGATCTCCATGCACCACTGGCGGATCACCTCGAACCGCTCGCGGTCCCACTCTGGATCGGCGATCAGGTTGATGGCCACCGTGATGCCAAGCGAGCGCGCAAACTCGAGGGCCTCGAACGCCTTGCCCAGGGAGATCCGCTTGCGGAACTTGAGTAGCCCTTCCTCGTCGATGGCCTCGAGCCCGAGGAACATGTACTGCAGGCCGAGGCGCGTCCAGAACTTGAAGACCTCGCGGTTACGCAAGAGGACATCGCCGCGGGTCTCGAGATAGTACTTCTTGCGGATCCCGCGGCGCGCGATGGCCTCGCCGATCTCGAAACCGTGCTTGGCCTGCACGAAGGCGACGTCGTCGACGATGAACACGCCGGGCTCCTTGAAGGAGGCCAGATCGTCGACGGCCCGCTCGGGGCTCACCACACGGTAGCTCCGGCCGTAGAACGTCCACGCGCTGCAGAACGAGCAGTCCCAGGGGCAGCCGCGGGCGAACTCGATCGACGCGCACGGATCGAGCGTGCCGATGAAGTACCGCCGCCGATGGCGGAGGAG
>DATFXK010000304.1:0-18893 GCA_035316005.1 Acidimicrobiia bacterium | reverse complement strand
GACACAACCGCCGAAGCCGGCGCCGGTCAGCCGGGCGCCGAGTGCGCCGTGCTCCACGAGCAGGTCGACGGCCAGGTCGAGCTCCGGCGTCGACACCTCGTAGTCGTCGCGCAGGCTGGCGTGGCTCGCGAGCAGGAGCGAGCCGAGGGTCGTGGCGTCGCCGGCACGGAGGGCGTCGGCGAACTCGAGGACGCGCCCGTTCTCGGTGACGACGTGCCGGGCCCGCGGCTCGTCGCGCACGTCGTCGACTGTCGCTTCGCGCAGCGTCGCCACTCCGAGGCGGGTGGCGATGCGCTCGCCGGCGGCGCGCCGGTCGGCGTACGCGCTGCCGACGAGCGTCCGCGGCAGCCCGGAGTGGACCACGAGCACCGCCAGCGTGGCGGGGAGCGCGATCGGCTCGGCCGCCAGGGTTCGGCAGTCGACGAGCAGTGCGTGACCGGCGCGACCGAGCAGGGCGGCGAGCTGGTCCATCACGCCGCTCGGGACGCCGGTGGCGAGATGCTCGGCGCGCTGACAGACACGGGCGAGCTCGCTCGGAGGGAGCGCGAGGTCACCCGCGGCCGCCAGCGCGACCGCGACCGCCACTTCGAGCGCGGCGCTGGACGACAGGCCGGCCCCGACGGGCACGGTCGACGTCACCGCCGCGTCCAAGCCGACCGGCCGGCGTCCGGCGTCGGCGAGCGCCCGCACGACGCCGGCCACGTACCGGCCCCACCTCGGCTCGACGGTGCTCGGCGCGTCGGAGCCGTCGGCGGCGACGTCGACAGAGCCGTCGGCGCGCAGCTCGACCGAACGCACCGTCACGCGCGCATCGTCGCGTCGCCGCGCCGCGATGACGCAGTCACGGTCGACGGCGAGTGGGAGCACGAAGCCCTCGTGGTAGTCGGTGTGGTCGCCGATCAGGTTCACGCGCCCGGGGGCACGGAACCAATGCAGGCCGGCGGCGCCGCCGAGGAGCTCCGTGAGCGCGGCCGCGCGCGTCTCCACGTCAGCGCAGGGCCGGCAGCACCTCGGCCGCGAACCGATCGAGCCCGTCGACATCGAAGGGCGCCCGCATCGCGAGGATCACCCACTCGGCCCCGGCGTCGGTGTACCGGCCGATGCGATCGACGATCTCCTGGACGCTGCCCATCAACACGCCCGGCTTCACGAACTCGGCGATGTTCCCGAACTGGGCCTCGAGGTCGCCCTGGCGCCACGCCAAGCCGAGATTCACCGACTTCGTGATCGTCTGCGGGTCACGGTCGGCGGCGGCGCAGTGGTCGTAGAGCACCTCGACCTTGTGGCGATAGGTGTCGGGATCGAGGAACGGGACGTTCCACCCGTCGGCGTGCCGGGCCGCGGTGCGCAGCGTGAGCTTCTCGCCCGCGCCGCCGACCCACAGCGGCAGCCGCTCCTGGACCGGCTTCGGCTCACACTTCGCGTCGCGCAGCTGGAAGAACTCGCCGTCGAAGTCGACGGTCTCGTCCGTCAAGAGAGCGCGGATGCACTGGATCGCCTCGTCGAGCATGCGCAGCCGGACCGGGACGGGCGGGAACGGGATCCCGTACGCGTCGTACTCGCCCTGGTGCCAGCCGCCGCCGAGGCCGAGCACGATGCGGCCGCCGGCCAGGTGGTCGAGCGTGGCCATGGCCTTCGCGAGCACGGCGGGGTGCCGGTACCCGACCGAGTACACGAGGCTGCCGCATCGCACGCGATCCGTCTCGAGAGCCAACGCGGCGTGCGTGGCGATGGCCTCGAGGCACACCGCGCCGCCGGTCGCGTCGGCGGCGTAGAAGTGGTCCCAGACCGAGATCCAGTCGAACCCGTGGCCTTCGATCCGGCGCCACAGCGCCCGTAGCTCGTCGGTGGTCGTGTTCTGGAGCCCGGCGTGGACGCCGAACTTCACGCTGCGCCCGCCTGCGCGCCGACCGCCGGCATGACCTCGGCCGCGAGTAGCGCGATGTGTTCGAGGTCGGAGACGTCGAGCAGCTGGAGGTAGGCGCTCTCGGCGCCCGCCGCCTCGAAGGCGCGCAGGGTGTCGACGACCTCGCCCGGGAGCCCGGCGGCGCCGTTCTCGCGAAGCTCGTCGGGTTGACGGCCGATGGCGTCGGCCCGGCGTCGGAACTCGGCTTCGTCTCGGCCGCAGCAGACGACGAGTGCGACGGTGGTCCGGAGCGACGCGGGATCCCGGCCCGAGTCAGCGCACGCCTGCTTCACGCGCTGGACGTACTCGGCATAGATGTCGAGCGGCGGGAACGGCAGGTTGAACTCCTGCGCGTAACGCGCCGCCAGTGCGGGAGTCCGTTTGGTGCCGTAGCCGCCGACGATGATCGGCGGATGCGGGCTCTGGACGGGCTTCGGCAACGCCGGCGAGTCCATGAGCTCGTAGTACCGGCCGTGGAACGAGAACGTCTCGCCCACGGGAGTCGTCCACATGCCCGTGATGATCGCGAGTTGCTCCTCGAGCCGGTCGAACCGTTCGCGCGTCGACGGGAACGGGATGCCGTGCGCGCGATGCTCGTCGTCGAACCAGCCGGCCCCGATCCCCAGCTCGACGCGCCCGTCGCTCATCGCGTCGACCTGCGCGACCGTGATCGCCAGCGGGCCCGGCAACCGGAACGTGCCGGCCGTGACGAGCGTGCCGAGCCGCACGCGAGACGTCTCGCGCGCGAGCCCCGCGAGTGTCACCCACGCGTCGGTGGGCCCGGGGCCTGGATCACCGTCGCCCATGCGCAGGTAGTGGTCGGAACGAAAGAACCCGTCGAAGCCGAGCTCTTCGGCGGTGCGGGCCACCGCGAGCAGGTGTTCGTAGGCGGCACCCTGCTGCGGTTCCGTGAAGATGCGCAGGCGCATGGGATCGTGAATCTACCGGGTCGGCCGGTCGCGCCCCGAGGGCGAGCGCTGCCGAAGCCCCGTAGTCGCGGGAACGGCGGCTTGCCGACCGTTGCCGCAAAGCCGGAGTTGCGACGGCGCCAATAGAGTGGTGGTGTGCTCGAGATCGACCGGTGGCCGGAGCTGCGCGACCCCGTGCTCGTCGTCGCGTTGTCGGGATGGGTCGACGCCGGGCTCGCCGGCGCCGGCGCCGCCGCCGTCCTGAGCGACCAACTCGGCTCCGCCGCCGAGTTCGGCCGTGTCGACCTCACGGATCTCGTCGACCTGCAACAGACGCGCCCGTCCGTCCGCCTCGTCGACGGCGCGACGCGCGAGATCACGTGGCCCACGGTCGATCTGATCGCGGGGCGGGCCGGCCGCGACGTCGTGGTCTGCCGTGGCCCGGAGCCGTCGCTGCGCTGGCGCGCGTTCAGCGACGAGCTCCTCCAGATGGCGCAACGCCTCGACGTGCGCATGATGTTCGGCCTCGGCGGCATGCCCACGCTCGTCTCCCACCGCCGCCCGGTCACGGTGCTCACGACCGCGACCGCGCGTTCGCTCGCGCAGGAGGTCGGCGCGTGGCGCGCCGACTACACCGGTCCGACCGGCGCGCAGACCGCGCTCCAGGTCGCGCTCGGTCACGCCGGCATCCCGGGTGTCGGGTTGTGGGCGCAGGTTCCCCACTACGTGTCGGCGACACCGTCACCGCCCGCGATCAGCGCGCTGCTATCGCGCCTGCGGGAGATCGCGGGCGTCGAGACGGAGCTGTCGACGCTCGACGGCCAGGTCGACGAGTACCTGCGGCGCGTCGAGGAGGGATTGTCCGAACGGCCCGACGTCGCCGAGATGGTGCGTAACATCGAAGCCACCGAAGACTCGGGAGAGATCCCGACGGGCGACGAGCTCGCGTCGGAGATCGAGCGGTTCCTGCGCGAACAGGGGTAGCGGCAACCGCGCGAGAACCGGGCGCGAAAACGGGCGCAAAAAAGGCGAGTCGACGGACCGGGGCAGGGACGGCCCGCCGACTCACCAAACTGGGCTCCCGGGCCAGAGGTCCCGGAGCGCCGCGATCTTCGCGCATCCCCCGAAGGGGTTGCGCATCGGGATATTTCCCCTCGCTAGGGACGAGTAAACCACGAACCCGGCCGTCCTGCCAGGCCCTTCCATCAGCCATTTCACCGGATGGGCCGGACCGGGCACCCTCCGTGGTGGCGCCACTGACCGGCCGAGACGGTAGAAAGACCGCATGAGCGTCGTCCGCATCAACGCCATCACCGTCCCGGCCGACCGGGTCGAGGAGTTCGAGCGCCGGTTCGCTGCCCGGGCCGGGGAGGTGTCGAAGGCCCCCGGGTTCGAGACGTTCGAGCTCATGCGACCGACGGACGGTCGTGACATCTACCTCGTCTACACGCGCTGGCAGTCCGAAGAGGCCTTCCAGGCGTGGGTGA
Organism: Acidimicrobiia bacterium; assembly: GCA_035316005.1. Lineage (GTDB taxonomy): Bacteria > Actinomycetota > Acidimicrobiia > IMCC26256 > JACDBD01 > JALZAA01. The sequence goes on along the minus strand of DATFXK010000304.1, from coordinate 14,592 downwards.
ACAGCCCCGCGTTCCAGCACGGCCACAAGGCGCACAGCAGCGGCGGGCCGGTCGGCAGCGCGAGCGAGCTGTGGTCGTTCGACGTGATCCAACACGAGGACGCGCCCGCACCCACGCCCGACGCTCGATGACGATCGATCGCGTCACCCCGGCGAACCGGGACCCGGTGCTCGCCGAGCTCACGGGCGCGGGTGGCGCGTTCGAGATCGTCACCGAGGACGTGCTGGGGGCACCGCTCCAGGTCTACAAGAACCGGCTGCACACGCTGGGCGACCTGATCGCGATGGCCGACGGGCGCGCCGGCACCGATTTCCTGATCCAGGGTGACGGCCGGCTGACATTCGGCGAGCACAACGCGCTCGTCCGCCGGGTGGCGGCGTCATTCGTCGACCTGGGTGTCGGCCACGGCGACCGGGTCGCGATCCTGTCGGCGAACAACGTCGAATGGGTCGTGCTGTGGTGGGCGGCGGCTGCAATCGGCGCTGTTGCGGTCCCTCTGAACGCGTGGTGGAAGACCGACGAGCTCGAGTTCGGCCTCCGCGACTCGGGCGCCAAGCTGCTGTTCTGTGATCCGAAGCGCTGGGACGCCGTGCGCGATCGCGTCGACGCGATTCCCGACCTCGAGCACGTGTACGTCATCGACATGGACGAGCCCGACGGGATCGCCCGCCCCGGCGGCGAGCTGCTCGGCGACGATCCTCGCGCTCTGCCCTCCGCCGACATCCACGAGGACGACCTGTTCGCGATCTTGTACACGTCGGGGACCACCGGTCGGCCGAAGGGCGCCACGCTCACCCACCGCCAGGCGCTGGCCAATCTGCAGAACATCTTCTGCCTCGGCGTCGCCAACGCGAGTCGCGGTGGTGAAGCGGCTCCCGAGCTGTCGAGCGACGTGCAGTCCGCCGCCCTGCTCGTCGTCCCGCTCTTCCACGTCACCGGGTGCCTCTCGACGATGATGCTCAGCTACGCGTCCGGGGCGAAGCTCGTCCTCATGCCCCCGGGCCGCTTCGATCCGGACGCGGCGATGGCCACGATCGAACGTGAGCGGGTCACCAGCTTCGGTGGCGTGCCCACGATCATGTGGCGCATCGTCGAGTCGCCGAACTTCGAGCAGTACGACCTGTCCACGGTCCAGCGCGTGAGCTACGGCGGCGCGCCGGCTGCGGCCGAGCTCGTGCAACGCATCCACACGCGGTTCCCGAAGGTGCGCAAGACGCTCGCGACCGCCTACGGCCTGACCGAGACGGCGTCGGTCGCGACTTCGAACACCGGCGACGACTACCGCACCCATCCCGACTCCGTCGGCCGTACCGCGCCCACGGTGGAGATCGAGGTCGTCGACCCCGACGGCGCCGCGGTCCCCACGGGCGCGACGGGGGAGATCTGGCTGCGCGGGCCGACGATCATGCGCCGCGGTTACTGGAACCGGCCCGACGCCACCGCCGAGGCGATCACACCCGACGGCTGGTTCCGCAGCGGCGACATCGGCCGCTTCGACGAGGACGGCTTTCTCTATCTCGTCGACCGGGCCAAGGACATGATCATCCGGGGCGGCGAGAACGTGTACTGCGTCGAGGTCGAGCAGGCGCTGTTCGAGCACCCCGACGTCATCGACGCCGCGGTCGTCGGCGTCCCTCACAGGGTGCTCGGCGAAGAGGTCAAGGCGATCGTGCAGCTGAAGCCCGGCTCGACCGTCACTGCCGAGGAGCTCCGTGCGCACTGCGCGGCGCGGCTCGCCAACTTCAAGGTGCCCGAGTACGTCGAACTGCGCGACGAGCCACTGCCCCGCAACCCGGCGGGCAAGGTGCTCAAGAACCTCCTCCGTGGCGACGAGACCTCGTTCTCGGCCGCCGCCGCCGACGACTCCGCCCTCTGACGCCGGGCTCGAGGCCTCGGGACCGGCGATCGAAACGCTCCTGCTCGACACGCACAGCGTCGTCGGGTTCGTCGCGGTGGTCGCCAACGGGGTCGCGGGCATCGTGTGCCTCGTCGTGTGGCGGGTCACGCGCTGGCGGGGACGATGGGTGTGGATCCTGACGATCACCGCCGAGTCCCTGTTCATGTTCGACGTGATCGTCGGAACGATCCTCGTCGCGGGGTTCAAGCTCAAGGCGCCCAACGTCCACTACTTCTACGGCTTCCTCGTGTTCCTCACGGTCGGGCTCGCGTTCCAGTACCGCGACGCGATGCGGGGGCGAACCGAGCTGCTGTACGGTCTCGTCGGCTTGTTCCTCATGGGTCTCGGGATCCGCGCTGTGTTCCAGGTGGTCTGATGAGCCCGTCCAGTTCTTCGCGTCGCATCCGCGTACTGCTGCTGTTCGGCGGCCGGTCAGCCGAGCACGACGTTTCGCGTGTCACGGCGGTTGCAGTCGCGAACGCGCTCGATCCGTCGCGCTACGAGATCGTCCCGATTGCGATCACGACCGATGGGCGCTGGCTCTTCGCCGACGAGGCGCAGCGCATGATCGAGCGGGGCCCGAGTGCGCTCCCGACTGCGCTCCCCGTCGAGGGCGAGCCGGTGTCGGAGCTCGGTGACCTGGTCGCCCGCGGCGAGCACGGAGCAGAGGTCGAGGCGGCCGCTCGTGGACCGCTCGACGTGGACGTGGTGTTCCCGCTGCTGCACGGGCCGTACGGCGAGGACGGCACCGTGCAGGGGCTGCTCGAGCTGGCTGGTCTCCCGTACGTCGGCGCCGGCGTCGTCGGCTCGGCCGTGGGGATGGACAAGGTGATGATGAAGCGCGGCTTCGCAGCGTGCGGGATCCCGATCGCGCGCTACGCGCCGTTCCGGGACGGCCACGACCGCGTCGCGTTCGCGGCGCAGGTCGAAGCCGAGCTCGGCTATCCCTGCTTCGTGAAGCCGGCGAACCTCGGTTCCTCGGTCGGCGTCTCCAAGGCGCGGGACCGTGCGACCTTCGACGCCGCACTGGATCTCGCCCTGCGCTTCGACGAGTGGGTGATCGCCGAAGAAGCGATCACGGGGCGGGAGATCGAGGTGTCGGTCCTCGGGGACGATCCGCCCGAGGCGTCGGTGCCGGGTGAGGTCGTCCCCGGCGACGAGTTCTACTCGTACGCCGACAAGTACGAGCACGACGACGCGCAACTGCTGATCCCGGCGCCGCTGACGCCCGAGCGCAGCGACGAGGTGCGCGACCTCGCGATGCGGGCGTTCGAAGCGTGCCGGTGCGAGGCGATGGCGCGGGTCGACTTCTTCTTCGAGGAGCAGCGGGCCGACGGGAGCCCGGGTCGGGGCTTCCTCGCCAACGAGGTCAACACGATCCCGGGATTCGTCGCCGGAGTGTCGCAGTACCCGCGCTTGTGGGAGGAGTCAGGCGTCAGCTACCCGGAGCTGCTCGACCGCCTCATCGACCTCGCGTTCGCCCGCCACGACAAGCGCGCCAAGCGCGCCGGCCGCCAGCGCGACGAATAAAGGGCGACAGCGAGTGCTGGGAGGGCGCCTCCGGCAGGGGCCGAGGTTTCCCCGGCCCCGGTTCAAGACGATGGCTGGCCGGAGCACTTGCGCAAGCAAGTGCGACCAGAGTGTTAGAGATTCACCACGGGGCAGGTGAACGTGCGGGTGATGCCCTCGACGGCCTGGATCTGCGAGACGACCATCTTCCCGAGCTCGTCGAGACTGGGCGCCTCGGTCTTCACGATCACGTCGTACGGCCCGGTGACGTCGTCGGCCGACAGCACACCCGTGATCTTGCGGGCATGTTCGGCCACGCTGACCGCCTTCCCGACCTCCGTCTGGATGAGCACGTACGCGGTCACGTTCATGCAGACCCTCCTGTGCGGTGACTCCGCGCGAATCGTAGCGGTCGCCTGCTCAGGCGAGAACCGGGAGGCCCGCGCCCATCATGTCGACGAAGTTGTCGCAGTAGAAGCGCTGCTTGGCGCGCTCTGACACCGGCTCGAGGCTGCGCTCGAAGCGGCCGAGCGGGTTGCGCCCGCCTTCGACGTGCGGGTAGTCGGACGAGAACATGCAGATCTCCTCGCCCGACTGCTCGATGATCCAACCGGCGTCCTCGTGCGGGTAGGGCGTCACCCGCACCTGGCGCGTGAAGTACTCGCTCGGGCGCAGCTCCAGCCGCTGGAGGCGCTCCTCGTTCCTGCGGAACGCCTCGGCCGCCGAGTCGAGCGTCCGCATGACACCCGGGAGCCACGTCCCGCCCTGCTCGATCACGCCGAAGCGCAGCTCGGGGAAGCGGTCGAGCACGCCGTCGATGATGAGGATCCCGAGCACCTGCATCACCGGGTACTGGATCGCGATGTAGTCGACGGAACGGAAGTTGCCGTCGCCACCGTGGAAGTCGGGCACCGGCGGCAGGCCGTTCTCGAAGATCATCGGGTCGACGAGACGTCCGCCCCCGCCTACGTGGAACACGATCGGGATGCCGGCGTCCTGGGCCTGAGCCCACACGGGGTCGAGCCCGACGTGGCTGGGCGAGTGCGTGCGCGGGCACGCCGACGCGACCAGCAGCGCCTTGCAGCCCATCTCGAGCGCCTCGCGGGCGGCGGCGGCCGACCGCTCGAAGTCGGCCAGCGGCACGTACCCGGTCGGGAGGAGCCGGGTATCGACGGTGCAGAACTCGACCAGGGCCCGGTTGTGTGCCCGGGCGAGGCCGTAGGCGAGATCGAGATCGTCGCCGTGCTCGACGCGTTGGAGCGTCTTGTTGGTGAACGTGTTGAAGATGAGCTGGCTGGAGACGCCGAGCATGTCGAGGGCGGCGGGCCGGTCCTCGGCGATGAAGCCGCCCGTCGCCTCGAAGTTCTTGCGCAGCCAGATCTTCTCCGCGTCGCGGGCGCGGAACTCGGGGTCTGCTTGCAGGCGGCGGAAGTGCTCGACGATCTCGCGCTCGTCGGTGCCGTCGTCGCCGATCCGGAAGCCGACGGTGAGCTCGGCGATGCGATCGCGCACGTCGGGGTCGGCGTGGTCGATGAAGAGGTCCGGCGGCTCCATGACGTGAGCGTCGGCGTCGTGGATCACACGATCAGACATCGCGGTCGGCCCCCTTTCTTGCCGGGAGACCGTTCTACCCCAGCCGGGCCTCCAGCGCCGCCAGCTCGTCCCACAGGGGAGCGGGGAGCTTGTCGCCGAGGGACTCGAAGTGCTCGCTGATCAGCGGGATCTCCCGCCCCCACTCGTCGCCGTCGACGCGCAACGCGGTCGCGACCGCCTCGGGCGTCACGTCGAGCCCGTCGACGTCGAGATCCGCGGGCCCGGGCACGTAGCCGATGACCGTCTCCTCGGCGCCGGCCGTGCCCTCGCAGCGGTCGAACACCCACTCGAGCACGCGGGAGTTCTCCCCGAAGCCCGGCCAGACGAACTTCCCGTCGGCGTCCTTGCGGAACCAGTTCACGCCGTACACACGCGGCAGCTTCGAGTCGTCGGTGCGGCCGTTCATGCTGAGCCAGTGAGCGAAGTAGTCGCCCATGTGGTAGCCGCAGAACGGGAGCATCGCGAACGGGTCACGGCGGAGCTGGCCGAGCCCGCCGACGGCGGCCGCCGTCTTCTCGGACCCCATGGTCGCCCCGACGAACACCCCGTGCTGCCAGTCGCGCGCCTCGTACACGAGCGGGACGGTCGTGGCCCGCCGGCCGCCGAACAGGAACGCAGAGATGGGAACGCCCTTCGGGTCCTCCCACTCGGGCGCGATGACGGGGCACTGCGACGCCGGCACGCAGAACCTCGAGTTCGGATGGGCGGCGGGCGTGTCGGACTCGGGCGTCCAGTCGTTGCGGCGCCAGTCGGTGCAGTGGGCGGGCGGCGTCTTGGTCATGCCCTCCCACCACACGTCGGCGTCGTCCGTGAGCGCGGTGTTCGTGAACACCGTGTTCTTGGTGAGCGTGAGCATCGCGTTCGGGTTCGTGTCCATGCTCGTGCCGGGGGCGACGCCGAAGAAGCCGAACTCGGGGTTGATTGCGTACAACCGGCCGTCGTCGCCGAACTTCATCCACGCGATGTCGTCGCCGATGGTCTCGGCCTCCCAACCCGGGATCGTCGGGATGAGCATGGCGAGGTTCGTCTTGCCGCACGCCGACGGGAACGCTGCCGCGATGTACCTGCTGACGCCCTCGGGGTTGGTCAGCTTGAGGATGAGCATGTGCTCCGCTAGCCACCCCTCGTCGCGGGCGATCACCGAGGCGATCCGCAGTGCGAAGCACTTCTTGCCGAGGAGCGCGTTTCCTCCATAGCCCGAGCCGTACGACCAGATCTCGCGGGTCTCGGGGAAGTGGACGATCCACTTCTCCTCGTTGTTGCACGGCCACGGGACGTCGGCCTCGCCCCGCTCGAGCGGCGCGCCGACCGAGTGCATGCACGGCACGAAATCGCCGTTGCCCAGGACCTCGAGGGCGGGAGTCCCGGCCCGGGTCATGGTGCGCATGCTCACGGCGACGTAGGGCGAGTCGGTGATCTCGACGCCGATGTACGACAGCGGCGAGCCGAGCGGGCCCATGCTGAACGGCACCACGTACATGGTGCGCCCCCGCATCGAGCCGGCGAACAGCTTCCGGATCCGGTCCCGCATCGAGGTCGGGTCCTCCCAGTTGTTCGTCGGCCCGGCGTCGGCCTCGCGCTCGGAGCAGACGAAGGTGCGGTCCTCGACACGGGCGACGTCGCCCGGGTCCGACGCCGCCCAGTAGGACCCGGGGCGCTTGGCCCGGTCGAGCTCGACGAGCGTGCCCGCCTCGACGAGCTGCTTGCACAGCAACTGGTACTCGTCCTCGGAGCCGTCGAACCAGTGCACCGAGTCCGGCTGGCAGAGAGCGACCACCTCCTCCACCCAACGCAGCAGCTTCTGGTTCCGGGTGGGGGGAGCGTTCAATGTCACGGCCACGACACCGACTCCTTGCGGGGAAACGGTCCGAACAGCCTACCGGCGACGCCTCGAGCCGGCCGAACCAGTGTTCTTCTACCCGCCGGCCGACGCAGGGAAGCGGTCGGTGGATAGGTTGACGCCCGGTGCACGCGTCGGGGAGGTCGACATGAGCTGGCTTTCGTGGATCGTGGTCGGGTTCATCGCCGGTGCGCTGGCGAAGGGCGTCACCGGGGTGCGTGGCGCCGGATGCATCGGCACGATCCTGATCGGGATCGCCGGCGGCCTGCTCGGCGGCATCATCTTCTCCGCCGCCGGCGGCGAAGGCATCAACAAGTTCAGCCTCTACTCGCTGCTCGTCGCGTTCGTCGGCGCGACGCTGCTCCTCTTCATCTACGGCGCGATCACCGGGAGTCGCGACCGCCGCTCGTACTGACGGGTCGGGACGTGGAGAGCCGGCTCAGACGTCGGCGGTGGGAAGGCCCATGTCGACCTCGGCGCCGATCCGGACCCTGGTCGCCAGCCCCGAGTCGTCGAGGTCGAAGACGACCCGCTGGCCCTGGCGCAGCAACCGGAAGATCGAGCGGTCGAGCGCGTCGAGCGCGAGCGTGAACTCCTCGCGGTCGGTGTCGCGCACGACCACGCCCTCACGGGTCTGCGGGTCGTAGGACCGGATCACTCCCTGCACGAGCCCGCTGCCTCTACGGCTTCTGCACCTTGCCCGCCTTCAGGCAGGAGGTGCACACGTGGATGCGCTTGGGGCTGCCGTCCACGATGGCGCGGACGCGCTGGACGTTGGGGTTCCATCGGCGCTTCGTGCGGCGGTGCGAGTGGCTGATGCGCATGCCGAACTGCGGCTTCTTGCCGCACACGTCGCACACGGATGCCATCGGGACCACCTCGGGCGGGATCGGGAACCCGTAAGGATAGCAACGACATCCGGAGGGGCCGGAATGTGACGGCAGTAACATCCAGCGTGTGAGCGCGCTGGAGGAGCTGGCGCCCGCCGACTTGCGGCGCGTCGTCGTCACGTACCGCGACGCGTTGCGCAGCCATCAGGACGAGCTGAACCGGCTCAACGTCTACCCGGTCCCCGACGGCGACACGGGCACGAACATGGCGCTGACCCTCGAGTCGGTCGTCGGCGAGCTCGACTCCGCCGACGGGATGGCCGAGGTCTGCCGGGCGGTTTCGCACGGGTCGCTCATGGGAGCGCGAGGCAATTCGGGCGTGATCCTGTCGCAGATCCTGCGCGGCCTCGCCGACACGTTCTCGAAGCTCGACGAGGCGTCCGGCCGCGACCTCGTCTCAGGTCTCCGCCGCGCCACCGACGCCGCGTACCAGGCGGTGCTCCGCCCGGTCGAGGGCACCATCCTCACCGTCGTCCGCGCCGCGACGGAGGCCGTCGAGGCCGCCCACCAGGCCGGCGAGGAATCCCTCACCGCACTGCTCGAATGCGCGGCCGCCGCCGCCCGTGACGCGGTCGCGCAGACGCCCGAGCTCTTGCCCGTGCTCAAGGAGGCGGGCGTCGTGGACGCCGGCGGGCAGGGATTCGCGCTGATGATCGACGCGTTCCTCGCCGTCGTCGACGGCCGTCCGTTGCCGGAGCCGGAGGCGGTCGCGACGCCGCCTGCCGTCGAGGCCCACATGCACGGTGAGGAGACGTCTTCGCTTCGGTACGAGGTCATGTACCTCCTCGAGGCCCACGACTCGACGCTCCCGGCGTTCAAGGACACGTGGGCCGCGCTCGGCGACTCGATCGTCGTGGTCGGCGGCGACGGCATGTGGAACTGCCACGTGCACACCAACGACGTCGGCGCCGCCATCGAAGCCGGCATCGAAGCCGGGCGGCCCCGGAGCATCCGCGTCACGGACTTGCTCGACCAAGTCGAAGAGGAGCAGTGGGTGCGTGACCAGACCGGCGCACCGGCGACCGATGCTGCCACGCCGTCGGTGGGCGCGACGGAACGGTGCACGACCGCCGTCGTTGCCGTCGGGGTCGGCGAGGGGGTGCGGCGTCTGCTGAACAGCCTGGGCGTGCACGCCGTCGTCGCCGGGGGCCAGTCGATGAACCCGTCGACGGCGCAGATCCTCGACGCGATCGAACGGTGCCCGTCCGATTCCGTGATCGTGCTCCCCAACAACAGGAACATCGTCCCGGTGGCCGAGCAGGTCCACGAGCTCACAGCGCGTCGTGTCGAGGTGGTGCCGACGCAAGCCGTCGTGGAGGCGCTCGCCGCGTTGGTCGCTTACGACCCGCAGGCGACGGTCGACGCCAACGCCGCGTCGATGACCGAAGCCGTCCAGCGGGTGCGGACGGGTGAGGTCACGCAGGCGGTGCGCGATGGCGTGGGCGACGTCGGGCCGATCGACGCCGGCGACTGGATCGCGATCAGCCGTGACGGCGTGTGGGTGGTCGAGAAGACCGCTGCCGACGCCGCGATCAGGCTCGTCGACCGGCTCGTGGACGACGAGAGCGAGCTGCTCACCGTCCTCGTCGGAGCGGACGCGGTCACCGCCGAGACCGCTCGCCTCGAGGAGCACGTCGCGCTCGCGTATCCGCAGCTCGAGATCGAGGTGCACGAGGGCGATCAGCCGCTGTACACCTACCTCGTCGGCGTCGAGTAGCCCGTGGGTCGACCCGACGGGTTGACGCTCCGCGAGCTCGCTTCGCATCCCGTCGGGGAGCTGCGGGCGGTCGGGCCCAAGCTCGAGGCGTCACTCGCGGAGATGGACATCCGCACCGCGCTCGACTTGCTCCAGCACTACCCGCGTCGGTACCACGACCGCACCAAGCAGGCCGAGATCGCCGAGCTGAAGATGGGCGACGAGGCGACTGTGTTCGGCGAGGTCAAGAAGATCCGCGGCGCGTTCACGCGCCAGCGCCGTGCCGTCGTCACGGCCGAGGTGTTCGACGGCTCCTCCTACCTGCGCGTGGTGTTCTTCAACCAGCGCTGGCGGGAGAAGCAGCTGCCGGAGGGGACCGAAGCCGCCTTCTTCGGGCGGGTCGAGTACCGCCGGTCGCGGCTGCAGATGACCAACCCGATCGTCGACATCCTCGACCGCGTCGGTGAGAACACGGCCTCGATCGTCCCGGTCTACCCACAGTCCGGGAAGGCGGAGGTGTTCACGTGGCAGCTCCGCAAGCTCGTCGCCGCGTGCCTGCAGAGGACGAAGCCGCGTGGGTTCGCCGAGCCGCTCGGACCAGAGGTCCTCGAGGGCCGCGGTCTGGTCGACCGGACGCGTGCGTACCGCGGCATCCACCTCCCGGAGACACACGATGATCATCACCGCGCCGCTGACCGACTCAAGTTCGACGAGTTCGTCCGCATGCAGGTCGGCCTGGTGGCGCGCAAGCGTGCGCTCGAGCAGGAGCGGACGGGGATCCGGCACCATGTCGACGGGCCGCTCGTCGAGGCGTTCCATGCCGGGCTGCCCTTCGCGCTGACGGGCGATCAACGACGGGCGATCGACGAGATCTTGCGCGACCTCGCGTCGCCGGCGCCGATGCACCGGCTGCTGCAGGGGGACGTCGGCTCGGGGAAGACCGTCGTCGCGCTCAGCGCGCTCCTCGTCGCCGTGCAGGGCGGCTACCAGGGCGCGTTCATGGCGCCGACCGAGGTGCTCGCCGAGCAGCACTACCTCACCTCGCGCAGACTCCTCGAAGGCCTCTCGGTCGCGTCGGAGGCGACGCTCGTCGGCGAGCGACCGGTGCGCGTCGAGTTGCTCACCAACCGGACCGGCGCCGCCGATCGCCGCCGCATCGTCGCCGGCCTCGACGCGGGTGAGGTCGACGTCGTCGTCGGCACGCATGCGCTCATCTACGGCGAGGTGGAGTTCACGCGCCTCGGCCTCGCCGTCATCGACGAGCAGCATCGCTTCGGGGTCGAGCAGCGAGCGCTGCTGAAAGGAATGGGAGAGGAGCCGGACGTGCTCGTCATGACCGCGACACCGATCCCCCGCACCGCGGCGATGCTCGTCTACGGCGACCTCGACAAGTCGGAGCTACGCGAGATGCCCCCGGGACGGACGCCGGTCACGACGTCGGTGATCGGGCCCAGCCCGCTCGAGCGCACCAGCGCGTACGAGCGCCTCCGCGACGAAGTCGCAGCCGGGCGGCAGGCCTACGTCGTCTGCCCTCTCGTCGAGGGCTCGCCCCGCACGGAGGCGAAGGCGGCCACGGAAGAGCTCGAGCGACTCGGCGACGAAGAGCTCGCCGGGCTGCGCCTCGGTCTCCTGCACGGGCAGCTGCCGGCCCGCGACAAGGAACAGGTGATGGATGCGTTCCGGGCGGGCGAGCTCGACGTGCTCGTCGCCACGACCGTGATCGAAGTCGGCGTCGACGTCCCGAACGCCACGGTGATGATCGTCGAGGACGCCGACCGCTTCGGCCTGTCGCAGCTGCACCAGCTGCGCGGGCGCATCGGACGCGGCGGCGGCGAGTCGTGGTGCTTCGTGTTCGCGGACCCGTCGACGCCCGAGGCGGAGGCGCGCATGGAAGCCCTCGCGGCGTCGACCGATGGATTCCTGCTCGCCGAGCGCGATCTCGAGATCCGCGGGGCGGGCGAGGTGTTCGGCGAGCGCCAGGCCGGGTTCAGCGACCTGAAACTGGGACGGATCCCGCGCGACGAGTCGATCGTCCTCGAGGCGCGCGCCGTCGCCGAGCAGATCCTCGACGACGATCCTGCGTTGTCGGACCACGCCCAGCTGCGCGAGGAGGTCGAGGACATGCTCGGCGAGGCGGTCGAGTTCCTGTTCAAGAGCTGATGGCGCGCGCACGTCACGCAGGTCTTCGCGTCATCGCCGGCAGCGCCGGCGGTCTGGCGCTCGTGGCGCCGAAGGGCGGCGCGGCCCGGCCGACGTCCGACCGGGTGAAGGAGTCCCTGTTCGCGGCGCTCGGACCGGGGCGGATCGTGGACGCGTCCGTGCTCGACCTGTACGCCGGTAGCGGGGCGCTCGCGATCGAGGCGCTGTCCCGGGGCGCGGCACGCGCGGTGCTCGTCGAGCGCGACCATGCCGGCGTCAAGGCCGTCCGCCGCAACCTCGCCTCGACGCGCCTGCGCGACCGAGCCCGCGTCCAGGACAGCACGGTGGCGACGTTCCTGGCCGGGAAGCTACCCGCCGAGCGGCCCTTCGACCTCGTGTTCCTCGACCCGCCCTACGCCGCGGGCGCGGCCGAGTTGGGTCGAGTGCTCGGCGGGCTCGACCGGACCGGATGGTTGGCGGACAGTGCCACCGTGGTCGTCGAGCGGTCGTCGGAGGCCGCGCCCGTCCCCGCGCCCGAGTCGTGGGAGACCACGTGGGAACGGGCCTACGGCGATACGCTCGTGACCGTCCTCACGACGCCGACCGGCTGACAGCAGCTCGCCGAACAGGGAGCGACGGGGCGTGGCTACAGCATTGTGCCCGGGATCGTTCGACCCGGTGACGAACGGGCATCTCGACATCATCGAGCGGACGGCGCGCCACTTCGACGACGTCATCGTCGCCGTGATCCGCAACCCGCAGAAGTCGGAGTCGCTGTTCACCCTCGAGGAGCGCCAGGAGATGCTGCGCGAGGTCACGGCGCACCTCCCGAACGTCCGCATCGACTTCTTCAAGGGCCTGCTCGTCGACTACGCCAAGGAGCAGGACGCCCAGGCGATCGTGAAGGGCCTGCGGGCGTTGTCGGACTTCGACTACGAGCTGCAGATGGCCCAGATGAACGAGCGCCTGTCCGGGATCGACACCTTCTTCATCTCGACGAGCCCCCAGTACTCGTTCCTCTCGTCGAGTCTCGTCCGGGAGGTCGCCCGCTTCGGCGGGGACGTCACGAACATGGTGCCGCCGGCCGTCGCGAAGCGGCTGAACGAGCGGTTCGGGGAGCGGTCCGGGGAGGATGGGGACCAGTCGTGAGCGACCAGGCCGCCTACGACGTCGAGAGCATCCTGCTGCGCCTCAAGGAGCTGGTGGAGGCGGGCCGGTCGATGCCGATGTCGGCGTCGGTGCTTGTCAACCGGGAGGAGTTCCTGGAGCTGCTCGAGGAGGCGATCGCGACCCTGCCCCAGGAGCTGCGGCACTCCCGCTGGCTACTCAAGGAACGCGACGAGTTCCTCACCCAGGCGCGGCGCGAGGCCGACGACATCATCGAGGCCGGGCGGGTCCGCGCCGAGCGCATGGTGGAGCGGACCGAGGTCATGCGGGAGGCCCGCCGGGTCGCGCAGACCGTCGTCGACGACTCCGACGCGTCCGCCCGTCAGCTCCGCCACGAGGCCGAGGACTACGTCGACCAGAAGCTGGCCGCCTTCGAGGTGGTGCTCGAACGGACCATGGCCGCCGTGCAGAAGGGGCGTGAGCGCCTCCAGGTCGTCATCGAGCCCGAGCCCGAGCTCGATCGCGAGGCCGAGCACGACGGCGAGCCCGACGTCGGGATGGACGCTCTCTCCCCGGTCGAGGTGGAGCCGGAGCTCCAGGACACTTTCTTCGACCAGGACACCCGCTAGCGGCGATCGCGGCTTTCTTCCAAATTCTGGGAATCTCGGCGCCTGGTAACCTGGGTCGGCTCGGCGCCCCGTGGGGCGGCGCCGGACCGCAGCCCTTCCACTTCGCCCCTCGCCGACATGACGGCCGACATCCCGGCGCTGCGCATCGACGTCGCCGATCTGCTGACCCACCCGACGGCGCGCCGCGCCGTGCACCTCGAGGCGCCGGTGGACTCCCTGGCCGGGTCGACGACCCGCGTGCCGGACGGCGAGCCCGTCGTCCTCGACCTGGTGCTCGAGCGGGTGCCGGACGGGATCGTCGTCCGGGGCACCGTCCGGGCCGTCTGGCAGGGGACGTGCGGTGTCTGCCTCACCGATCTGGAGCACGCGGTGAGCCCGGAGGTGGGCGAGCTGTTCGAGCCCGAGCCGGTCGAGGGCGACACCTACCCCCTCGAGGGCCAAGAGATCGACCTGGAGCAGCTGGTGCGCGACGTCGTCCTCCTCGAGCTGCCGCTGGCGCCGACGTGCGAGACGACCGGGCGGGCCGCGTGCACCCCCGACGCCGTCCCCGAACGCGAACCACCTCCGCCCGATCCACGATGGGCGGCGCTGTCCGAGCTCGACCTGAGCTGACCGAAAGGCATTCGATGGCTGTACCGAAGCGCAAGACCCCCCGGGGCAAGACCCGCAGTCGCCGCGCCGCCAACTGGCGCCTGGCGGCACCGCCCCGATCGCTCTGCGCCAACTGCGGTGCCGTGAAGCGGCCGCACGTCGTCTGCGACAACTGCGGCTGGTACCGCGATCGCCAGGTCATCGAGGTCGACTAGCGCCGGTGGGCACGTCGCGCATCACCGTCGCGGTCGACGCCATGGGCGGCGACCACGCCCCGGGCGAGATCGTCCGCGGCGCACTCGATGCCGTGACCGAGCTCGACGTCGACGTGCTGCTCGTCGGGCAGGAGCCTTCCGTCGTCCCGCTTCTTCCCGACTGCGGTGTTGCCGGGGTCGAGGTGCAGCACGCCGAGGAGATCGTGGCCATGGACGAGGACCCGGCCGCGGCCGCCCGGCGCAAGAAGGACTCGTCGCTCGTGCGCTGCGCGCAAGCCGTGCGCGAGGGCCGCGCCCAGGCCATGGTCGGCGCCGGGAACACCGGTGCGACAATGGCGGCCGCGCTGCTGCGCATGGGCCGCATCCGCGGCATCGCCCGTCCCGCCATCGCGGTGCCGATCCCCGTCCCGGCCGGCACCCGTCACCAGCTGCTCATCGACGGCGGGTCGACGGTCGACTGCACACCCGAGTGGCTCGCCCAGTTCG
>DATFXK010000303.1:0-3739 GCA_035316005.1 Acidimicrobiia bacterium | reverse complement strand
GGCCGTCCGCCAGCTCGCCGCCCGCCAGCACATCAACCTTCCGATGTCGTACGCCTACAGCGACTCGATCACCGACCTGCCGATGCTCGAACTGGTCGGGCACCCGGTCGTCGTGAACGGCGACAAGGAGCTCGAACGGGTCGCGCACGAGCGCGATTGGGAGATCCGCAACTTCGAACGTCCTGTTCGATTGCGGGACCGGATGCCGGTACCGCCGGCCGGTCCGACGCTCGCGGTGGGCAGCGCGCTCGCTGCCGCCGGCGCCGGCGTGGCGGTGTGGTGGTGGCTACGCCACCGCAACCATGCCGCCTGACGGCGGCGGACACGTGGACGTGCCGCGCGTCCGGCTCGCGCAGCTGCCCACGCCGCTCGAGCCGATGGACCGGTTCACCGACTGGCTCGGCGGCCCCCGCGTCCTCGTCAAGCGAGACGACCTGACGGGTCTCGCGCTGGGCGGGAACAAGGCGCGCAAGCTCGAGTACCTGTGCGGTGAAGCACAGGCACAGGGTTGCGACGTCCTTGTCACCGGCGGTGGCGCGCAGAGCAACCACGCTCGCATGACCGCCGCCGCCGCCAACCGCCTCGGGCTGGACTGCCATCTCGCGGTCGGCGGGAAGGAGCCGGACGTCTACAGCGGCAACCTGCTGCTGGACCGCGTCCTCGGGGCCACGTTGCATTTCACCGGAGCGGACTCGTACTACGAGGTCGAGTCGGCGATCGAAGAGGTCGCGGCTCGTGTGACGGCGGACGGTCGGCGCCCGTTTGCGATGCCGATCGGCGGCGCGTCGGTGACAGGCGCGGCCGCGTTCGTCGACGCCGCCGACGAGCTGCTCGCGCAGGCCGCCGGCGACGCAAAGGACGACGGGATCGACTGGATCGTCGTCGCCGACGGCTCGGGTGGGACGCATGCCGGGCTCGTCGCCGGACTGGCCGGCGCGGCGCGCGTGCTCGGCGTGGACGTGGGTACGCGACCCGACCTCGACGACGTGGTCCCCCGGCTCGCCGCCGAAGCCGCGGCGCGCACCGGACGGACCGCGCTCTCAGACCAGCTGGAACTCGACCACTCACGGTTCGGCGAGGGGTACGGCGCGATCACTGACGACGCCCTCGAGGCGATCGAACGCGTCGCCGGTCTCGAGGGCGTGATCCTCGATCCCGTGTACACGGGGAAAGCCATGGCGGGGCTCATCGCCGCCGCCCGGGAAGGACGGTTCGGGCCCGGCGACACGGTCGTGTTCTGGCACACGGGCGGGGCGGTGGCGCTCTTCGCCCGCCGCTATGCCGACCTGTTTGCCGACCGATAGGCGCGAACGTGCCCGGGCGGGGCCCGGGCACGGTACGGAGGCCCCGGCCGCCGGCGCTCGAGCCGGCGCTGGGCCGACGGTCAGACTTCGCGGACCTTGCGTGCCACCGCGATTCCGATGGCCACGAGAATCAGCAAGACGAGCAGCTTCTTCACGGCAGATCTCCTGGTCGACGGGCGCTCCTCCGATGGTAGCGAGGCTGATAGACCTGCGCCGGAGGTGAACGGGGTCTGGTGGCCCCCCTCGTCTTCAAAACGAGTGGGACGGGCGAACCCCGTCCGGTGGGTTCGATTCCTGCCACCTCCGCCCACCAGTGGAGAGTAAGGGAGGTAAGAGATGGGCAGGGCGATCAGCGAGGTCCTCCCGTTTGCAGTCGTCGTGGCGATCAGCCCGATGGCGATCGTCGCGATCATCGTCGTGCTGTTCTCGGCTCGCGCCCGGGTCAACAGCATTGTCTTCACCCTCGGGTGGGTCGTGGGCGTCTCGATCGTGGGCACGGTCATCTACCTCCTCGCCGACGCCGGGGACGTCAGCAGCGGCGGTAGTGGATCGGATACGTCGTACTGGCTCAAACTCGTCGTCGGCGTCCTGCTGGTGCCCCTGGCGTTCCGGCATTGGCGCAAGCGGCCGGCGGCGGGTGAGGAGGTCGCCCCGCCGAAGTGGCTGTCGTCGATCGACACGCTGACGCCGATCAAGACGGGCGGTCTGGCCGTCGGGCTGGCGGCGCTGAACCCGAAGAACCTCGCGCTGACACTCGCCGCCGGCACGAGCCTCGCCCAGGCGGGGGTGTCGGGCGGCGAAGCGACGGTTGGGTTGGTCGTGTTCGTGCTGATCGCGAGCCTCGGCATCATCGTGCCCGTGGTCCTGTACTTCGTCGGCGGTGAACGCGCCGCCGGCATACTCGACGGGTGGAAGACGTGGCTCTCGATACACAACACCGCGATGACGGCCACGGTGTTGCTCGTCATCGGCGCCGTGCTGTTCAGTCAGGGACTGCGCGGCCTGACGTGACCGGGACGTGCCCCGGGTCGGGCGTTCGGATCGCCAGGCGGTGCGCCAGCGTCACCTCGATCACGGCGACGATCGACCCGACGGCCGCGCCTGCCAGCGTGTTGACGACGAACACCGCGAGCGAACCGAGACTCTCGAAGATCGCGACGATCCCGTGTACGACGTTCTCCTCGAAGACGATCGGCAGGGTGACGAGGAGGAACACAAGCCAGAAGTGCCCGCGGACGAGCTGGCGCGAGCGACGGAACGCGCTGCGCACCTTGCGGTCCTCCATCACCAGAGCCGGTCCGACCAGCGCGTGGAAGGTGAAGAAGATCATCCCGGGCACGAGCAGCGCGAACGACAACAGGAAGGTGCCGCCCGCGAGGACCACGTCGGCGACGATGAGCCGCCCGTACGGGAGAGTCCGCAGGATCTGACCGAGCGGCTGGCGGGGATGGCCGCGCTCCTCCTGGCCGGCGATGCGATCCGTCAGTCCGGCGAAGAACTCGGTGCCGAGCACCGCCACCCCGGCGACGGTCAGCAGGAGGGCGATGAGCGCGGGCTTGTCGGCGAACTCGTCGGCGAGGACGTCCGTCAGCACGTCGACCAACGCGCTGATGCTGAAGACGACGAGGGCGGCGCCGACGATCACGCCGAAGCGCCGGCGGTAAGTGCGGAACGCGGCCGCGAGCACGGGTCGAACGCCCACCGGGGGAAGATCGTTCGCGGCTACCTCCGGCACCGGCGCAGCGTAGCGAGCCGACCCGAACATCGAAGCGCCGACGGACGTCTAGATTCGGCCCTCCGCGACTGAGGAGGGCGACGTGGAGTACCGGCAGCTGGGCCGAACGGGGATCCGGGTCTCGGAGCTGTGCCTGGGCACGATGACCTTCGGACGCGAAGCCGACGAGCCGACGAGCCGCAAGCTCGTCGACCGCTTCCTCGAGACGGGTGGCAACTTCGTCGACACCGCCGACGTGTATGCCGAGGGGGAGTCGGAGGAGATCACCGGGCGCGCGCTGCAGGGCCGACGCGACGATGTCGTGCTCGCGACCAAGGTGCGCTTCCCCACCGGTACGGGCGTGAACGACCTCGGTGCATCACGTCGTCACATTCGTCTGGGGATCGAAGCCTCGCTCCGTCGCCTGGGGACCGACTGGATCGACCTCTACCAGATCCACTGCTGGGACGCGCGCACACCAGTCGAAGAGACCTTGTCGACGCTCGACGATCTCGTCCACGAGGGCAAGATCCGCTACGCCGGTGCGAGCAACTACACCGCCTGGCAGCTCGCGAAGTCGCTCGGTCTCGCCACGCGGCGCGGCTGGGAGGGCTTCGTGTCGCTGCAGCCCGAGTACTCGCTGATCACGCGCGACATCGAGCGGGAACTGTTGCCGCTCTGCCGCGAGGAAGGACTGGCCGTGCTCCCGTGGAGCCCGCTC
>DATFXK010000302.1:0-16958 GCA_035316005.1 Acidimicrobiia bacterium | reverse complement strand
AGGTACCACTGCTCGATGTCGGGCTCGTCGGCGTCGACGTACAGGGAGAAATCGAAGAAGTCCGACACGAACAGCTGCGGGGCGCGGCCGGCGCGGCCGTCGCTCGTCTGCAGCACGGTCAGGCCCTCCACGATCACGATGTCGGGCCGGCGCACCACCTGCTCCTCGTCGGGCACGATGTCGTAGGTCAGGTGCGAGTACACCGGCGCGCTCACCTCAGGCCGTCCCGATTTCACGTCGGCGAGGAACCGCACCAGGCGGCGGAGGTCGTAGCTCTCGGGGAACCCCTTGCGCTCCATCAGGCCGCGCTCTTCGAGCACGCGGTTCGGGAACAGGAAGCCGTCGGTCGTGACGAGTTCGACCTGGGGATGGTCCGGCCAGCGGGCGAGGAGCGCCTGGAGGATGCGCGCCGTCGTGCTCTTGCCGACGGCAACGCTGCCGGCGACGGCGATCACGTACGGCACCTTCGCCGCGGGGCTGCCGAGGAAGGTGTCGCTGACGCGGTGGAGGTTCTGGCTGGCGGCGACGTACAGGTTCAGCAGCCGGGACAACGCGAGATAGATGTCGGCGACCTCGTCGAGCGCGATGCGCTCGTTGATGCCGCGCAGCTGCTCCAGGTCGCCTTCCGACAGCGTCAGCGGCGTCGACGCCCGCAGCCGCGCCCACTCCTCGCGCGAGAACCGGACGTACGGCGACAGGCCCTCCGCGCTCAGCCCCTCTGCGCTCACGCGGGCACGTCCACGCCGGGAAGGCCGGCCACACGCGCCACACCGGCTCCCAGCTCGCCGGCGTCGGCGGCCGTGATCGTCACGTGGCCGACCTTGCGGCCGGGCCGGGGCGCCTTGCCGTATCGATGGAAGTGCGCGCCGGGGATCGACAACACGTCGGCGGGATCGGGGAGCGCGCCGATGCAGTTGACCATCGCGCTCACGCCGAGCGTCGCGGTCGAGCCCAGCGGCCAGCCGAGGATCGCCCGGAGGTGGTTCTCGAACTGGCTCGTCATGGCGCCTTCGATCGTCCAGTGACCCGAGTTGTGCACGCGAGGCGCGAGCTCGTTCACGAGCAGCTCGCCGCCCACCTCGAACAGCTCGACGGCCAGGACGCCCACGTACGCGAGCTCGTCGAGGAGCCTTCCGGCGACGTGCTCGCCTGCGCGCTGTGTGCGGGTGGTCACTCCGGGCGCGGGAGCGAGGCTCCGGCGCAGGATGCCTCCGGCGTGATGGTTCTCGACCAGCGGCCAGCACGCAGTCGCGCCGTCGCGGCCACGTACCGCCAGCACGGACAGCTCCCGGTCGAAAGGCACGTGGGCCTCGAGGATCAACGGGACACCGCCCAGCTCGGACCACGCCCGCTCGGCGTCGTGCGGCTCGTGGAGCACGGCCTGGTCCTTGCCGTCGTACCCGCCGCGGCGCGTCTTGAGCACCGACGGCGTGCCGAGCTCCTTCACGGCGCGCTCGAGGTCGGCCCGGTCGTCGACGGCGACGAACTCGGGCGTCCCGATCCCGAGGCGGCGGCAGAGCTGCTTCTCGCGCAGGCGATCCTGCGCCGCGTCGAGCGCGACCGGCGGCGGCAGCACGGGCGCCCCCCGGGCGGCGACGAATCGTGCCCCCGCCGCCGGCACGCCCTCCCACTCGTAGGTGACGACGTCGGCGCCGTCGGTGACGCGCGCAAGGGCGGTCTCGTCATCGAGGGCGCCGGTGACGAGCCGGCCGACCGCGCCGGCGGCGGCGTCGGGGGCGGGATCGAGGAACCGGAAGTCGAGGCCGAGGGGGACCCCCGCCAGCGCGAGCATCCGGCCGAGCTGCCCGCCGCCGAGGACGGCGACGAGCGTTGCGGGCCGGCCGCCGGGAGCGTCGGGCACGGCTGCATGCTGACACGCCCAAAGCGCGCGGTGCGCCACCATCCGTCCGCTATCGTGAGCCTTTCCGCGACAGCGTCGTCGCTCCTGCTGGATCCAACACGACAGCACCTCCCGGGAGCGAGGAGTCCCTCGGTTGCTCGACTTCGATCGCGCGGCGCGTCAACGCGCTCGGCAACGCCCTGAGCTCGATGCATGCGGCATCGGCTTCGTCGCGCACGCCTCCGGCACGGCGAGTCGCGAGATCGTCGATCTCGCCCTGACCGGCCTGGCGTGCGTGCGCCACCGGCAGGCGATCGCCGCCGACGGCATCTCGGGCGACGGCGCCGGCCTCCTGACGCCGATCCCGGGCCCGTTCTTCGCCCGCGTCGGCGCCAAGGAGCTGGGCCTCGAGCTGGATGCAGACCGCGTCGGCATCGTGTCGGCCTTCCTCGACCTCGGCGACGACGACGCGGTGCGGATCGCGCAGGACGCTGTCGCCGACGCCTGCAGCGCCGAGGGGATCGACGTCGCCGGGTGGCGCCCGGTACCGGTCGACGAGTCCCACCTCGGGGCGGCGGCGCGGGTCGACCAGCCGTCGCTGTGGCACGGCATCCTGCAGCGCCCCGAAGGCGTCGACGACGTCGAGGCCGAGCGGCGCGCGTACCGCGCCCGCCGCCGCGCCGAGGCCACCTGCCGCGAGGCGCGCGTGCGCCACTACTTCGCGAGCTTGTCGTTCGTCACGGTCACCTACAAGGCGCTCGTGCTGAGCGACCGGCTCGCCGCGTTCTACCCCGACCTCGCCGACAGCGACTTCGGCGGCTCGCTGGCGATCTTCCACAGCCGCTTCTCCACCAACACGACACCGGCGTGGGAGCGGGCCCAACCCTTCCGGCACCTGTGCCACAACGGCGAGATCAACACCGTGCGCGGCAACGAGCTGCGCATGATCGCCCGCGGGCGCCTCGGGTCCGAGGAGGCGGGGCTGGGCTCCGAAGAGCTGTTCCGGCCCGTGCTCGACCCGGAGGACTCCGACTCCGGCAAGCTCGATTCCGCCGTCGAGCTGCTCGTGCGCGGCGGACGCGACATCCGCCACGCCGTCGCCATGCTCGTGCCCGAGGCATGGGAGGGCCAGCGCGACCTGCCGCGCGGGGTGCGCGGGTTCTTCCGCTACCACGCGTGCCTGACCGACCCGTGGGACGGTCCCGCCGGTCTCGTCTTCAGCGACGGGCGTCGCGTCGGCGCCGCGCTCGACCGCAACGGCCTGCGCCCGCTGCGGTGGCAGGTGTGCGACGACGGCCTCGTCGTCTGCGCGTCGGAGGTCGGCGCCGTGCCGGTGACCGGCCACGGGTCGGTGCGCCGTGGCCGCCTCGGTCCCGGCGACATGATCTGCGTCGACCCCGACCGCGCCTCGGACACCAGCGGCAACGGTGACCACGCCGGGCTGGCGCCTGCGGTGCAGGACGACACGGACGTGAAGACGTGGCTGGCGCGGCGCCAGCCGTACTCGCAGTGGGCGCGGGACGGGCTGCTCCCGGCCGACATCGGCGCGCCGGTCGAGATGCCGCCCGGGTCCGACGACCTCGTGCGCCAGCAGGTCGCGTTCGGCCTCACCCGGGAGGAGGTGGCGATGGTGCTCAAGCCCATGGCCACCGACGCCAAGGAGCCGACCTTCTCGATGGGCGACGACGTGCCGTTCGCGGCCGTCGCCACCCGGCCCCGTCCGATGTTCAACTACCTCAAGCAGCGCTTCGCGCAGGTCACCAACCCGCCCATCGACCACCTGCGGGAGCGGCTGGTGATGTCGCTGCGCACGTGCCTCGGGCCGCGCCGCCCGCTCCTCACCGAGGAGCCCGGCGCGGCCCACCTCCTGGAGCTGCCGTCCTTCTTCCTGTATCCGTCGGCGGTCGAGGCGCTGCTCGACTCCGATCGTTCCGTGTTCAAGGCGGTGCGTCTCGGCGCGACGTTCCCGGTGGCAGGCGGGCCCGGTGGGCTCTGGCCCGCCATCCGCGCCCTCGCCGATCAGGCGGTCGAGGCCGTGGCGGGCGGCGCGTCGGTGCTCGTGATCTCCGACCGCAGCGTCGGCGCCGACCGGGCGCCGATCCCGTCGCTGCTCGCGCTCGGCGCGGTGCACCACCGCCTCGTCGCCGAGCACACCCGTCAGCAGGCGTCGATCGTGGTGGCGTCGGGCGACGCCCGCGATGTGCACGCCGTCGCCTGCCTCCTCGGCTTCGGCGCCGACGCCGTGTGCCCGCGGCTCGCGCTGGAGACGGTGGCGAGCATGGCCGACGACGACCAGCTCGGTGAGCTCCACTCGTCCGAGGCGCAGGCGAAGCTACAGGCCGCGCTCGAGGACGGCGTCCTCAAGATCTTCTCGAAGATGGGCATCTCGACCGTCGACGGGTACCGCGCGGCTCAGATCTTCGAGGCGATCGGGCTCGGACCGGACGTGATCGAAAGCTGCCTCCGCTTCACGGTGTCCGAGGTGGGCGGGGTCGGATTCGAGACGCTCGGCGCCGACATCCTCGGCCGGCACGAGGCCGCGTTCGGAAGCGAGAAGGCGTCGCTCGACGAGCCCGGATTCTTCCGCCACCGCAAGCGCGGCGGCGAGTACCACGGCAACAACCCGGACGTCGTCGACGCGTTGCACGACTCACTCGGCCTCGCGCCCGAGGGTGACGGCGAGAACGGGGAGCGCAAGCCGAAGCGTAAGAGCGAGGTCAGCGGCCGGCTCGCCGGTGTCGAGCCGGCGCCGAGCGAGGACCAGGGCAAGGTCATCGTGCTGCAGGGCCCCGAGGCGGAGCCGCTGCCGGAGCCGGACCCGACCGACCTGCGCGCGGCCCACCTGTTGCAGGGCGCGATCAAGGGCGGGCGGGCCGACCTCTACGAGCGGTTCCGTGAGCTCGTGGAGTCGCGCCCGACGACCGAGCTGCGCGACCTGCTCGACCTGGTGCCGAGTGGCGAGCCGGTGCCGGTCGAGGAGGTGGAGCCGGTCGAGGCGATCACGGCGCGGTTCTCGACCGGCGCCATGTCGCACGGCGCGCTCTCGGCCGAGGCCCACGAGACGCTCGCGATCGCCATGAACATGATCAGCGGCAAGAGCAACTGCGGCGAGGGCGGCGAGGACCCCGCCCGGTACCGCACCCGCGGCACCGACCGCGACCGCAACTCGCGCATCAAGCAGATCGCATCGGGCCGCTTCGGCGTCACGCCCGAATACTGCGCGTTCGCGGACGAGTTCAACATCAAGATCGCCCAGGGCTCGAAGCCGGGGGAGGGCGGTCAGCTGCCCGGCCACAAGGTCAGCGGCGAGATCGCACGCCTCCGGCACACGCAGCCGGGCGTCGGGCTCATCTCGCCGCCGCCCCACCACGACATCTACTCGATCGAGGACCTCGCCCAGCTCATCTACGACCTCAAGCAGGTCAATCGGCTGGCGGAGGTGTCGGTGAAGCTCGTCGCCGAGGACGGCGTCGGCACGATCTCCGCCGGCGTCGTCAAGGCGCTCGCCGACGTGGTCCAGATCTCGGGCAACAACGGCGGCACGGGCGCGTCGCCGCTGTCGTCTATCAAGAACGCCGGCATGCCGTGGGAGCTCGGCCTTGCCGACGCGCAGCAGGCCCTGGTCGAGAACCACCTACGCGACCGGGTGCGCGTCCGCGTCGACGGCGGGTTCAAGACGGGACGCGACGTGGTGATGGCCGCGCTGCTCGGCGCCGACGAGTACTCGTTCGGGACGGCCGCCATGCTGGCCGAGGGCTGCATCATGGTGCGCGCCTGTCACCGCGACACCTGCCCTACCGGCATCGCGACGCAGCGGCCGAACCTCCGCGCCAAGTTCACGGGCACGCCGGAGGGTGTTGCGACCTACATGATCTTCATCGCCGAGGAGGTGCGCCGAACGCTCGCGTCCCTCGGCGTGCATAGCCTCGACGAGGCGATCGGGCGCGTCGACATGCTCCGCCAGCGCAAGACCGGTGATGCGCGCGCCGACTCGCTCGATCTGTCGCCGCTGCTCGCGAAGCCGGCCGAGGAGGGACCGCGGCACTTCCTTGCGACGGTGCCCATCCAGCGCCCGCGGTCGTCGCTCGACGAGCGTCTGCTCGCCGACGCGTTCCCGGTGCTCTGGGACGGCGGCGACGTGGAGCTGGAGTACGAGATCACCAACGCCGACCGCACCGTCGGTGCGTCGCTCGGTGGTGCGATCGGCCTCGAATGGGGTGAAGGGCTCCCGCCGGGGTCCGTCACGGCCCGGCTCACCGGCTCGGCCGGGCAGAGCTTCGGCGCCTTCCTCGCCGACGGTGTCGCACTCGACCTGATCGGCGAGGCGAACGACTACCTCGGCAAGGGTATGGGCGGCGGGCTCATCACCGTGCGGCCGCCGGACGGCGACGCCGGCGACGCCGTGCTCGCCGGCAACACGGTGCTGTACGGCGCGACCGGCGGACAGGTGTTCATCGCCGGCCGCGTCGGCGAGCGGTTCATGGTGCGCAACAGCGGGGCGACCGCGATCGTCGAGGGCACCGGCGACCACGCCTGCGAGTACATGACCGGCGGCACGTGCGTTGTGCTCGGCCCGTTCGGCTACAACCTCGGCGCCGGCATGACCGGCGGGCAGGCGTTCGTTTTCGATCCCGACGGCATGTTGTCGGCGCGGCTGAACCCGCAGCTGGTCGAAGCGTCGAAGCTCGACGATCCGCAGGCGGCGGAGCTCCGCTTCCTGCTCGAGCGGCACCGGGAGGTCACCGGCTCGCCGCACGCGGCTCGGATGCTCGACGACTGGGACACGACGTTGCGCAGCTTCTGGCGGGTGGCGCCCGTCGGCGAGGTGGCGCGGATCGAACGCGCCAACCAGAACGTCATCGGCGCCGCCCGCTGATTCGGCTAGCCCGACAACAGCAGCTGCGGTCGCGAGTCGTAACCGAACAGGCTCGCGACCGGGCTGCGCAGGAGACCGTTGCGCTCGTCCTCGTAGTCGCGCACGGCGTCGTTGTACTTCTTGACGACCGCCTGCAGCTGCGGGTTGCTCGTCCCCTGGAAGGCGGCGATGGCCTGGTTCAGGCCGTCGGCCCCCCGCAGGCGGTCCGAGCTCGCCACGACGGCCTGCAGCCGAGTCGCGAGCCCCTCGAGCTGATCGGCGGTCTCCGCCTCCGCGTCGGCATCGGCGTCGCCCGGCCGCGCCCGCTGCAGCTCGCCCCAGCGGGTGAGCCGGAGCCCGAGGGCGCGGGCAACGTCACGCTCGCCTCCTCCGGCCGCCGCGAGCTGAGTGTTCACCTCCCCGAGCCGGGTGTACCGCTCCGCGAGCGGTCCGCGCACTGGCGTCCAGGCGCGGTCGACGGCGTTCCGGCCGTCCTCGAGCTTCGGGCGCGTCGTGAGCACGAGCGCGACCGCTCCGACCACCAGGAGCACGAGGACGACGACGGCGAGGCGTCGGACCCGACGACTCATCAGCGGGAAAGCTACCGGCGGGCTCCCGGCCGATCGCTGATCCCCTAGCGTCGTCGCGTGATCACCTCGCTCGCCCATACGGCGGTATGCGTGCCCGACGTCGAGGCCGCGGTGGAGTGGTACCGGTCCGTGCTCGGCCTGACCGTCCTGTCGCCGCCGGTGCTCATGGAGGGCGACGCGATCGAACGGGACATGGGGGAGCTCGTCCCGAGCCCGGTCGCGTTGAAGGGCGCGATCCTCGGCTTCCCGGACGGCGGCGACCGGGTGCTCGAGGTGCTGGAGTACCCGCGTGCGCCCGGCCGTCCCCGGCCCCCCGACGCGAGCGTCGTGGACCACGGGTTCAGCCACGTCGGACTCGTGTGCGACGACATCGTGGCGACACGCGCCGAGCTCGAGGGCAAGGGCGTGCGCTTCCTCACCAGCGGCATCGCGGAGATCGCCGGCCTGCGCACCACCTGGTTCGCCGATCCGCACGGCCTCGTGTTCATCCTTCTGGAGAAGCGCGACGGCGGGAAGCCCTACTACGCGCAGTACTGACCCACCGGGAGGCCGTCACACCCGCTCGGTACGATCCTCGGCATGACCCGCTCCCGGGTCGTGGTCGTGGCGATCCTCGCCGCCGCCTCACTCGGGGGCTGGCGGCTGGGGCAGGCGCACCGCACCGCGACCGCAGCATGGACCGTCGTCGACGTGGTCGACGGCGACACGATCGCCGTCGCCCGGGGTGACGCGACCGACACCGTCCGGCTGCTCGGCGTCGACACACCCGAGACGCATCATCCGAGGAAGCCCGTCGAGTGCTTCGGGCCCGAAGCCGCGGCGTACACGGACTCGCACCTGCGCGGACGGACCGTGGAGCTCGAGGGCGACATCGAGGGACGCGACCGCTACGGCCGGCGCCTCGCCTACGTCATCGTCGACGGCGAGCGCTTCAACGACGACCTGCTCCGGCGCGGGTACGCCCGTCTGCTCGTCATCGAGCCCAACCACGCGCACGCCCGCACGATGCTGCGCGAGGAGTTGGCGGCGAAGCGTGCCGGCCGCGGCCTGTGGAGCGAATGCTGACCAGTGTGACCCGCGTCAGCCGGAGTCGGGGGTGAGGCGGGTCCGGAGCTTGTCGATGGCGCCGCCCAGCACGTCCCGGGTGTGCGTGTGCGACCAGCCATGGTCGTGGGCGAGGTCCTTCATCGACGCCGCCGGGCCGTCGAACCCGAAGCGGCGGATCACCAGGTCGTACTCGACGGGGTCGAGGCACTCGAACGCGTGCGGATCGACCCGGAGCTCGAGGGCGTCGAGGTCGATCTCGTCCACGGCGGCGGGATCGTCGAAGCCGCCGGGGAGATCGGGGTATGGCCAGCCGTCGTCCGAAGGGAAGACCGGGAAGCTCGACCACGCCATCGCGCCACTCCCGTTGCCGGTGCCTGACCGCATGGTGGCCGAGGCGGACCGCCCCGTCAACGGGCGCGACCCGGCCGATCAGCCGGGATGACGACCGACCAGCTCGAGCAGCGCTTCGCCGTGGCGTTCGACCTTGACCGGGCCGATGCCCGGGATCGTCAGGAGGTCGCCGCGCGAGCGGGGCCGGTCGCGGGCAACGGCCTCGAGGGTCGAGTCGTGGAAGATGACGTAGGCCGGCACCCCCGAGGCCCGGGCGAGGTTGCGGCGCCACTCGAGGAGCGCGCCCAGCAGCTCGGACCTCTTCGAGTCATCAGCAGCGGCGCGCGGGCGAGTCCCGGCCATGCGCTCCCGGGCGGCGGCGATGCCGCGACCGGGCTCGGCGCGCTCCGCGCCGGTGCGCGCCGGCGTGTGCGCCGCTGCCACCGTCTGCTCGATCGGCGCGAGCCACGGGCTCGGCGTGCGGCGATACGTGCGCATCCCCACGGTGCGCTTCTGCGCCCAGCTCACGTGCAGGTGGCGCTCGGCGCGCGACAACGCGACGTACAGAAGCCGCAGCTCCTCGGCCCGCTCCGAGGGTGTCTCGGCGTGGACGATCGGGACGAGTCCCGTCTCGACGCCGACGACGAACACGGTGTCGAACTCCAGCCCCTTGGCGCGATGGAAGCTGAGCAGCTCGACGGCGTCGGCACCCGGGCCGCCGGAGTCGTCGCCGGCGCGCAACGCGGTCCGCAGGAACTCGAGGAAACCCGCCAGCGACCCTTCGCCGCCGTCGGCCGCGAAGTAGTCGCGGCCGAGACGGCCGAGCTCCTCCACGTGCTCCCGGCGTTCCTCCGACGCGTCGGCGACGCTCTCGGTCAGCGCCTCCAGGTGGCCGGCGAACGGGATGCCGGGACGCGCCCGGGTCCGCTCCCGCAGCGTGTCCAGCGCGACCTGCACCTCGGGTCGATCGAGGAATCGCCCGCCACCGCGGATCCGGAACGGGATGCCTTCGCGCCGCAGGGCCTCCTCGAACAACGCCGACTGGGCGTTCGTCCGGTACAGCACCGCCGCCGACGACCACGGTGTTCCCGGCGTGTGCTCGCGGCGCAGCGTGCCGGCGACGCCTTCGGCTTCGGCTTCGTCGCTCGGGTAGGAGCGCACGACGGGAAGCGGGCCTTCCGGCCGCGAGCTGCGGATGCCGGCTCGCGCGCCCGTCGTCGTGAGCACCGCCGCCGCGGCCGCCACGACCTGCGGCGAGGAGCGGTAGTTGGTGCCGAGGCGGACGACGGCGGCGTCGCCGAAGTGGTCGCCGAACGCGGTGAGGTACGACGCATCGGCGCCCGCGAAGCCGTAGATCGCCTGGTCGCCGTCGCCCACGACGCACAGATCGGGGCGGTCGCCCAGCCAGGCGCGCACCAGGCGGAACTGGGCGGGGTTGGCGTCCTGGAACTCGTCCACGAAGAGGTGCTGGAAGCGCCAGCGCTGCGCGGCTTGGAACTCGGCGTCGGATTCGAGCGCGTCGGCGCACCAGGTGATGAGGTCGTCGAAGTCGACGAGCCGCCTCCGCCGGCGCTCGCGCTCGTACCGCTCGAACAGGACGGCGATCTCGGCCGGGGGCCGGGGCGGGCTCCGGTGGGCCGTCTCGGCGGCGACCTGGTAGCCGTCGGGACCGATCAGGCGCGCCTTGGCCCATTCGATCTCGGCCGCGACCTCGGCCGCGAGCAGAGCCCGCTCGCCGCCCCGCCCCGGCAACATCGGCACCAGGATCCGGGCCTTCCGGTCGAGGAGGTTCGGCATCGCGCGATCACGATCCTCGGACCTCCGCCGCAGTTGCGCCAGCGCGATGGCATGGAAAGTGCCCGCGGCCACTTGCCGGCGCACGCCGAGGCGCGTCAACCGGTCACCGAGCTCGCCGGCGGCCTTGCGCGTGAACGTGACCGCCAGCGTGTGGGCGGGGTCGATGTGGGCGTGCCGGGCCTGCCAGGCGATGCGGCGGGTCAGGACACGCGTCTTGCCCGCGCCGGCGCCGGCGAGGATCGCCAGCGGCTTCGCGCGCGTCGTGACGGCTTCGCGCTGCGTGTCGTCGAGGCCGTCGAGCAGCGGGTCGTCGGGCATCCGAGGACCATACCGATCCACTACGACAGCAACCGCGGACCGGCGCCGGCGAACTGCGCCCGGAACGAGGAAAGACCCCGAGTAGTCTTCGCTGCGTCGCAGCTCCGATCTCCTCGGGGCCTCACCTGTTCGGACTCCGGCTCTGCTGGCTCCCCGGCGGGCGGGGTGCCCTCTCGGCTGTCGTCCCGGTCCCTGGCGCCGGGGTTTCCGACGTTCGGTCACCGACCGATTCCTCGGACCCGTAATCCGGCGGCTGCCTTTCAGACATCACCAGTGCCGTGCCCTTGTCACCGGTGCCATCGAACCTACGACCGCGACCGCGCGCCGTCAAGGGGCTACGTTCGATTTGATGAACGTGTCGCGCGAGCGGTTCGAGGAGCTCGTTGCCGACGCGCTCGACTCCATCCCGCCCGACCTCGCCGCGCACATGGAGAACGTCGCGGTCATGGTCGAGGACTGGCCGACGCGCGAGCAGCTCGGCGGGCGATCGGGCACGCTGCTCGGTCTCTACGAGGGTGTGCAGCTGACCAATCGTTCACCGCTCAACTATGCCGGTGTGATGCCGGATCGCGTGACGATCTTCCGGGGACCGTTGTGCGACTGTTCACGTGACGAAGCGGACCTCGCGCACCAGATCCGTGTCACCGTGATCCACGAGATCGGGCACCACTTCGGGATCGACGACGTCCGCCTCCGAGAGCTCGGGTGGAGCTGAGAACGTAGGCTGCGGCCGATGCGCGACGGTGCTCGCTGGCGCAACTGGGGCCGCAACCAACGGTGCACTCCCGCCGCGGTCGAGCAGCCCGCCAGCGAGCTCGAGGTCATCGAGGCGGTCGAGCGGGCGAAGCGGGCGGGACAGACCGTGAAGGTGGTCGGCGCCGGCCACTCGTTCACCGGGATCGCCTGCACCGACGGGCGGATGCTGCGCCTCGGCGCTCTGAACCGCGTGGTCGCGATCGACCGGGACGCCGGCACCGCCACCGTCGAAGGCGGCATCCCGCTCTGGCAGCTCAACGAGGAGTTGGAGACGCGGGGCCTCGCGCTCGCCAACCTCGGGGACATCGACCGGCAGTCGATCTCGGGTGCCATCGCGACCGCTACGCACGGCGGCGGCAAGCCCTTCGGCGGGCTCGCCACGTTCGTGGCAGCCCTCGAGCTCGTCACGGGAGACGGCGAGCTCCTGCGCTGCTCGCCTGACGAGGAGCCCGAACTGTTCGCGTGTGCCCGCGTCGGACTGGGCGCTCTGGGCGTGGTCACCAAGGTGACGCTGCAGTGCCAGCCCTCGTTCCGGCTGCACTCGATCGAGAAGCCGCGGCCGCTCGACGGGCTCGTCGACGACCTCGACGACATCATCGACCAGAACGAGCACATCGACTGCTACTGGTTCCCGCACACCGACGTCGCCACCGTGAAGGTGGCCAACCGGACCGAGGAGCCGATCCGCACGAAGTCGACGTGGAAGGCGTGGCGCGACGACATCCTGCTCGCCAACTTCGCCTTCGGTGCCGCCGCCAAGCTCGGGCAACGCCGTCCGGACATGATCCCGCGGCTCATGGACCTCGTCGCCGGCGGCATCGGCAAGACCGCGGTCGTCGACGTCAGCCACCGCGTGCTCTGCAGCCGGCGACTCGTGCGGTTCGTCGAGATGGAGTACGCGATCCCGCGGCCCGAGCTCGGCAAGACGTTGCTCCGAGTGCGGGACCTCATCGAACGCGAAGGGCTGGCGGTGAACTTCCCGATCGAGCTCCGCGTCGCGGCGGCCGACGACATCCCGCTGTCCACCGCTCACGGTCGCGAGACGGGCTACCTCGCCGTCCACCTCTCGTCGGGAATGCCGTTCGACCCGTACTTCCGGGGCGTGGAGGCGATCATGGACGACGCCGGCGGCCGGCCCCATTGGGGGAAGATGCACTACCAGACGGCCGAGACGCTCGCGCCGCGGTACCCGGAGTGGTCCCGCTTCCAGGCCGTCCGCGCCCGCCTCGACCCCGACGGACGCTTCGGCAACCCGTACCTCGATCGCGTGCTCGGTCCCGTCGCGTCGCCGTAATCTCCGTCGCATGCCGTACCCCCGCCACCTGATCAACGAGGGCGAGAACGTCGCGCTCGACCTCCACCCGCACTGGTGGTACTTCTCGAAGCACATCCTCACCGGCATCCCGCTCGTCATCGCCCTGGTCGGGGTGCTGGCGCTCTCCGGCAGCGTGCAGATGGTGGCGGCGTGGGCGTGGGCCATCCTCGCCGTGATCTGGGCCGTGTGGCTGCTGATCAAGTACGTCCAGTGGCAGTACACGCACTTCGTGGTGACGGACGACCGCGTGATCTTCCGGACCGGCTTGCTCTCGAAGCACGGCGTCGAGATCCCGCTCGAGCGGATCAACAACATCAACTTCGACCAGCGGATCTTCGAGCGGATGATCGGGGCGGGCGACCTCGACATCGAGTCGGCGGGCCGCGAGGGTCAATCGCACTTCGAGGACGTCCGTCATCCCGACGGAGTGCAACAGGAGATCTACCGGCAGATGGAGGCCAACGCGCGCGAGACGGCGAGCTGGTCGCGTCCCGAAGCAGCCGCGGGGAGCGGGGCCAGCGTCCCCGAGCAGATCGAACAGCTCGCCGCGTTGCGCGACAAGGGCCACATCACCGCCGACGAGTACGAGGCCAAGAAGAACGCGTTGCTCGACCGGATGTAGCCACGACTCCGCGCGTCGTCTCGCTCGTCCCGTCCGTCACCGAGACGCTACGCGCGTTGGGGGTCGACCCGGTGGCGTGCACGCGGTTCTGCGAGCAACCCGATCTGCCCACGATCGGCGGGACCAAGAACCCCGACGTCGAAGCGATCGTCGCGCTCGCGCCCGACCTCGTGGTCGTGAACGACGAGGAGAACCGGGTCGAGGACGCCGACGCGCTCGTCGCCGCCGGGCTCCGCGTGCATTCGATGTCGCCCCGCTCGGTGGCCGCCGTGGGCCCCGGCGTCGTCACCCTGAGCAATGCGGTGGGTGTGGACGCGCCCTCGCCGTTCGCACCCGGCCGGTGGGAACGGTGGCTCGACGAGCAGCGCGCGGTGGCGCCGGGCGTGCCGCGGCGGTCGGCCGTGCTCGTCTGGCGCCGGCCGTGGATGACGATCAACGCCGACACCTACGGGTCGTCGCTGTTGGAGCTGCTCGGCATCGAGAACGTGTTCGCCGGGGCCGGCGAGCGCTATCCCGAGACGACGCTGGAGGAGATCGCGGCGCGCCCCACTGAACTCGTGCTGCTCCCCGGTGAGCCGTACCCGTTCAAGGACCGCCACGTCGGCGAGGTGCAGGCGATCGTCCGCGGCGCCGACGTCCGGCTCGTCGACGGCCGCGACCTCTTCTGGTGGGGCATCCGCACGCCGGACGCGCTGGCGAGGCTCTGCGACGAGCTCAGACGTTCGTGAGCCCGGGGCCGTGCTCCTCGCCGGCGGCCGGGCAGTGGAAGTGCACAAAGTTCTCCTGGTCGCCGAGCTCGGCGTCGGCCCAACGCAGGAGCAGGGTGCGGGCCCGTCCCGGTTCGAGGGCGAGCCTGAGCTCGCCGACCGGGGTCGCGGCGGTCGGCGCGGCTTCGAACACCAGCTCGCCGTGGTCGACGACTCTGCCGCGGTCGCGCGGCACCGCGAGACGCGCGTCGGGATCGGGAGGCACGGGCAGGCCGATGCGGGCGCCGTCGACATCGGGCGCGAACACGGCCGATGTCGCGTCGACCACTTGCCACGACGCCGTGGCGCGCCACGCGTCCGCGCCGTCGTTCACCGCCACGATGGGCACGGTCACGTCGCCAGTGGGGACGACGGAGGCGTCCTGCAGGCCGACGAGCAGTCGGGGCCGGCTCGCGTCGCGGAACGCGTCGTAGGTGGCCTTCGGGACGCGCTCGACGTCGACGAGGCCACCGCCGGCGTATCCCCACCAGTCGGCCCAGAAGTGCCAGCGGTAGCCCATGAACGGATCGCCCCGGTGCGCCCGGAACCACTCGGTCTGGTGCTTCGCGAGCCCCGCTCCGTACGCCTGGGTGGCCTCGGCCCACGCGTCGAGCGACTCGTACCGCGACGGCAGCCCGGCGAACGCGCACGTCGAACCGATGAACGAGAGGCGGCTCACCCACTCGCGCATCTGCTCAGAATCCGGCGGCCATCCCCGGTCGCCGAACTTCGCCGCCTGCGGGCCGACGGTCCAGAACCCGTACTCGGAGACGAACCATGCCGGCCGCTCGCGCACGCGATACACGCTGCCTCCCGTGAGCGACCCGGCGTAGTTGTGGACGTCGTCGCCGATGCCCGAGGCCCGGTGCACGTGGCGGCCGGTGTCGACCGACCGCAGCGTCGAGTCGAGCGCGGCGTCGAGGTTCGTCTCGCCCCGGTCGGTCTCCGGACCGTCCTCGCCCCGCCGAGGGTCGAAGAGGCGGGCGGGCTCGTTGTGACACGCGTAGTACACGACGCTCGGGTGGTTGTGCAGCAGGTAGGCCATCTCGGCGATCTGGCGACAGGCGGTGTCGACGAAGCCGGGGTTCGTCCGGGTGCCCGAGTCGTAGCACCACTGCAGCGCGAAATCCTGGAACACGAGGACGCCGGCGTCGTCGGCGGCGTCGTAGCAGTGCGGCGACTGCACGTGCGCGTGCACGCCGACCGAGTTCCCGTGCGCGTCGACCAGCATGCGCAGGTCGCGGTCGTAGAAGCTGCGGCCCACCTCGGCGAAGTGCTGCCACGGGATGTAGTTCACGGCCTTCACGAACACGGGGTGGCCGTTCACCTCGAGGTGACGCGCGTGCCGGGCGTCGTCGGCCACGACCCGCGCCGTGCGCAGGCCGAAGCGGACCGTTCGGCGGTCGAGCGCGTGAGCGTCGACGGTCGCGAGGGTCGCGCTCAGCTCGTGCACCGCCGGTCCACCGGACGCCGAGCCGGCGGGCTCCCACCTCTCCAGGCCCGGCTCGTCGAGGTCGATCAGGACGTCGACGCGTCCCGGACCGGACGGAAGGTCGACCTCGAGGCGCCCGCGGTCGCCGGCCACGTCGAGGTCCAGGCGAGCCGGGAGCAGCTCGCCGGTGTGGTTCGTGACGACGACCGCCACCTGCATCGTGTCGCGGGCGAGTGGGGTGACGAACAGCGCGTCGATCGACGCGTCGCCGGTGCGTTCCAGCGCGACCGGTCCCACGATCCCCCCGGTCGTCATCGACTGGCCCCACTCGGGCGTCCACACCCACGGGTCGCCCCCGGCGACAAGCGGGCCGACCATGCGGCCGGGGAGGCCGCCGGGCCGGCTGTCGTGGTACTTGAGCGTGCCCTTGATCACCCGCTTGCGGTGGTCGAAGAACAGGGCCGACGGGTCCAGCGGCTCGAGCGGATCCTGCACCGCGACGACGAGCGTGTTGCTCTTGCCGAGGCGGTCGGTCACATCGAAGCCGAACGGCGCGAACGCGCCTTCGTGGTGCCCGAGGTGCTCGCCGTTCAACCACACGTCGGCGAGGTAGTCGACCGCCGCGAATCGGAGCCGGACACGGCCCGGCGACTCGGGAAGCCCACCGTGGCGCGGGTCGGCGAACGTGCGCCGGTACCAGACCGGTGCGAACTGCCGCGACAGCTCCTCGTCGAACCCGTAGTTCTCGGGCACGACGACCTTGCGCCACGCCACGTCGGCCGGCGGCCCCTCGGCAGCGCGTGCGCCCGGCGCCGGGGACGACGGGTCGCTGTCGACGTCGGCCCACCGCTCCCACCGGCCCGACTGCGACACCTCGATGCGCCCGCTCCCGGTGGGTTCCTCGCTCGCCGCCACCGCCGCCCAGTCGAGCGGCGGGGCCAACGCGACCGGCTCGAAGTCGGAGTGCGGCGTCACCGGCGCCGGAGCCGGGCGAGGGCGGTCAGCCGCCGACAGGCGCAGCGTCATGCGCCGAGGGGTGCCCGGACCGGGCCGGCGCCGTCGACCGCCCGAACCTCGAAGGCCTCGGCGGGCAGGCCGGTCTCGGCCCGGTAGCGGGCGACCGTCTTGCGCGCGACGTCGCCGACATGAGGACGCGTCACGAGCGCAATGACACAACCGCCGAAGCCGGCGCCGGTCAGCCGGGCGCCGAGTGCGCCGTGCTCCACGAGCAGGTCGACGGCCAGGTCGAGCTCCGGCGTCGACACCTCGTAGTCGTCGCGCAGGCTGGCGTGGCTCGCGAGCAGGAGCGA
>DATFXK010000301.1:0-2066 GCA_035316005.1 Acidimicrobiia bacterium | reverse complement strand
CAAGATCCACTTCTTCGACAGCGCGC
The DNA here is from genome assembly GCA_035316005.1 of Acidimicrobiia bacterium. Lineage (GTDB taxonomy): Bacteria > Actinomycetota > Acidimicrobiia > IMCC26256 > JACDBD01 > JALZAA01. Next base: position 2,040 of record DATFXK010000301.1, on the reverse strand, counting down.
GTGAAGCGGAGGAGTTCGGGTGGCACGTCGTGAACGGTCGAGGGCTTCCGTACGCTCACGTGTTCGCGGCCGCTTCGATCACGCACGACAACGGCTGGACCAAGGGCACGGATGCAATATCGGTAACCACGTCCCACGAAGCCCTCGAGATGCTCGCCGACCCGAGGGCGAACGAGTTCTGCTTCGACGGGCACCGGCGGCTGTGGGCGCGCGAGGTGTGCGACCCGGTGCAGAGCCGGTCGTACAAGATCCGGACCGATGACGCGGTCGTCCCGGTGAGCAACTTCGTGCTCCCGGCGTACTTCAACCCGTGGGCGTCGGCGCCGTACGACCATCTGCGAGCGCTCGACGAGCCCTTCTCCCTGGATGCCGGCGGTTACGCCGTGTACCAGCGCGCCGGCGTCGATCACGAGAAGCTGGGCCGAGGATTCGGCGTCACGTTCGACGACGCGATGCCGGAATGGCAGCGGGCGCTGAAGCTCCGGGGGTGGGGCCGGACCTACTGGCGGCTCGCCCTCAACCGGTGAGCGCAGCGGGAACCGGCATCTCCGGCTCGAGGCGCAGGACACGATCCAGCCCCAGCCGGTCGATCTCGGCCTGGACGCGGCGGGACGGGCCCACCACGGTGAGCCGGTGACCGGCGCGTTCGAACGCGCGGTGGATCGTCTCGACCATCCGGATGCCCGTCCCGTCCGCGAACGAGACACCACTGAGGTCGAGGGCCACGTCGCCGGCGATGTCGCCCTGGCCGTCGGCATCGCCGGCGTGCAGGCACGCGGCGGCGAGCTGCACCGCGCTGATCTCCTCGAGTTCGCCTTCGACGACCACGGCGGTCAGGCCGTGATCGCGTCGCAGCTCGCAGCGAAAGTCCGGAGCGGGGATGGTCATGTCGCGCACCTCCCGGTGACCTGCTCTCGACGTTAGAACGGCCGGGTGCTCCTCGGTCAGCAACAGGGTGAACGACAGGTGAATGTTCTCCGGCGCGACGGTGGCGCGCTCCGTTCACCGTGGCGCTACGAGACCTTGACGTCGAGTTCGTCGCCTGGCCAAGACGTTTACTCCTCGATTCGTCATGCTCCGCGGCGTGAAGATCGGAATCGTCACCGAAAGCTTCCTGCCGTCGATCAACGGCGTGACGAACTCGGTACTTCGCATCCTGGAGCACCTCCGGGATCGTGGTCACCACGCCGTGGTCGTCGCGCCGGGCGATGGACCGTCCGAGTACGCCGGCGCACGGGTCGTGCGCGTTCGGGCGGTGCCGCTGCCGGTGTACCGGTCGTTCCCGATCGCGCTGCCCACCCGGCAGGTCGAACAGGCGCTGCGCGACTTCGACCCCGACGTCGTGCACCTCGCGTCGCCGACGGTGCTCGGCGCGATGGGCGCGGTCGCCGCCCGGCGTCTCGACGTCCCGGCGGTCGCGGTCTTCCAGAGCGACCTGCCCGCCTTCGTGCGTCGCTACCGACTCGGCGTGACGGCGCCGGCGGCGTGGAGCTGGCTGCGGTGGATCCACCGCCAAGCCGCGCTCACGCTGGCCCCGTCGTCCGTCGTCGCGTGGGAGCTCGAGCAGCGCGGGTTCGCTCCCGTCGCCCGATGGGGGCGCGGCGTCGACCTCGACCGGTTCCACCCGCGCCACCGCAGCGAGCTCATGCGGCGCCACATCGCGCCGCGCGCCGAGGTCGTCGTGGGATACGTCGGCCGCCTCGCAGCCGAGAAGCAGGTAGCGCGGCTCGTGCGGCTCGCCGACCTCCCCGGCACGCGCCTCGTCATCGTCGGCGACGGGCCGTTGCGCGGCCGGCTGGAGCGACGGCTGACCCGGGCCCGGTTCCTCGGCTTCCGCACCGGCGGCGACCTGTCGGCGACGGTCGCGTCGCTCGACGTGTTCGTGCATCCGGGTGAGGCGGAGACGTTCTGCCAGGCGGTGCAAGAGGCGCTCGCCTCCGGCGTGCCGGTCGTCGCGCCCGCGGCCGGCGGGCCCATGGACCTCGTCCGTCACGGTGTGAACGGCTGGCTGTTCCCCTCCGGGCGGCCCGATCTGCTGCG
>DATFXK010000300.1:0-10889 GCA_035316005.1 Acidimicrobiia bacterium | reverse complement strand
TGATGGGCGTCACCGTGTTCCACGCCGGCACGCAGCAGGCCGACGGAGGCCGGCTGCTGACGGCGGGAGGCCGCGTGCTCGACGTCACCGCGCTCGCGCCCACCCTCGGGGCCGCGCGCGAGCGCGCCTACGAGGCCGCCGACCGCATCTCGTGGCCCGGCCTGCAGTACCGGCGGGACATCGCGGCCGCGGCCGTAGAATCGTCCGGGAAGGAGCCCGCTTGATCCCCCGGTACGCCCTGCCCGAGATGGCCGAGCTGTTCACCGACGAGGCGCGGCTCGCCAGGTGGCTCGAGGTCGAGCTCCTCGCCGTCGAAGCGTGGGCCAAGCTCGGCGTGATCCCGCCCGCCGACGCCGAGGCCATCCGCCGGCGGGCGTCCGTGACCCCCGCCGCCGTGGAGGAGCGCGAGCGTGTTACCGACCACGACGTCGCCGCCTTCGTCGACGTCGTCCAGGAGTCAGTCGGCTTCCCGGCCGGGGCATGGGTGCACCACGGCCTCACCTCGAGCGACGTCGTCGACACCGCGCTGTCGGTCACGCTCGTGCGGGCGTGCGACCTGCTTGTCGAAGCTGTGGAAGCGCTCGAAGCGGCGGTTGCTACGCGTGCCCGCGAGTTCCGCGACACCGCGACGGTGGGGCGCACGCACGGTGTGCATGCCGAGCCGACGACGTTCGGCGCGAAGCTCGCGCTCTGGGCGCTGCAGCTCCGGCGCGATCGCGATCGCATCCGGCACGCCCGCGACACCGTGGCGGTGGGCAAGCTCTCCGGCGTCGTGGGGACGTACTCGAACGTCGACCCCGAGGTCGAGGCGTTCGTCTGCGAGCGGTTGGGGCTCGCGCCGGTGCCGGCGACCCAGGTCGTCGCCCGCGACCGTCACGCCGAGTTCCTGTACGCGTGCGCGACGGTCGGTGCATCCGTGGAGAGCTTCGCCCTCGAGATCCGCCACCTTCAGCGCACCGAGGTGCGCGAGGTCGAGGAGCCGTTCCGTGAGGGCACCCAGAAGGGCTCGAGCGCGATGCCGCACAAGCGCAATCCGTGGCGCTCCGAGCAGCTGTGCGGGCTGGCGCGGGTGCTGCGCTCCAACCTCCAGGCCGGTCTCGAGGACATCGCGCTCTGGCACGAGCGCGACATCTCGCACTCCTCGGTGGAGCGGATCGTCCTCTCCGATTCGGCCCAGCTCGCGTACTACGTCCTCGTGCAGTTCCGGAAGATCGTCGCCGGAATGCGGGTCCATCCCGACCGCATGCTCGAGAACCTCGACTCGTCGTACGGGCTGGTCTTCAGCCAGCCCGTGCTGCTCGCACTCGTCGACGCCGGCCGCTCCCGCGACGACGCGTACCGGATCGTGCAGCGCGCCGCCACGCGCACCTGGGAGGAACGCGTGCCGTTCCGGTCGGTGCTCGCCGACGACCTCGACGTGCGCGCCACGCTCTCGTCCGATCGTCTCGACGAGTGCTTCGATCTCGGACGCGCCCTCGCCCACGCCGGCCGGGCCGTGGACGCCCTGGACACGCGTCCGTGACGGGCATCGCGCTCCCGCACGCGTACACCGGCAAGGTCCGCGACCTCTACGACGTGGACCACGACCGCATGCTGATCGTCGCGTCGGACCGCATCTCGGTGTTCGACGTCGTGCTCGACGACCAGGTCCCCGACAAGGGCCGGGTGCTGACCGCGCTCTCGACGTTCTGGTTCGAGCAGACGGCCGGCCTCGTGCCCAATCACCTGATCTCCTCGGATCCGACCGACTTCCCTGAGACGGCCGGCTCGGACGTCGCGGGGCGGGCGATGCTCGTGCGCGCCACCCAACCCGTGCGGCTCGAGTGCATCGGCCGCGGCTATCTCTTCGGCTCGGCGTGGTCCGAGTACGAGGAGCGGGACACCGTCTACGGACGTTCCATGCCGTCGGGTCTGCGCCGGGCGGAGCGCCTCCCGGCGCCGATCTTCACGGCCACGACCAAGGCCGAGGCCGGTCACGACGAGCCGCTGACCGGCGCCGCCGCCGCCGACCTGGTCGGGGGCGAGCTGTTCGAGCGCATCCGCGACGTCACGCTGCAGGTGTACGACTTCGGGGCCGCGCTGGCCGAGTCGCGCGGACTGATCCTCGCCGACACGAAGCTCGAGTTCGGGATCGTCGACCGCCAGCTGCTCGTGATCGACGAGATGCTCACGCCGGACTCGTCGCGGTACTGGCCGGCCGACGAGTACCACGTTGGATCGTCGCCGCCGAGCTTCGACAAGCAGTACGTCCGCGACTACTACCTCGGCATCGACTGGGACCACACCGCGCCGGCGCCCCGCCTTCCGAGCGATGTGATCCTCGGCACGCGCTCCCGATACATCGAGGCGTACGAGCTGCTCACCGGCGAGAGCTTCGACGAGTGGCACCGTCCCGAGGAACCCAGAGCCGACGACCACCGCCGGTACGATTGAGTCCGTGCGGTTCGAGGCGCGCGTCGAGATAACCCATCTTCCGGGGATTTCCGACCCTCAGGGCGCGACGGTCGAACGGTCGTTGCCCGCGCTCGGCTACGACAACGTGTCGCAGGTCCGAGTGGGCAAGAGCATCCGACTCGTGATCGACGCGCCCGACGCCACCGCCGCCCGCGCCCAGGTCGACGAGATGTGCCACCGGCTGCTCGCCAACCCGGTGATCGAGGCGTACGCGATCGAGCTCGGCGAGCCGGCCGCCGCCACGTGAGCGCGCGCGTCGGCATCGTCGTCTTCCCCGGTACGAACTGCGAGCTCGACGTCGCCTGGGCCGTCGGTCGATTCGGCGGGACGCCGGACACGCTGTGGCACGCAGACGCCGAGCTCCGCGGCGTTGACGCCGTCGTCGTCCCCGGCGGGTTCGCGCACGGCGACTACCTCCGCACAGGGGCGATCGCCCGGTTCTCGCCCGTGATGGACGCGGTGGCCCGGTTCGCCGCTGCCGGCGGCCCGGTCGTCGGGATCTGCAACGGCTTCCAGGTCCTCACCGAAGCCGGGCTGCTGCCGGGCGCGCTCCAGAAGAACGCGGGCCTGAGCTTCCTCTGCGAGACCGTCGAATGCAGAGTCGAGACGACCCGCTCCGCGCTCACGGCGCTGGCCGACCCCGGTCGCGTGCTGCGGCTCCCCATCAACCACTTCGACGGCAACTACGTCTGCGATGACGCGACCTGGCGTCGCCTCCGCGACGACGACCGAGTCGTGTTGCGCTACGTCCGCAACCCGAACGGCAGCCTCGACGACATCGCCGGCATCTGCAACGAGCAACGCAACGTCGTCGGGCTCATGCCGCACCCCGAACGCGCCGCCGAGCCCCTCCTCGGCTCGAGCGACGGCGCCGTGCTCCTGCGCTCGCTCCTCGCGTCCGCCACCGAGGGCGCCGCCGTCGCCTAGCTCCCGCGCGTGATCCCGGCCTTCCGCAGGACGTCGGGGGCGACGCCGAGCTCGCGCCACGCCGCGTACGAGATCCCCTTGCGTTCGGCGTAGCCCTTCGCCACCTTCACGAAATCGCGCTCGAGCGCGGTGAGGTCGTCGGCGGCGTCGAGACGGTCGAGCTCGCGCTGCAAATCCATGCGCTCCTGGACGAGTTGGAGGCGATGGAGCGGCGCCGCATCGGCCAATTCCCCCTCGACGGCCTTGAGTCGCTTCTGGATCGACGCCGGCGTGCGCGGCCGCCCGCGCCGGGGACGGTTCTGGTCGAGCGCCTCGAGGTAGGCCCGCACCGCCCGGCCCTCGGCCCGGCCCTGGGCGAGCGCCCGTTTGTGCTCGGCGGTCATCGTGCTCTTGCGAGCTGCGGCCATTCAGAATCTCTCCTTTAGGGGGGTTTTCCGTCAAGCTTATTTCGGAATTCCGCGCTGCTCCATTTTGACGCCGAAGGCCGCCTATACGCTGGCCGCATGGAGCCGATCCACCGTCAGCTCGGGCTGACCGACGACGAGCTGGCGGCGGTCGTCGAGCTGCTGGGGCGGGATCCCACCGACGTGGAGCGGGCCATGTTCGCCGTGATGTGGTCGGAGCACTGCTCCTACAAGTCGTCCCGTGCCCATTTGCGGCGCCTCCCGACCGAGGCGCCGTGGGTGCTCGTGGGGCCGGGCGAGGGAGCGGGCGTCGTCGATGTCGGCGACGGCCTTGCGGTCGCGCTCCGCATCGAGAGCCACAACCACCCGTCCGCCGTCGAGCCGTACCAGGGCGCGGCGACGGGCGTCGGCGGCATCATCCGCGACGTCTTCTCGATGGGGGCGCGTCCGATCGCGCTCATGGACCCGCTCCGCTTCGGCCCGCTCGACGACGCACGCACGCGCTACCTGTTCGAGGGCGTCGTGTCCGGCATCAGCAGCTACGGCAACGCGGTCGGCGTGCCGACCGTCGGCGGCGAGGTCGTGTTCGACGACTGCTATCGCGAGAACCCCCTCGTGAACGTGCTGTGCCTGGGCCTGCTCCCGCACGACCGGCTCGTGCTCGCGCGTGCCCGGGGCGCGGGGAACCTCGCCGTGTTGCTCGGGTCGTCGACCGGGCGGGACGGCATCGGTGGCGCCAGTGTGCTCGCGTCGGCCGGCTTCGAGGAGGGCGCGGAGGAGAAGCGACCTTCCGTCCAGGTGGGCGATCCGCTCGAGGAGAAGAAGCTCATCGAGGCGTGTCTCGCGCTCCTCGACGCCGGCCTGGCCGTCGGCGTCCAGGACCTCGGCGCGGCGGGGCTCTCGTGCGCGGCATCCGAGACGGCAGCGAAGGCGGGGGCCGGCATGGACGTCGACGTGGCGCGCGTCCGCCGGCGCGAGCCGGCGATGACCCCCATCGAGGTCATGACGTCGGAGAGTCAGGAGCGGATGCTCGTGATTGTGCAGCCCGGCGACCTCGACGAGGTGCTGGGCCTGTGCGCGCGCTGGGAGATCGACGCGTCCGTCGTCGGTCGGGTCACCGACAGCGGCAGGTTCCGCGTGTACGACGGCGCGTTCGACGGCGCCGGTGGTTCCGACGGCGACGGCGCGCCCCTGGCCGACGTCCCCGTGGAGAGTCTCGGCGACGGCCCGCTCTACGAGCGGCCGCGCGCGCGTCCCGCCGATCAGGACGCGCGGCAGGCGGCCGACCCTGCGCCCGAGCTCGCGGCCCAGTTCCCGGCCGGGGCCGACGCGTCGGACGAGCTGCTGGCGCTGCTGGCGACGCCGACGATCGCCGACAAGACGTGGGTGTGGCGCCGGTACGACCATCAGCTGTTTCTCAACACCGTGGTGGGGCCCGGCAGCGACGCCGCCGTCCTGCGCCTGAAGGAGACCGACCGCGCGCTGGCCCTCACGACCGACGGCAAGGGTCGCTTCTGCCGTCTCGACCCGCGTACCGGCGGGCGGCTCGCGGTGTTGGAGGCGGCCCGCAACGTCGCCTGCGTCGGGGCCAGGCCCCTCGCCCTCGTCAACTGCCTGAACTTCGGCAACCCCGAGCACCCCGAGGTGATGTGGCAGTTCACCGAGGTGGTGGAGGGGATGAGCGAGGCGTGCGCCGCCCTCGACCTCCCGGTCGTCGGCGGCAACGTGAGCTTCTACAACGAATCCCTCGGCCGCGACATCGACCCGACGCCCGTTGTGGGGCTGCTCGGCCTGATCGACGAGCTCGACGACCGCCCGCCCCCCAGCGCGCTCACCGAGGGTGCCCGTATCGTCGTCCTGGGCGAGACGGCGATCGAGCTGGGCGGCTCCGAGTGGGCCGCCGTCGTGCACGGCCTCGACGGCGGGATGCCACCTCGCGCCGACCTCGATGCCGCTCGCGCGGTGCACGAGGTCGTGCGTGCGCTCGTCGCCGGTGGGCTCGTCGACGGCGTGCACGACTGCTCGGACGGCGGGCTCGCGGTCGCCCTCGGCGAGATGGCGATCGCGGGCGAGTGCGGGTTCGACGTGACGATCGGGGGCGCGGCCGAGTGCTTCTCGGAGTCGGCGTCGCGTGTGGTCGTCGCGGTGGACGAAGCTCTTGTCGACGACGTGCTGGCGCGAGCCGCGGCCGCCGGTGTTCCCGCCACCGACGTCGGCATGGCAGGTGGCGACCGCCTCGTGGCGCGCGGCGCGTTCGACGTCGCGTTGGCCGACGCGAGTGCGGCGTGGCGCGACGCCATCCCGAACGCGCTCGGCGCCGACGTCGTCGCGCGTTAGGGCCGGCGAGACTCCAGTTCGGCGAGGAACTCGTCGGGGACGCGCAGGTCGCCCCGCCCCACACCCACGGAGAGGCCGGGCTTGTTCTCGCCGTGATAGTCAGAGCCGCCGGTCGGCGCGAGCCCGTGGCGCCGGGCCAACTCGCGGAACGGCGCCCGCTCCTCGGGCTGGTACGCCCCGTACTCGCACTCGAGCCCGTCGAGCCCGGCGCCGGCGAGCTCACGCACGAACTCGTCCAGCGCGCCGTCCGCGAGCCCCAGCGATCCCGGGTGTGCGACCGCGCACACTCCGCCGGACGTGTGCGTGAGCGCGATCGCCTCCTCGGGGCCGAGCCTGTCGCGCTCGAAGTAAGCCGGCTGTCCCTTTCCCAGCCACACGTCGAACGCCTCCTGGATCGAGCCGACGTGACCCGTCTCCATCAACACGCGCGCGATGTGCGGACGGCCCACCGACCCCGGCCCCGCCTGCGCTTGGACGGCTTCGACTGTGATCGGGACGCCGTGCCCGTTCAACGCGTCCACGATCTGCACGTTGCGTTCGTTGCGGGCCGTCTGCAGCTCGGCCAGCCGGTCTTGAAGCTCCCCCGGGTCGTCGTCGACGAAGAAGACGAGGAGATGCATGGTCCCGGGCGCACGCCCGGCGAGCTCGCACGAGATCTCACACCCCGGGACCAGCCGCACGCCGTGTTCGCCGGCGGCGGCGCGCGCCTCGGGGACGTGGTCGAGGGTGTCATGGTCGGTGAGCGCGAGCGCCGAGAGCCCCACTGCGCCGGCCAGCCGCACGACCTCGGTCGGCGTGTCGGTGCCGTCCGACATCGTCGAGTGACTGTGCAGGTCGATCACGAGCGCGCCTCGGCCGCCTCGGGACGCGGCGCCGGTCCGGTCAAGCCTGCCCGCTCGAGGTAGTCGACGACCTGGGCCGCCGACGCCCACGGATCCCGATCGTGCGTGACGACCCGCACCTCCGGCGCCAGCGGCGGCTCGTACGGATCCGACACGCCCGTGAACTCAGGGATCTCACCGGCGCGCGCCTTCGCGTACAGGCCCTTGACGTCGCGCTGCTCGCACACCGCGATCGGCGTGTCGACGTACACCTCCACGAAGTTGTCGATCTTCGACCGCACCTCGTCCCGCACGGCCCGGTACGGCGAGATCGCCGCCGTCACGGCTACGACGCCGTTCCGGGCCAGCAGCGCGGCGACCCAGCCGATGCGGCGGATGTTCGCGTCGCGGTCGGCCTTCGAGAACCCGAGGCCGGCCGAGAGGTTCTCGCGCACCTCGTCGCCGTCCAGCAGCTCGACCCGGTGCCCGCGCCGGCGCAGCTCCTCGACCACGGCGGCGGCGATGGTGCTCTTCCCCGAGCCCGACAACCCGGTGAACCACAAGCAGAAGCCCGTGTTCGCCACGAATGGAAGTTACCGGAGGGTGAACATCGGTACGGCATACTTGTAGCGAGATGGAGCAGCGTCTGGGCCACGCGTGCGGCGTCTTCGGCGTCTACGCCCCGGGGAAGCCGGTGGCCCACCTCGCCTACCTGGGCTTGTTCGCGCTGCAGCACCGCGGCCAGGAGTCGGCCGGCATTGCCGTCAGCGACGGCGAGACGATCACCGTCGTCAAGGACATGGGCCTCGTGACCCAGGTGTTCGACGAGCGCCGCCTCGCCCCCCTCGACGGCCACTTGGCCATCGGCCACAACCGGTACTCGACCACCGGGTCGAGCAGCTGGCGGAACGCCCAGCCCGTCTACCGCTCGGTCGGGGACGCCGGCTTCGCCCTCGGCCACAACGGCAACCTCACGAACACGGTGCAGCTAGCGGAGACCGTCGGGATGCTCCCCGGGATGACGGCGCCGGAGTTCGACCTGGACTCGACGACCGACTCGGCGCTCGTCGCCGAGCTCGTCGCCCAGCAGTACTCGCCGTCGCCCCGCTCCGACGGGCGTGACCTCGAGGTCGCGCTCGAGCGCGTGCTGCCGCGCCTCGCAGGCGGGTTCTCGTTCGTGCTCATGGACGACGCCCGTCTCATCGGCGTGCGCGACCCCCACGGGTTCTGGCCGCTCACGCTGGGGCGCATCGCCGGCGGATGGGTCCTCGCGAGCGAGAGCGCCGCCCTCGACATCGTCGGCGCGCACTACGTGCGCGACGTCGAGCCGGGCGAGATGGTGACCGTCGACGCCTCCGGTCTGCGGTCGCACCACTTCGCCGAGGCCTCACCGAAGCTCTGCCTGTTCGAGTTCGTGTACTTCTCGCGCCCCGACACCACGCTCTACGGGCAGAGCGTGCACGCGGCGCGCCAGCGGATGGGCGAGGAGCTCGCGCGCCAGGCGCCCGTCGACGCCGACATGGTGATGCCGGTGCCGGAATCGGGCATCCCTGCGGCCCAGGGATTCGCTCGCGCGTCGGGGATTCCGTACGGCGACGGCGTCGTCAAGAACCGATACATCGGCCGCACCTTCATCGCGCCGACGCCCGAGACGCGCGCCGCCGGCGTCCGCCTGAAGCTCAACCCGATCCGCCAGAACATCGCGGGCAAGCGGCTGGTGGTCGTGGACGACTCGATCGTCCGCGGGACGACACAGCTCACGCTGACCCGCATGCTGCGCGAGGCGGGCGCGTCGGAGGTGCACCTGCGGGTGACATCGCCGCCGTACCGGTGGCCGTGCTTCTACGGCATGGATACCGGCCGCCGCCCCGAGCTCGTCGCCGCCGATCTGGAGGTGGGCGAGATTCGCGAGTACCTGGGGGTCGATTCGCTCGCGTATCTCGAGCTTGACCGGCTGGTGGGGGCCACCGGGGCCAGCGCCCAGTCGTTCTGCACCGCCTGCCTGAGCGGCGAGTACCCGGTCCCCGTCCCCGACGCCGACACCAAGCTGGCCCTCGAGGAGGAGACGGTTCGATCGCCCGAAGCGGCACGCGAGGCGCCCGCCCGCGTCGAGCCGTGACCGGGCGCGATCGGGAGGGCGAGCCGCTCACCTACACCGACGCCGGCGTCGACACCGCAGCCGGCGAGAAGGCGGTCGAGCTCATCAAGGAGCACGTCCGGTCGACGTTCCGTCCCGAGGTGGTCGGCGACGTCGGCGGCTTCGGCGGGCTCTTCGCGTTCCCGGACGAGCGGTTCGAGGACCCTGTGCTCGTCGCCTCGACCGACGGAGTGGGCACGAAGGCGGTCGTCGCCCAGCTCACGCGCCGGTACGGCACGATCGGGATCGATTGCGTCGCCATGTCCGTGGACGACGTCGCCGCCAACGGCGCCGAGCCGTTGTTCTTCCTGGACTACATCTCCGTCGGCAAGCTCGTTCCCGAGACCGTCGACGAGATCGTCGCCGGGGTCGCCGAGGGATGCCGGCACGCGAGGTGCGCGCTGCTCGGCGGCGAGGTGTCCGAGCACGGCGCGGTCATGGAGCCGGGCGAGTTCGACCTCGTCGGCTTCGCCGTCGGGGTCGTCGAGCGGTCGCGCGTCCTTCCCGCCGACGTGCGTCGCGGCGATGCGATCATCGGTCTCGCCAGCGGCGGGCTGCGCTGCAACGGCTATTCGCTGGCTCGGCGCGCGTTGCTCGACGTCAACGGCCGGGACCTCGACGGACCGGCATGGGACGGCGCCGGCCACCCGCTCGCCGAGGAGCTGCTGCGCCCGAGCGTCATCTACGCGCCCTCGATGCTCGATCTCTGCAGCCGCGTCGACGTCCACGCCTTCGCGCACGTGACCGGGGGCGGCATCGTCGGCAACCTCGCACGGGTCCTCCCCGACGACTGCGACGCGGTCGTGTGGCGCGACGCCTGGGAGCGGCCGCGCATCTTCGCCGAGGTCCAGGCCGCCGGCAGTGTGGCCGACGCCGAGATGGAGCATGTCTTCAATCTCGGGCTCGGGATGTTGGCGGTCGTGCCGGGCGACGCCGTCCACACCGCGCTCGCCGCCGTCCGGGCGACCGGCCACGAGGCCTGGGTCGTCGGCGAGATCACGGGCGGTCGGGGTCGGGCGATGTTCGGCTGATCCGCACAGGCGCGCCCGAATCGGCCGACCGTCACGAGGGGGGACAGATCCGGACGAATAACTAGTCCCATCGCGTTGGACATTTGGTCCCGACGGGCTATCCCCTCCGGATACTTCGCACGCTACCCTCATGGCACGATTCGGACACGGACAAATCGGGTAGGTCGCACAAAGTGGTGCCTCCCGACACCGAGGCACCGAACCGCACGGGCAGGGAACGCGAGCGCAATAGTGAGGAGCCAGCAATGGCGATGGAATCGAGTTCCGAGCACGAGGCCCTCTTGACCCCGTCAGAGGTGGCCGCAATGTTCAGGGTCAACCCCAAGACGGTCACCCGCTGGGCCCGAGCCGGAAAGATCTCGGCCATCCGGACCCTCGGCGGCCACCGGCGCTTCCGGGCGTCGGAGATTCGCCGGTTCTTGGAGCAGGTCGAGGAAGGCTCCGAGCTCTAGGTCGCACCGGCATCGTTGCAAAGGCCCGGGCCCTCAGGCCCGGGTCGTCTGCTGCTGCCGCATGTTGCCGTTGGTCGGCGATGGTGGCCGGGGACGGCGTCGATCCGTCGACCCCACGCTTTTCAGGCGTGTGCTCTGCCAACTGAGCTACCCGGCCGGGAGCGGACTGCGCGTGCAGTCCGCCGGCGGTCCTGACGGGATTTGAACCCGCGAGCTCCGCCTTGACAGGGCGGCGTGCTAACCAGACTGCACCACAGGACCATGCGTTCGACGCTCGACGTTCGCGCGCCGGCGCCGGTGCCCCCAGGGGAATTCGAATCCCCGCT
>DATFXK010000299.1:0-2338 GCA_035316005.1 Acidimicrobiia bacterium | reverse complement strand
GGGGACCCGGAGATCGTGTTCAAGTTCCGGCATCCCGACATCCAGACCGCCGCCGAGATGGACGTCCGCCCGCAGATCTTCGGGGACTACCGGATCAAGTTCAAGGCCGAGGCTCTGCCGCTCAAGGACCAGCTCGGCGGCATCCGCATCCTGTTCTCGCACAACGTGCAGTTCCCATCGACCCACGCGCACGAGAATGACCGTATGTCGATGGACACGATCGTGCGTGTCTTCCCGGCGCTCGGGCGCCTCAAGAAGTCGCCGGGCGAGCAGGTTGAGATCGTCGGGGACACGATCGTCGAGGAGGTGCTGCAGGACGTCGGCATCCTGGACTTCGGAGACGGGACGTCCGCCACGGCGAACGTGGCGCTCTGGCGCGCCCGGGGCGATCACCGGCCGCTCATCGGCGAGTTCGCCTACGAGCTCAAGTTCAAGCGGCAGCAGGACCTGCGCGAGAAGGCGCTGCGGCGTGCCGAGGCGTTCTTCGTTGCGCTCCAGGACGCCGCGAAGGACTGGATCGCCCTTGGCGCCACCAAGACGGGCGTGGTGTACCGACTGAAGGGCAACCCGCCACATGCGCACGAGTAGGCGCGCCGCCAGGGCCTCCGTCGCGTGCGCACAGACCCACGGCGTCGAGCGGGCGCTCGACGTATTCGGGGGCGGCATCGCCGGGTGAATGCTCAGCAGCAGCCGCCCCCGTCGTAGAACCACGTCGGCGCGGTCACCAGGAGATCGGAGCGCTCGAGGCCGGCGAGCTTCGCGGCGGTCTTGTCGCAGACGGCGAGGGGCTGGTCGCGCACCATGACGTGACCGGCGCGATCGTCGAAGCGGTCGGCCTCGCCGAAGAAGATCGCCGTCCGTCCGGTGAAAACACAGGGTCCGTCCGCCGGGATCGGATCCTTGACCGCCGCGACGTCGATGCTCTCGAGCACGAGGGGCGCCGGGACGGGGAAGCGGACCGGATCCAGAACGCGATATGGACGGCGCGCGCGGACCTCGATGGTGCCGAAGCCGGTCTCGACGAGGCGCCCGATGTACTCGTCGTAGGTGATGGCTCCCGAGAGACACATGGCGCGGAGACGATCGTCCGCGGCGAGCACCGGGGGCATCGGGACGGGCGTCACCGGATCGCTCAGCACGAATCGTCCGTGTGGACGCAGGACGCGATGCACCTCGGCGAGCGCGCGACGGAGCTCCGCGTCGCGAAAGACGTTGAAGAGGCAGTTCTGTGCCGCGACGCCGACGCTCGCATCGTCGACCGGGAGGGCGAGCGCGTCGCCGTCGCGGATGTCGACGAACTCCTCGCGGAACCACGCGTTCACGCGCGCGGCGGCGGCGAGATTCATCCGGGCAGCCGTCCGCATCTCCGCGACGGGCTCGATGCCGATGACGGCGCCGAACCGGCGGCAGAAGTACGCGAACTGCAGGAGCTCGAGGCCGCCACCGATACCCACGTACAAGATGGTCGGCTGGTCCACGAGATCCCGGGGATGGACCGTCGTGCCGCAGCCGTAGTTCATCTCGAGCATTCGCGGCGGAACCACGAGCTCGGGAAGCGCCCAGACGGGATTCGTCGTGCAGCAGAGCCCGGGGGCCGGCGTGAGGGCGGCCTCGCGATAGAAGTCGTGCGTGGTGTCGAGGTACGTGGGCGCGCTCATGGCGCGGAGGATAGCAAGTGAACAGGGGCGAGCCAGGCCGCGCACCGCCGAGGCGCCGACTCGGCGTTGGAGGAGGCTGCAGCCGCCACCGCCAACGAAGTTGGCCGAATGGTCGCAGCCCGCACGAGTGAGGCAAAATGCCACGGCCTCGGCGTGTCCATGACGTATCCCCTCGGACCGTTATTTTGACCGTTCGGATCGCATGCGGTTGACGTGCAGGGTCGAGCGCCTAGCATCTGCTTATGCTGTCGCGTCGTCTGCCTGCCTTGCTCGTCGCGGCCGTGATCGCCGGGGCAGCCACCCCCTCGGCGTCGCTCGGGGCGAAGACCATCCGCCTTCGGGTGCCGTCTTTCGTCGTGCCCCCCAATATGGACCGGGAGGTCTGTACGTTCGTTCCGCTGCCGATGAGCGCGGATTTCAACTTCCAGAAAAGTGTCGTCGTCAACGTCGGGGGCGACCGGCACTTCACGAGCCATCACTTCCTCGCGTGGGTATACAACGGCACGAACGTCGAGGGCTTTCCCAAGCGCGGCCAGATCGTCGACAGCAAGGCGTGCCTCGACTTCGGTCCGGCGGACACGAACAACCGCACCCTCGTCGCCGGCGCGCAGGCACCACGACTCGTGACGACGCTTGGCGAAGGGCTCGCCCAGCAGCTGACTCCGACGACGGACGGCTCC
>DATFXK010000298.1:0-16217 GCA_035316005.1 Acidimicrobiia bacterium | reverse complement strand
GCGGGCCGAGTGCGCCCGCCGGCGGCTCGAGCCCGTCGAGGACCCGTCGAACGAGGACCTCGCGTTCCGGCGCAACTGGATCCGCCGAGAGGTCCTTCCTCTCCTCGAGCGGGGCGCGGGACGGGACCTGACCCCCGTCCTCACCCGCCAGGCGGAGGTGCTGCGGGCGGAGTCGTACTTCCTCGATTCGCTGGCGCGCGCCGCCTGGCCGGGGGAGGCGGGCGCCCGGGGGCGCGACCTCGCCGCCCTCCCCGACCCGCTGGCGCGGCGAGCGGTCCGGTGCTGGCTCGGCCCGCCGCCCCCGGCGCTCGACGAGGTCGACGCCGTCCTCGCCGTCGCGCGCGGTGAACGGCGGGCCGTCGACCTCGCCGGCGGACGGCGCGTGGAACGAAGCGGCGGCGTGTTGCAACGGCGACAATGAGGACTGACTAGCGTGACCGGCGAGCTCACGGGGCGAGTCGGGACAGGGGAGTCGGTGGAAGACGCGCATCTCGGTCGGGTGGTCGTGGGCGCCGAGGAGCTCCAGCAGCGGGTCGCCGAGCTCGGCAAGGAGATCACGTCCGACTACGCCGGCCATCCCCCGCTCCTGGTAGGGGTCCTCAAGGGCGCCTTCGTCTTCATGAGCGACCTGTCCCGGTCCATCGACCTGCCGGTCGAGTTCGACTTCATGGCCGTGTCGTCCTACGGGTCGGCGACACGCACGAGCGGCGTCGTCCGCATCGAGAAGGACCTCGAGATCGACCTCAGCGACCGGCACGTCCTGATCGTCGAGGACATCGTCGACTCCGGCCTGACGCTCGCGTACCTGCGCAAGAATCTGGCCGCGCGCGGGCCGGCGTCGCTCGAGGTGTGCGCGCTCCTCGTGAAGGAGGGCCTGCAGCGCAACGACCTCGACCTGCGCTACGTCGGGTTCCGGATCCCGCCCGACTTCGTCGTCGGGTACGGGCTCGACGTCGGCGAGCGGTACCGCAACCTGCCCGCTGTCTACGAGTACACAGGCACGCTGAGCGCGTGAGGAGCGAGCCGGCAACGGCGATAGCCTGACCTGCGTCCCCCGCCGGGAGTGGCCGTGACCAAGCTCCGCCGCAGCGTCCTCATCTTCGTCGCCCTCGGCGTCGTGCTCGCGTTCACGGCCTGGCAGCTGATCGACACGACCCCGTCGCGCACCGAGCTGTCGCTCAACCGGTACGAGAACCGGCTCACCGAGGGGAAGGTCCGGTCGGCCACGCTGCTCGACAAGGACCACGAGATCCACGGGAAGCTCACCGACGGCACCGACTACGTCGTGAAGTTCCCGGAGGGCTACACCGAGCAGATCACCGGCGACATCGTCGGCGCCAACGTGAAGCTCGACGTCGACGGCCAGCAGGACAGCGCCTGGCTCGGGCTGCTCCTCGGCTGGCTCCCGTTCATCCTGCTGATCGGAATCGTCCTGTACGTGCTGAGCCGCGTGCAGGGCGGCGGCCGGCTCATGGGGTTCGGGAGGTCACGGGCGAAGGCGCTGAACAAGGACCAGCCCCAGACGACGTTCGCCGACGTCGCCGGGCTCGACGAAGCGGTCGAGGAGCTCCAGGAGATCAAGGAGTTCCTCGAGGCGCCGGCGAGGTTCCAGGACATCGGGGCGAGGATCCCGAAGGGCGCGCTGCTCTTCGGGCCGCCGGGCACGGGCAAGACCCTCCTCGCCAAGGCGGTGGCGGGCGAGGCGGGGGTGCCGTTCTTCTCGATCAGCGGTTCCGACTTCGTCGAGATGTTCGTCGGCGTCGGTGCGTCGCGTGTGCGCGACCTCTTCGAGCAGGCGAAGTCGGCGGCGCCCGCGATCGTGTTCGTCGACGAGATCGACGCCGTCGGGCGTCACCGCGGCGCCGGGCTCGGCGGCGGCCACGACGAGCGCGAGCAGACCCTGAACCAGCTGCTGGTGGAGATGGACGGCTTCGACCAGAAGACGGGCGTCATCCTCATCGCGGCGACCAACCGGCCCGACATCCTCGACCCCGCGCTGCTGCGGCCCGGACGCTTCGACCGCCAGATCGTCGTCGACCGTCCGGACCTCGAAGGGCGCAAGTCGATCCTCCGGGTGCACGCCCGGGGCAAGCCGCTCGCCGATGGCGTCGACCTCGACGTGATCGCGCGCCGCACCCCCGGGTTCACCGGCGCAGACCTCGCCAACCTCATGAACGAAGCGGCGTTGCTGGCGGCTCGCCGCGACCTGCGCCTCGTCGGCATGCCGCAGCTCGAGGAGGCCATCGACCGGGTGATGGCGGGGCCCGAGCGTCGTAGCCGGCTGATCTCCGACGCCGAGAAGCGCGTCATCGCGTACCACGAAGGCGGGCACGCTCTGGTCGCGCACGCGCTCCCCAAGACGGATCCGGTGCACAAGGTGTCGATCATTCCCCGCGGGCGCGCGCTCGGGTACACCCTGACGCTCCCGATGGAGGACAAGTTCCTCGTCGCCCGCAGCGAGCTCAGCGACCAGCTGACGATGCTGCTGGGAGGACGCGCCGCCGAGGACCTCATCTTCGCCGATCCCACCACCGGCGCCGCCAACGACATCGAGCGGGCCACGACCGTCGCGAGGCAGATGGTCACCGAGTACGGCATGAGCGAGTCGCTCGGACCGATGCGCTTCGGACAACCTCAGGGCGAGGTCTTCCTCGGCCGTGACCTCGGCCATGCGCCCGACTACTCGGACGAGGTCGCGGCGCGCATCGACGCCGAGGTCCGGCGCCTGATCGAATCCGCGCACAACGCGGCGCGGGAGATCCTCGAGACGAACCGGGCGGTGCTCGACCGTCTCGCCTCCGACCTGATCGAGCACGAGACGCTCGAGGCAGACCGCGTGCAGCAGGTCTTCGTCGACGTGCGGCCATGGAACGGCACGCGCGCCGACGGCGCCGGCCGCGCCGCGTCGGCAGCCGCCTCCGACCACCAGCCCCCCTCTCGACCGGCGAAGGCCCAAGAATGAGCGACAGCATCCACGCGGTTCCCTCCGGCGAGGAGCCCCGTAAGTTCGACAAGCCGCGCATCGAGCGCGCCGTGCGCGAGATCCTCGAGGCGATCGGCGAGGACGCGGATCGCGACGGGCTCCAATACACGCCGCGCCGCATCGCCGACATGTACGAGGAGATCTTCAGCGGCCTGCGTGAGGACCCGCGCTGTCACGTCACGACCACCTTCGAGGCCGATCACGACGAGATGGTGATGGTGCGCGACATCTCGCTCACCAGCTACTGCGAGCACCACCTCGTTCCGTTCCACGGGCGCGCCCACGTCGCGTACATCCCCGACGCCGACGGGCGCATCACCGGGTTGTCGAAGCTGGCGCGCATGGTCGACGGGTTCGCCAAGCGCCCCCAGGTGCAGGAGCGGTTGACCACCGAGATCGCCGACGCCCTCGTCGACATCCTCACGCCGCACGTGTTCGTGGTCATCGAGGCCGAGCACCTGTGCATGACGATGCGGGGCGTGAAGAAGCCCGGCTCCCTCACCGTCACGTCCGCCGTGCGGGGCATGTTCAAGGACAATCCGGCCACCCGCGCCGAGGCCATGAGCTTCATCGGGCAGACGGGGGTGCGCGGCTGACAATCCCCGCCGGTACGCTTCGGCCGACCGGGGAGTTGCGGTGTTCGATTGGGACCGAGTGTGCGGCGCGCGGGCGGCGGTCATGGGCGTCCTCAACGTCACGCCCGACTCCTTCTCCGACGGCGGCTGCTTCCTCGAGCCCGACGCCGCCGTCGCCCACGGCATCGAGCTCGTGGACACAGGCGCCGACGTCGTCGACGTCGGCGGCGAGTCGACCCGGCCCGGCGCCGCGCCCGTCCCCGCCGACGAGGAGCTCCGCCGGGTCGTGCCCGTGATCGAGCGGCTGGCGGCGGCGACGGACGTCCCGATCAGCGTCGACACGACAAAGGCCACCGTCGCCCGGGCGGCACTCGCGGCCGGCGCGTCGATCGTGAACGACGTCTCGGCCGGCCGGCTCGATCCCGACATCCTGCCGGTCGCGGCCGACGCGGGCGCCGGGTACATCGTCATGCACATGCAGGGCGAGCCGCGCACGATGCAGGCCGACCCGCGCTACGACGACGTCGTCGCCGAGGTCGGCGACTTCCTCGCTGCGCGCGTCGAGGCCGCCCGCGCCGCCGGCATCGCGCCGGGCGCGCTGGCCGCCGATCCCGGGATCGGCTTCGGCAAGACCGTCGACCACAACCTTCGGCTGCTGGCCGGGCTTCCGAGCCTCGTCGAACGCGTGCAGGTGCCCGTCCTGGTCGGGACCTCGCGCAAGACGTTCATCGGAATCTTGCTGGCACGCACCGGCGACGTCCCCGACCCACTTCCCGCCGACCAGCGCGACGAGGGAACGTTGGCGACCGTCGTGTGGGCCGTCGGGCGAGGCGCGTCGATCGTGCGCGTGCACGACGTCCGGGCCGCGGCGCATGCGGTCCGGCTCCTCCACGCGCTCGACGTCGCCGAGGCGGGTGCGGCATGAGGGGGCGATGGGCCCAGGGCCTCGAACCCCGCTACTTCACGTGGGTAATCACGGGGAGGTTCGCGGTGTCCGAGCGGCCCGGCGGCTTCGCCCGCAACCATCGCAAGGTGCGCCGGCAGGAGGAGCTGCTGTGGCTGGCCGGGCACGGGTTCACGCACGTGCTGTCGCTGCTCGACTCGCCCCACAACCTGCACGCGTACGAGGAGGTGGGGCTCGCGTACGAGCACGTGCCGTTGGGGCGGCACGACGAGCTCCCCGAACGGTTGCGCGACGTGTACACGACGCTGTCGCGTTGGCTCGACGACCCGTCGGAGCGGGTCCTGATGCACCACGAGGAGTTCGGGGACCGCCTGCTCGGTGTCGTCGCCGGCTTTCTCCTCTATTCCGGGCTCGTGCAAGAGGGACCGCACGCGATCGTCGTCCTCGAGCGGCTGACCGGCCGGCAGCTCGGGTCGGTGGGCCGGGAGATCGTCGCCGCCACGGTGAACGAGGGGCTGTTCCGGTACCCGAGGCCGGCGCCCGAGCCGCTGGCGGCGGCGGAGAAGACGACGGCGAAGGCGAAGGCGAAGACCACCAAGCCGCAGCGGGCGAAGGGCAAGAGCGCGAAGGGCGCGAAACCCGAGGCGTCCGCCGCGAAGAAGGTCGGGTCGGGTCGTGGCAAGAAAGCCAAGGCTTGACCGCACGGCGGACGCGCCGGACGGGTAGGTAGTCGCGATGGACAAGATCGTGATCGCAGGCCTGCGCGAGCTCGGGGTGCACGGCGTGCTGCCGGAGGAGCAGGGCCGACCGCAACCCTTCGAGGTCGACGTGGAGCTCGACGTCGACATGACTGCCGCCGGCGAGACCGACCATCTCGACGACACGGTCGACTACTCGGCCGTCTCCGAGGCCGTCAGCCGGGTCGTGAAGTCGGAGCGTTACCACTTGCTGGAGCGGCTGGCGACGCGCATCGCCGAGGTGTGCGCCGCCGACCCGCGCGTGAAGGCGGCCACCGTCACGGTCCGCAAGCTCCATCCGCCCGTCCGGGCGATGGTCGACCACGTAGCCGTGCGCATCGAGCGGTAGCGGTGCGGGCCGGAGACCGGTTCGTGGTCGGGATCGAGGCGCCCGACGGCCGCGGCGCCGCGAGCCACGCCCCCGACGAGGGGCCGGTCGTCGTACGAGTGCGCGATCGCGATCGCGGCACGATCGTGCGCACCATCCCCCTCGGCACCGACGTCGCCGCCGCCGAGGACCTCCGGGAGCGCATCCGCGACGATCTGTCCCGGTACGACGCCGACACGTTCATGCAGCGATACGCGATCGGCACCGACACCCGTCCTCCGGTGCGGCGCGCGTACCTGGGCCTGGGGTCCAACGTCGGCGACCGGACACTCGCGCTGCAGCACTCGGTGGACGGGCTCGCCGCCACCGGCGGCGTCGCGGTCGTGGCGGTGTCGTCCGTCTACGAGACCGCCCCCGTCGGCGGGCCCGAGCAGCCCGACTACCTCAACGCCGTCGTCGCGATCGACACCGACCGCACGCCCCGCGAGCTGCTGGAGATCGCCAAGCGACTGGAGGACGAGGCAGGCCGGGTCCCGGGCGAGCGGTGGGGGCCTCGCCTGCTCGACGTCGACGTGCTGCTGGTGGGCGACGACGAGGTCGACGAGGAGGATCTGGTCGTCCCCCATCCCCGCCTCTACGAGCGGGCGTTCGTGATGGTGCCCCTCGCCGAGCTCGACCCGATGCTGGCCCCGTGGGTGCCGCCGGGCGAGGCGGGGGTGCGCAGGAGCGAAGTACAGTTAGTGGTGCCACAGACCCAGTAGTCCGGTACCCGCGAGGACCGGAACGAAAGGCTGCGCAACGTGGACGCAACCAGTCCGCCCCGGGCTTTCGCGCTCGTGGGCCCCGGCCGGGCCGGCACCGCCGTCGCCCTCGCAATGGCCGGACGCGGCTGGCGACCGGTCGCCGTGGCCGGGCGGTCGCCCGACGCGCCGTCGACGCGGGCGGTGGCGGCGCGGCTGGCGGCGCCGGCGGTCGAGGTCGCCGATGCCGGACGCGAGGCCGACTTCGTGATCGTCGCCAGCCCGGACGCCGCCATCGCCGAGGCAGCGGTCACTCTGGCGCCGGCGTCGCGTGCCGGCGCGCTCGTCGTCCACCTCTCGGGGGCGTCGACGCTCCACGAGCTGGACGGCGTGCTGCTGGCCCGGCCCGACCTCGAGGTCGGTTCGCTCCACCCCCTCCAGTCCCTGCCCTCGGCCGACGTCGGGCGCGAGCGTCTCGCCGGCTCCTGGTGCGCGATCGACGGGTCGCCGCGCGTCGAGAAGATCGCGCTCACCCTGGGCATGCGGCCGTTCCGGGTCGCCGCCGCCGACCGCGTCCGCTACCACGCCGCCGCCTGCGTCGCCTCGAACCATCTCGTCGCGCTGCTCGGTCAGGTCGAGCGGCTCGCCGCCAACGCCGGTGTCCCGTTCGAGGCGTTCCTCCCGCTGGTGCGGGGAACGTTCGAGAACGTCGAGGAGCTCGGCCCGATGGCCGCGCTCACCGGCCCCGTCGCCCGCGGCGACCACGACACGGTGACGCGTCACCTCGACGCGCTGCCCGACGACGAGCGGAACGCGTACCGTGCGCTCGTGCTCGAGGCGGAACGACTCGCTGCCCGCGACCAGGCACTCGCATGATCGTCGTCGAGCGCATCGCCGACCTGCGTGAACGATGCGAGGCGGCGCGGCGCGCCGGCCATTCCGTCGGGCTCGTGCCCACGATGGGGTTCTTCCACGAAGGCCACCTGTCGCTCATGCGTGCAGCGCGCGCGCATCACGACCTGGTGGTCACGACGATCTTCGTGAACCCGCTCCAGTTCGGCGAGAACGAGGACCTCGACAGCTACCCGCGTGACCTCGCCGCCGACACCGTCGCCGCCGAGGCCGAAGGCGTCGACGTGCTGTTCACGCCGAGCGTGCCCGAGATGTACCCGGAGCCGACGGTCACGACCGTCCACGTCGCCGGGCTCACCGAATCGCTGTGCGGCGCCGCCCGCCCGACCCACTTCGACGGCGTCACCACCGTCGTCGCCAAGCTGTTCTCGATCGTCGGCCCGTGCACGGCGTACTTCGGGCGCAAGGACTTCCAGCAGCTCGCCGTGGTGCGGCGCATGGCGGCCGACCTCGACCTGCCCGTCGAGGTGGTCGGCTGCCCGCTCGTACGGGAGTACGACGGCGTGGCGATGTCGAGCAGGAACGCGTATCTACCGCCCGACGAGCGCCGGCGCGCCCGGGGGCTGTTCGCCGGGCTGCGCGCCGCCGCGGCTGCCGTCGAGGGCGGGGAGCGCGACGCGGCGGGCGTCCGCGCCATTCTCGAGGCCGAGACCGCGCGCCACGGCCTCGAGCACGAATACGCCGAAGTCCGACGGGCCGCCGACCTGACGCCCATCGCCGAGCTCGACGGCGAGGTCCTCGTCGCGGTGGCGGCGCCGGTGGGACGGGCGCGCCTGATCGACAACGTCACGATGCAGATCGCCGGCGCCGAGGTCTCCGTCGACCTCGGCGTGATCACACTCGCCACACAGGAGCACACCAGCTGATGCACCGCACGATGATGAAGTCCAAGATCCACCGGGCGACCGTCACCGGCTCGGACTTGAACTACGTGGGCTCGATCACCCTCGACCCGCGCCTCATGGAGCTCGCCGACCTGCTCGAGCACGAGCAGGTGCACGTGCTCGACATCGACAACGGCGCTCGCTTCGAGACGTACGTCATCCGCGGCGGTCGCGGCGACGTCGTCCTCAACGGCGCCGCCGCCCGCCTCGTGCACGCGGGCGACCGCGTGATCGTCATCAGCTACGCCCAGTACGACGAGGCGGAGCTCGAGTCGTACACGCCGAAGATCGTGAAGGTCGACTCGCGCAACCGTCCGACCGATCAGGAGTTCCAGGCGCTCGACCGGGAGCTGCGCGAGCTCGCTCCGTGAGCACGTGACCCCTCAGTAGTCTGGGCCGATGTTCGACCTGCTGGTGCTCGGTAGCGGGATCGCCGGCTTGTCGGGCGCCGTGCACGCCTCACGCGCCGGCTGGTCGGTCCTCGTGCTCACCAAGGGCGAGCTCGCGCACTCCGCCACCCGGTACGCCCAGGGCGGCGTCGCCGCCGCCCTCGACGTCGGGCCCGAGGACTCGCCCGAGCTGCACCGGTCCGACACGATCGCCGCCGGCGCCGGCCTCTGCGATCCCGACGCGGTGCGCGTGCTCGTGACCGAGGGCCCCGACCGCGTGCGCGAGCTCATCGCCATGGGCGCAGTGTTCGACCAGACCGGCGACGGCGAGGCCGCCGGCCTCGCGCTGGCGCGGGAAGGCGGGCACTCGGCGGCTCGGGTGCTGCACGCCGGCGGCGACGCCACCGGCGCCGAGATCGAGCGGGCACTCGTCGCCGCCGTCGAGGCGACGCCGGCCGAGGTGCGCGAGGGCTGGCTGGCGCTCGAGCTCCTGGTCGAGGGGGGCCGGGCGGCCGGCGTGACCGCCCGTGCGCCCGACGGCGCCGTCGCCGAGGTGCGTGCCCGTCACACCCTGGTGGCGACGGGCGGCGCCGGGCAGTGCTTCGCCGTGACCACCAACCCGGCCCTGTCGACCGGCGACGGCATCGCCATGGCGCTGCGCGCCGGCGCGGCCGTGGCCGACGTCGAGTTCATGCAATTCCATCCCACCGCGCTGCACCATCCGGCGATGCCGCGGCCGCTGCTCTCGGAGGCGCTGCGGGGCGAGGGTGCGGTGCTCCGCGATTCGCACGGGCACGCGTTCATGGCCGACGAGCATCCGCTCGGCGACCTAGCGCCGCGCGACATCGTGGCCCGCGCGATCACGCGGCGGTTGCACGAGCAGCACACCGACCATCTTTGGCTCGACGCCACATCGATCGCCGGGTTCGAGGCGCGGTTCCCGACGATCTGGCGCGCCTGCCGCGCCGTCGGCCTCGACCCCCATCACGACTGGCTCCCGGTCGCGCCGGCCGCCCACTACCTCTGCGGCGGCGTGTGCACCGACCTCGACGGGGCCACGAACGTCCCGCGGCTGTGGGCGTGCGGCGAAGCCGCGTGCTCGGGCGTCCACGGCGCGAACCGGCTCGCGTCCAACTCGCTGCTCGACGGGCTCGTGTTCGCACACCGCGCCGTCGATGCCATCGCGCGCGGCAAGGACGAGCCCGACGAGAACGGCGTCCTCCGCGGCGTCGAGGCGTACGACGTTCGTGCGGCCGAGCCCACCTCCGAGATGGGTCCGAAACCGGGCGTAGAGCACCGGTTTATGACCCATCCGGGCGGGGGGCGCGACGACCTCCAGCGGCTCATGACCCGGGAGGCGGGCGTGCTGCGCGACGCCGCCAGCCTCGAGCGCGCCGCCACCCAGCTCGCGGCGATGGCCGGCGCGGCCGACCCGGAGGTGCGCAATCTCGTCACGGTGGGCGGCGCGCTCGTCGACGCGGCGCGGGCGCGCACTGAGTCGCGGGGCACCCACACGCGTCTCGACTACCCGGAGCCGTCGTCCGCCCTCCTCGGCCGGTTCGTGTTCGCAGCAGACGAGGACCTCCGCTTCGTGCCGCTGCCGGAGCCCGAGCGAGTCCGATGAGCGACGCCGACCCCGCCGTCGGCCCGCTGCGCGAGGCCGTCGCCGCCGCCCTCGACGAGGACCTCGGCGTGCTGGGGGATCTCACGTCGCAGGCGACCGTCCCCGGGGCCGTCGTCGGCACCGGCCGCTTCGTCGCCCGCCAGCGGGGCGTGCTCGCCGGCACGACGGTCGTCTCCGAGGTGTACCGGCAGCTCGACCCGGACGTCACCGTGACGTGGCGGGTGCAGGACGGCGACGCCCTCGCGGCCGGCGACGAGCTCGGCCGCGTCTTCGGCCGGATGCGGGCGATCCTGACCGGCGAGCGAACGGCGCTCAACTTCCTGTGTCATCTGTCGGGCGTCGCCACCTCGACGCGGGCCTTCGTCGACGCCGCCGGGGGCCGCGTGCGCATCCTCGACACGCGCAAGACGCTGCCCGGGCTCCGCGCGCTCGAGAAGGCGGCGGTGCGCGCCGGCGGCGGCCACAACCATCGGGCGTCGTTGTCGGACGCGCTCTTGATCAAGGACAACCATCTCGTCGGCCTCGGCATCGAGAAGGCGGTGCAGGCGGCGAGCGACCGCTGGCCGGGCCGCACCGTCGAGGTCGAGTGCGAGCGCCCCGAGCAGGTGGCGGAGGCGATGGGGGCCGGGGCGGGCATCGTCATGCTCGACAACATGACACCGGCCCAGGTGAAGAAGTGCGTCGCGCTCGTGCGCACGAGCAGCCGGCCCGGCGTGCTGGTCGAGGTGTCGGGCCGGGTCACGCTCGAGAACGTCGCCAAGTACGCGGCCGCCGGGCCCGATCTGATCTCGACCAGCGCGATCACACAGTCGGCCCCCGCGCTCGACCTCGGTCTCGACGTGGAAGGGGAGGCCTAACCGGTGCTGCTCGCCATCGACGCCGGCAACACCCAGACCGTGATCGGCTTGTTCAACGAGAACGAGCTGGCCGACCACTGGCGCATCGCGACCGTCGCCGACCGGACCGAGGACGAGTTCGCGCTCATGATCCAGCAGTTCCTCGGCTTCCACGGCTTCTCGTTCGACGCCCAGGTGACGGGGGTGGCGATCGCGTCCGGCGTCCCCCGAGTGACGGCGGCGCTGCGGCTCATGACGCGCCGCTACTTCGGCTTCGAGGCGCTCGTGGTGGAGCCCGGCGTCCGCAGCGGCATGCCGATCCTCTACGACAACCCGAAGGAGGTCGGGCCCGACCGCATCGCCAACGCGGTGGCGGCGTACGACCTGTACGGCGGGCCGTCGATCGTCGTCGACTTCGGAACCGCCAACACGATCGAGGCGATCAGCGAGAAGGGCGAGTACCTCGGCGGCGCGATCTTCCCCGGTATCGAGATCTCCATGGACGCGCTGTTCGAGCGCGCCGCCGCGTTGCGCCGGGTCGAGCTCGTGCCGCCGAAGAACGTGATCGGGAAGTCGACGATGGAGTCGGTCCAGTCGGGCGCCATCTACGGCTTCACGGGCCAGATCGACGCTCTGGTGGATCGGTTCCGGGCGGAGCTCGGCGACTGCACCGTCGTCGCCACCGGCGGGCTCGCCGATCTCATCGCGCCGTTCTCCCGCACGATCCAGCACAATGAGCCGTGGCTCACCCTCCACGGGCTCCGGATCGTGTTCGAGAGGAACCGTTGAGCGAACTGCAGGACGAACGGGCGCGGCGCCTGGCCAAGGTCGAGGCGGAACGGGCGCGCGGCCGCGATCCCTACCCGGTGCGGTTCGACCGGACGCACACGGCCGCCGCGCTGCACGGCTCGCACGACGGGATCGACGCCGGCTCGGAGACGGACGACGTCGTTCGGGTGGCGGGGCGGATCCTGCTCGTCCGCCGCCAGGGCAAGCTCACGTTCGCGACGGTGCGTGACGGCACAGGCACAGTGCAGCTGTTCGTGTCGCGGGGAGTGATCGGAGACGAGCGGCACGCCGAGTTCGACGACCTCGACCTGGGCGACTGGGTGGGGGCCGAAGGCACCGTCATGAAGACCAAGAAGGGCGAGCTGTCCGTCAAGGTCACGGGATTCGAGCTCCTGGCCAAGGCGCTGCGACCGCTGCCCGACAAGTGGCACGGTCTTGCCGACGTCGACACCCGGTTCCGCCAGCGCTACGTCGACCTCGTCGTCAACGAGGACACCCGGCGCGTGCTCGAGACCCGCGTCGCCACCGTCGACGCGCTCCGGTCGTTCCTGAAGGATCGAGGGTTCGTCGAGGTGGAGACGCCCGTCCTGCACCAGGTCATCGGGGGCGCCACGGCCAAGCCGTTCTTCACGCACCACAACGCGCTCGATCTCGATCTCACGCTCAGGATCGCGCTGGAGCTGCACCTCAAGCGGTTGGTCGTGGGCGGCTACGAGAAGGTGTTCGAGATCGGCCGGGTGTTCCGCAACGAGGGACTGGGTACCAGGTACAACCCCGAGTTCACGATGCTCGAGGCGTACCAGGCGTTCGCCGACTACCACGACATGATGAATCTCACCGAGCAGATTGTGGCACACGCGGCGACGGAAGCCGTGGGGACGACGCACGTCGGCGAGGGCGACGACGCCGTCGACCTCACCCCGCCGTGGCCGCGCTCGACCATGCTGTCGTTGATCCGCGAGCACGCCGGCGTCGAGGTCCACCCGTCGATGCCGCGGGAGAAGCTCGAGCGCATCTGCGACGACCTCGATGTGCCGCGCGAGCCGGGCTGGGGCCCGGGTGTGCTCGTCAACGAGATCTACGAGAAGACCGTCGAGCCCAACCTCGTGGGTCCGGTCATCGTGTACGACTACCCCCGCGAGGTCTCGCCGCTGGCTCGGGCGCACCCCAAGGACCCCGAGCTCGTCGAGCGCTTCGAGGTCGTCGTCCTCCGGCGCGAGCTGGCGAATGCGTTCAGCGAGCTGAACGATCCGGTCGACCAGCGGACGCGCCTGGAGGCGCAGGCGGCGTTGCGGGCGCGCGGCCAAGAGGAGGCGATGGACGTCGACGAGGACTACCTGCGCGCCCTCGAGTACGGGTTGCCGCCCACCGGCGGGCTCGGCCTCGGCGTCGACCGCCTCGTCATGCTGCTCGCCGGCGTCACGACGATCCGGGAGGTCATCCTCTTCCCGCACCTGCGACCCGAGCCGGGGGAGAGCTGATGCGCGCGCTCGTGACCGGCATGGGAGGTGAGCTCGGCACGCGCGTCGCCCAGCTGCTCGAGGAACGCGACGAGGTGACCGAGATCGTCGGCTTCGACATCTGGCCGCCGCGGCGGCGCCTGCGGCGCAGCGAGTTCCACCGCGTCGAGCCGCACGACCGGGAGCGCATCGACGAGGTCGTCACCGACCTCGCCCCCGAGATCGTCATCCACTACGGCGTGTACGAGCCGGACTCCCGTCTCGGCGGCCGCGAGGCGGCCGAGGCGAGCGAGGCGTACACGGTGCACGCGCTCACCGCCGCCGCCCGGACCGGCCGCCTCGAGCGCGTCGCGGTGCGCAGCGGTCTCGAGGTGTACGGGCGGGGCCGGGGGCGCCCCGTGGTGCCGGCCGAGGACGCCCCCCTCGCGCCGACGACGCCCTACGGACGGACGTGCCTCGAGGTCGAGACGCTGGCGGCCGCGCTCGTGCGCCGCCTCGGCATCCCGGTAGCGGCGCTGCGGCTGGCGCCGGTGGTCGGCTCGCACGTGCCGAGCCCGCTGGGCCGGCTGCTGCGGCTGCCATTCGTGCCGGTGCCGGCGCTTGCCGACCCCGCCTTCGTGCTTCTCCACCAGGACGACGCCGCCCTCGCCATGGTCGAGGCGGTGCTGCGGGGCGTGGACGGGCCTGTCAACGTCGTCGGCCGCGGCGCCGCCAGCCCCTGGCAGGCCGCCCGCCTCGGTGGCCGCATCCCCGTCCCGGTGCTCGGGCCCGGGTGGGACGCCGCCCGCCGCATCGCCGAGGTCGCCGGCGCGCCCGTGCCGCCCCACGTGCTCGAGCTGATGCAGAAGGGCCGGGCGGGGGACGGCGCCCGTGCCCGCGACGTGCTGTCACTGCCCGGGCTGCGCTCCACGATCGAGATCTGCGCCGAGCTGTACGAGTGGGGCACCGTGAGCGTGCTGCGCCCGGCCGAGGACGTCGCGTGACTGCCTCGACCGACCCCGTCCCGGACGTCGCCGCCGACGACCGGGTGCAACCGCTCGACTCGCCGCTGGCGTTCGCCCGCCGTCGCCTCGACGGGCGCTTCCAGATCGACGCGTTCGGCGGCGACGCCCAGCTCATGGACCTGGCGGGACGCGCGCTCGCCCTCGGCGTGCGCGTCGACGTCGAGCACGCCGAGCGCATCCCGCGCCTGGGCGGCGCGCTCGTCGTCGCCAACCGCGGGCTCGGGCTCTTCGAGCCGGCCGCGCTCGCCGTCGCCGTGCGGCAGACGGTCGGCCGCCGGCTGCGCGTGATCGGCGCGCCCGACCTCCCCGTCCTCGGCGACGTGCTCCGCAAGATCGGCGCCGTCGGCTACCGGCCCGACGACGTCGCCGTGCTGGTGCGCGCCGGGCACCTCGCCGCCGCCCCGCTGGCGCCGACGTGGTTGCGCTCGGGCGCCGGCGCCCCGCCCCGCGAGCTGCTCGCCGCCATCGTCGGGTTCCCGGTGGTGCCGGCGGTGGTGCTGCCCGGAGGCCCGGGCCCCCTGCCGATCCGGCCGTGGCGCGTCATCGTCGGGCCCGTCGTCGAGACCGCCACCGACGCCGTCCCCGGCGACACGCTCGCCGGCGCGGAGCTGGTCGAGCGCACCCGCACGGCCGTCAACCGCCTGCTCGAGGCGGCGCGGGCCCTGCCGGTTCCTGACTAGCTCGAAGTCGACAGGTGTCCATCGGCCCTACTGGCCGCGGGTACATTCCTTTCTACTGACGCGAACACATTGCTCGCGCTTGCAACCGGAGGCGACGTGAGGCACGTCACGGCCGACGACGGGGTCCAGATCGCGTACGACGCGTGGGGCCGTCGGGACGGCCCGCCGGTGCTCCTGATCCAGGGCCTGGGGATGGACTCGCGGGGCTGGGCGCTCCAGCGCATGGCGTTCGGTCGCCACTACCGGTGCTTCGCCCCCGACAACCGGGGGGTGGGGCACACCGGTCCGGTGCTGCAGCCGTACTCGCTCGAGCGGATGGCGAGGGACGCCGTCGCCGTGCTCGACGCCGAGGGCGTCGACTCGGCGCACATCGTCGGCGCCTCGATGGGCGGCGTCATCGCCCAGATCATCGGCGTGCTGCACCCCGAGCGCACCCGATCGCTCGTGCTCGTGTGCACGTCGTGCCGTCACCACCCCTGGCGGCGCGAGGTCCTGCGGGAGTGGGCCGACGTCGTGCAGGAGCGCGGGTCCGCCAGCCTGGGCGACGAGGCGCTGCGCTGGCTCGTCGGGCCGCGGCTGCGCCGGCGGTTCGGCCTGTGGCTCAACATCCTCGCCCGCATCCTCGTCCACGCCGACCCCGACGGCTTCGCCGGCCAGGTGCAGGCCATCCTCGACGCGCCGGACGACCTGCGCTTCGAGCTGCGCCACGTGCGCGTGCCCACGCTCGTGATCACCGGCTCCCAGGACGCGCTCACGCCCATCGGCGACGCCGAGGAGCTGGCCGAGATGATCCCGTACGCGCAGCTGGTCGAGCTGCGCGGCGCCGCCCACGGGCTCATGGTCGAGTCGCCGAACGGCTTCAACGACATCGTCCTCGACTTCCTCGACCGCGTCAGCGGTCTCGACGCCGTGATCGACGAGAAGGCGGCGAGCGCCTAGCAGGCGTTTGCTCTCACGAGTCCCGCGTCACCAACCCGTCCACGAGGCGCGTCAGTGCCGCGCACACGTCGGGGGCGAGGCCCTCGGCACCGTCGAGCGCGCCGCCCGCCTTGGCGGCGTGGTCGCGCGCCATCACGAGCGCGGCGTCGATGGCGCCGTCGCTGACGGCCAGGCGCCGCACCTCGGCCAGCTGCTCGCCATCGAGCGGGTGGCCCAGTGCGTCGCGCAGCGCCGGCGTCTTCGCGATGGCGTGGATCACCGGCAGCGTGTACACGCCCTCGACGAGGTCCTGCCCCGCCGGTTTGCCGAGCGTCGCGTCGGTCGCGGTGATGTCGAGCACGTCGTCGACGATCTGGAAGCACATGCCGAGGTGGAACCCGTAGCGGGTGAGCGCGTCGAGCGTCGGCTCGCCGACGCCGCACACCATGCCGCC
>DATFXK010000297.1:0-3009 GCA_035316005.1 Acidimicrobiia bacterium | reverse complement strand
GGTCGTTGAAGGACTACTCGATCAACTGGATCACGTCGCTGCTCACGTTCATCGGCGAGGAGCTGGGGGAGGACGCGGTCGAACGGGCGCTGCGCAAGACGGGCGAGGAGTTCGTACGCCCGCGGCGTGACACGGGCACCGACTGGGGCGCGCTGCCGGCGTCGGCGCGGGCGAAGGTCATCGCCCGGGCGATGGTGAGCAACATGGGCACCGTCGACGTCGAAGAGGACGAAGACAAGATCGTGCTGTCGTTCCGGTGTGGGACCGGTGGTCGTCTCATCGACGACGGCCGGTACGAGGGTGACCACGCCTACCTGACGCTGCGGGAGAAGAGCGGGCGCACCTTCATGCGCGACGAGCTGCCGGTGTACTGCGCGCACTGCTCGGTCAACAACGAGATGCAGCCGGTCGAATGGGGCGGCGTCCCGACGAGCATCGAGCACCCGCCCGAGCGCAAGGGCGAGCGCTGCGTCCACCACGTCTACAAGGACCCCGACGCCATTCCGGACGAGGCCTACCGCCGCATCGGCAAGACGCGGCCTTCGTCCGAGTCGTGACGCTTCAGTAGTCTCTTCGCGCGAAGGCGGCGGCTTTGCCGACCGCCTCCGCAAAGCCGGAGCTTGCGACGGCGCCAAGGAGAAATGTGAAGCGGATCGGGATCCTGGTCGTCGCGTACAACGCGGTGTCGACCCTGGCGCAGGTTCTCGACCGGATCCCGCGCGAGTTCGTGCCTCGCATCGACGAGATCCTGGTGGGCGACGACCACAGCCAGGACTCCACGTACCTGGTCGGGATCGGGTACCAGCAGCACTCGGCCGATCTCCCGCTCACGGTGATCCGGCACCCCCGCAACCTCGGCTACGGCGGGAACCAGAAGGCCGGCTACCGCTGGGCGATGGAGCACGGGCTCGACATCATCGTGTTGCTCCACGGCGACGGGCAGTACGCGCCCGAGATCCTGCCCGACATCGTGGACCCGCTGGAGCGCGGCACCTGCGATGCCGTGTTCGGGTCGCGCATGATGGAGCCAGGCGCGGCCCGCCGCGGCGGCATGCCGCTGTACAAGTACGTCGGCAACCGCATCCTCACTCGTTTCGAGAACTCGATGGCCGGCGCCGACCTGAGCGAGTGGCACAGCGGGTACCGCGCCTACAGCGTCGACGCGCTTCGCTCGATCCCGTTCGAGCAGAACTCCGACGGCTTCGACTTCGACACGCAGATCATCTTGCAACTGCTCGAAGCAGGGAAGCGGCTGTGCGAGATCCCGATCCCGACGTACTACGGCGACGAGATCTGCTACGTCGACGGCGTCAAGTACGCCAAGGACGTGTCACGCCAGGTGCTGCGCTACCGCGCCCACAAGATGGGCTTCGGAACGGGCGACATGGCCTTCGCCAGCCGCGCGTACGAGCGCAAGGTGGATCCCGACTCCTCGCACGGCCGGATCCTCGCCTGGCTCGCCGACCGGCCGCCGTCGCGGGTGCTCGACCTCGGTTGCTCGGACGGGGCCGTCGCCATGGAGCTGCGCACGCACGGCCACACGGTGACGGGCGTCGACGTCGAGGAGCATCCCGGCGTCGGCGATCGTGTCGACACGTTCGTGAAGGCGGACCTCGAGGACGGCCTGCCCGACGCGGTCGGCGGCGACTACGACGTGGTCATCGCCGCCGACGTGCTCGAGCACATGCGGGCCCCGGAGGAGCTCCTCGAGGGCCTCCGCGACCGGCTGGCGCCGGGCGGCTCGATCGTCGCCTGCGTCCCGAACTTCGGGCACTGGTACCCGCGGCTGCGCGTCGCCGTCGGACGGTTCGACTACGACTGGCGCGGCATCCTCGACCAGGGCCACCTGCGCTTCTTCACCCGCGCCAGCTTCGACGGAATGCTCGAGCAGTCCGGGTATGCGGTGCGCCGCCGCGAGTTCCTGACGCTCCCGACCGAGGTTGCCCACCGGGGCGGGAACTCGGAGCAGCCCGCCGGGCTCGGAGAGAAGGTGCTGCGAGCGTTCAAGAGCGTCGACCGGGTCGGCACCCGGGTGCGGCCGACGGTCTGCGCGTACCAGTTCCTCTACGAGCTCGAACCCGTGCCCGCTACGAGACCGGCGAGCAGCTCAGTCGCGCAATAAGCGGCCCGGCTTCGAGTCGATGGCGTCCGGAATCGGCTCGCCGTCGACGCGGATGGGCGTCCCGTTCACGATCACGTGCCGCATGCCCTGCGGCGCGTCGGCGACGAGGCGCTCGCCGTCGGCGGGGAAATCTCGCACCCGGCGCAAGGGGCCGGGTGCGACCGTGTCGGGGTCGAAGACCGCCAGGTCGGCGGCCAGGCCCTCGCGCACGTAGCCGCGATCGCGCAGGTCGTACACGTCGGCCGGCTCACCGGTCAGCTTGCGCACCCCCGCTTCCAACGGGAGCGCGCCCCGGTCGCGCACCCACTGGCCCAACAGGTCCGTCGCCATGCACGCGTCGCACAGCTGGCTGACGTGCGCCCCCGCGTCCGACAGCCCGATGAGCATCCCGTCCTGCTGGAGGAGCCACTCGATCGCCTCGTCGTCGTCGTTGGCGAGGATGCTGCGGAAGCGGGTCTCGAGGTTCTCGGAGCACGCGAGGTCGAGGACGGCGTCGAGTGGCGGCACGCCGCGTTCGCGTGCGATGTCGGCGATCGGCTTGCCGATGAGCTCCGGGTACTTCGTGGTCTCGCTGACGGCGAGCTTCTCCCAGTTGGGCTTGAAGAACCGGGGCTCGTCCAGTTGCTCCTGCGCCTTCTTGCGCCACTCGGGGTCACGGAAGGCGGCGAGCTTCTCCTCGACCGACTTGTCCATGAGCGCGGCGAAGATCGGGTTCATGTTGAACGTGAACGGCTCGGCCATGTTCATCGAGAACACGAGGGGACGCACCGAGACCTGCGGCCACACGTCGGCGCCGGTCGAGCGCTCCTTGCTGTTGAGCTCGGCCATGCCCTCGTGCCACGGGTACCCCTTCACGGTGAGGAGCGCGGTCCACGTGAACGGCCGTC
>DATFXK010000296.1:0-2748 GCA_035316005.1 Acidimicrobiia bacterium | reverse complement strand
GGCGTCGGAGGCGTAGACGTGGTAGTCGTCGAGCACCGCGGCATCGACGCCGTCCTTCACCTCGGCGAGGCCGGGCGTGCGCGGTGACCGGAGGAAGCCCCGCCGGATGATCCCGATCCGTCCCTCGATGCGCCGGGGCAGCTGCACGGCGCCGGCGATGAAGTGATCGAAGGTCGCGTTCGTGTGCGACCCGCTTCGGGACACCGGCGCCGTCACGGAGAAGAGGTACACGTCGCGTCCGCCCTCCTCGCCGATGCGAACCCGTCGCACCCGGGGCATGGCGCCGATGCGCGTCTGGGTGAACAGCCCGAGCGGCCGCCGAGAGAGGTGGTCCACCTCTTCCTTGGTCGCCTTCCGCAGCGCGGCCACCTACGGGTGCCCTTCTCGGTAGAACATCTCGAACTGGATCCCGTCCGGATCCTTGAACGTGAGCACCGACCCGTACTCCCGGTCGGCGATGGGCGAGTACCTCACCCCGAGTCGCTCGAAGTGCGCCTTCCACTCCTCGAGCGCGGCGCGGTCGTCGACCTTGAAGCCGAGGTGGTCGAACCCTGTCCGCGAAGGGTCGAAGGGCTCGCCCTGGTTGGCGTCGTGCTGCTGGAACTCGATGATCGTGGCCGACGCCGGGTGCATCAGCAGGATGCCGTGCCAGCCGTCGCCTTCGGTGCGTTCGATCTCGACGAGGTCGAACACGTCCTTCCACCACGCCGCACTCGCCTCGGCGTCACGGGCAGAGAAGGACGTGTGCGAGACCTTGCTGAAGGCCGGCATCCTGCCCCCTTGACTTGAAGCGCGCTTCAACTGCCATCCTGGGCGGCGTGGACCGTTCGGCGCAACCGCTCGCCTGCAGCCTGGACGACACCGAGCTCGCGGCGCGGCTCGACGCCTGGCGGACGGTCGTGAGGCGCGCGACGACCTGCCGGGTCGAGGACGGGCGGATCGTCGCCGGCTATCCGAACGAGCCGCAGCTCCGGGACCGTCTCCAGGAGCTGATCGCGCTGGAACGCGAATGCTGCTCGTTCTTGCACTTCGACGTCGAGGAACGGCCCGACGTGATCGTCACGGAGCTGCGACTCCCCGAGGGTCTCGCGGACGCGGCGCGCACGCGCATCCTGAAGGTGTTCGGTACCTCCTAGTCAGTCGGGCAGCTCGACCGGCGTGAGCTCGAGGTCGAGCGTCCGCCCGCCGCGCAGCACGCGGACGGTGATGCTCCGACCGATGGCGTCGTCGTACATGAGTCGCTGCAGGTCGGCGGCGGTCGTCACCGGCTTCCCGTTCACCTGGAGGATGACGTCATCGGCGCGGACGCCGCCTTTGGCGGCGGGCCCGTCCTCGATGACCTCGGCGACGTGCACGCCCGACTCCCGGCCGGTGGTCATGCGGTCGCGCGGCGCGAGGACGCGGGGGCTTCCCGCGATGCCGAGATAGGCGCGACGGACGCGCCCGTCGCGCATGAGCGCGCCGATGATGCGCCGGCTCGCCTCGTTGATCGGCACCGCGAGGCCCAGGCCCATGCCGGCTACCGCGGTGTTGACGCCGATCACGCGGCCTCGCCGGTCGGCGAGCGCGCCCCCGGAGTTCCCCGGGTTCAGCGCGGCGTCGGTCTGGATGACGTTCTCGACGACGCGCACGGTCGACCTGGAGCGTGCCGGCAGCGATCGATCGAGGGCGCTCACCACACCGGCGGTCACCGAGCCCGCCAGCCCCATCGGGCTACCGACGGCGACGACGAGCTCGCCGATGCGCAGACCTTCGGCGTCGCCGAGCTCGGCGGCGGTGAGCCCGTCGCCGCGCACGCGGACCAGCCCGAGGTCGGAGAGGCCGTCGGTGCCGGCGACGTCGAACGGCAGCTCACGCCCGTCGCTGAGGGTCGCGATCCCCGACGTCGCCTTGCCGAGGACGTGGGCCGACGTGAGCACGAAGCCGTCGGGCGTGATCACCACGCCCGAGCCAGCGCCGCCGGCCTGGCGCCCGCGGCGGTCCCGGCCCATGACCCGGAGCTGGACCACCGAGGGCAGGAGCCGCTCGGCCACCGACGTGACGACTGTCGAGTATGCGTCGAGCGCCTCGGCCTCGGAGGGGGGACTCGGAACGTCGACCTGGTCGGTTGCCATGATCATTACAAGATTACGCGAGCCGCGAAGATTCCCGATCGGGGGCCCGGCCCTCGGCTCGGTGGGCGAGCCACGTGTGACCGGGGACCATGGGGCTGCGTACGCTGACCGGCGCGATGAAGCGCGTCGGCGTCGGCTTCCGCGAGCACACGGGCTGGGCGGCGATGGTCGCCCTCGGTGGCGGCGTCAGCGCGCCCGTCGTCGTGGCCCGCAGCCGGTACGAGCTGTGCGACGACGCGCTCCCCCGGGCCGTGTACCACGCCGCCCGGCCGCTCGACCTCGAGAACGCCGAGAAGCTCGTCCGCACGGTGGAGGAATCGGCCCGCACGGCGGCCGAGTGGCAGCTCCGCCGGACCGTCGCCGAGCTCGAAGCGGCCGGGTACCGGGTGGCGGGCACGGCGGTGGCGGCACCCCGGCCGGTCCCGGAGGACCTCGCCGAGATCCTCGGTTCGCACGCGCTCGTCCACACCGCCGAGGGGCAGCTGTTCCGCGAGACGATCGCCGAGGCGAGCGAGTCGCTCGGCCTGCCGGTGGTGCGGTTCCCGCAGCAGGAGCTGTTCGAGGAGGCGGCCGGCCACATCGGCACGAGCGACGCGTCACTCAAGGCGCAGCTCACCGGACTCGGGCGCGCCCT
>DATFXK010000295.1:0-5378 GCA_035316005.1 Acidimicrobiia bacterium | reverse complement strand
CCGTGCGCGTTCTTGAACTCGGTGACCATCCAGTCGATGACCCGCTGGTCCCAGTCGTCACCACCGAGATGCGTGTTCCCGGCCGTGGCCTTGACCTCGAACACGCCCTCGCCGATGTCGAGCAGCGACACGTCGTAGGTGCCTCCGCCCAGGTCGAAGACGAGGATCGTCTGGTCGTGCTCCTTGTCGAGCCCGTAGGCCAGGGCGGCCGCGGTGGGCTCGTTGATGATGCGCAGCACCTCGAGGCCGGCGATCTGGCCCGCCTCCTTCGTGGCCTGGCGCTGGGCGTCGTCGAAGTAGGCGGGGACCGTGACGACGGCCTGGGTCACGGTGTCGCCCAGGTACGCCTCGGCGTCCCGCTTCAGCTTCTGCAGGATGCGGGCCGAGATCTCCTGCGCCGAGTAGTTCTTGCCATCGATGTCGATCTTCCAGTCGGTGCCGATGTGGCGCTTGACCGAGCG
Source organism: Acidimicrobiia bacterium (assembly GCA_035316005.1). GTDB lineage: Bacteria > Actinomycetota > Acidimicrobiia > IMCC26256 > JACDBD01 > JALZAA01. Next base: position 4,917 of record DATFXK010000295.1, on the reverse strand, counting down.
CACCGTCCGGTCGGGGTTCGTGATGGCCTGGCGCTTGGCGACCTCGCCGACGAGCACCTCGCCCGTCTTCGAGAACGCGACCACCGACGGGGTGGTCCGGGCGCCTTCCGAGTTGGGGATGACGGCGGGCTCGCCCGCCTCCAGGGTCGACACCACGGAGTTGGTGGTGCCGAGGTCGATTCCAACGGCCTTGCTCATCAGCGGATCCTCCGGGAAGTTGAGTCCTTGAGTATCAAGTTAGTTTATGTAACGAGACCCCGCCCCCGCCAATTCCCCGCTTTCCCTCTTTCCAGCCAGATGGCCGATGAACGCGCCCGGCCGACCAACGTCGGCGGCGCCAGGCCGCCGACGAGGGAGGGCGCCGACCCCGGGCCGTCGGCGAGGCGGCGAGTTCGGGCTCGAGGCGAAGCCTCGGCCCGCATGTCCGAGTCCGCCGCCGATGAGTCCGGGGTCGGCGCCCGGTCAGACCCGAGCGGCGTCGTTGACAGCCGGAGTAGGTTCCCCGCGTGGCTCGGCTGCGTCGCGATGCGTTCATCGACCATCTGGCTGAGGTTCCCCTCTTCTCGGCCCTGTCCAAGAAGGACCTGCAGCTGGTCGCCCGGCGGGCCGAGGACGTGAAGGTCGACGCCGGCAAGGTGCTGGTCACCGAGGGCAGCGCCGGCGCCGAGTTCTTCGTGATCGTCGACGGCAAGGCCCGGGTGACGGCCCGGGGCCGGAAGGTCGCCGAGCTCGGACAGGGCCGCTTCTTCGGCGAGCTCGCTCTGCTCGACCGGGCGCCCCGCAACGCCACCGTCGTCGCCGAGACGCCGATGGAGCTGCTCGTGCTGGGTCAGCGCGAGTTCTCGGCGCTCATTGACGAGGTGCCGGGCCTCGCGCACAAGCTGCTCGCCGGTCTCGCCCGCCGCCTCCGCGAGGCGGACGCTAAGAGCATCCAGTAGCTACGTCGTCGGCAGCCGGCCGAGCGCGAGCTGGGCGGCGTCCTCTTCCTTCTGCTTGATCTCGTCCTGGGTCAGCGGCAGGGGATCCGGTAGTTGTGCAGCTCGACGCTGACGACGCGCTCGCCGGCGAGCACGTGGAGATCGAGATCCTTGATGGACGCGTCGTCGCCGAGTCCGGAGACCTGTTCGACCTTGGACGGGTCGCTGCGATGCGAATCTTCCCGGACCTCGTGCGCTGAAGAGCGTCGTCCGGGTGCACCACTACTAGATTCCCAACCGTGGGGCGGATCACACTCCCCAAACCGCACCAGCTCGTCCTCGGCGTCGGCGTGCTCGCATCGCTCGGGGCGCTGGCATCGGGCGTAGTCCCCCGGCTCACCGGCTGGGAGGACGACTCGCGCGTCAGCCGGCGGGTGTTCGACAACGTGCCCGACCCGCTGTACTGGGCGTTCTACGCCACCGTCGCCGTGATGCTGCTCGTGGTCGCGTGGCTGATCTCGCAGCGGGTGCAGAACTACGAGCGCGGGAAGTCCGACGACCGGCGTACCACCCGGACGAACGTGAAGCGGCGACTCGAAGGTTTCCGGTCCGGCGTGTGGATGCAGACGCTGCTACGCGATCCGGCGGCGGGCGTCATGCACTCGATGATCTACTTCGGGTTCCTCGTCCTCTTCGTCGCGACCGTCGTCCTCGAGATCGACCACCAGCTCCCGGACTCGGCGAAGTTCCTCCACGGGCGCGTGTACCAGGCCTACGCCGCCACGGCCGACATCTTCGGTGTGGTCTTCGTGGTGGGGATCGCCTGGGCCCTCGGCCGGCGCTACATCCAACGGCCGTACCGCATCCGCATCAAGACCAAGCCCGAGGACGCGCTCATCCTGGGCACCTTCTTCGTGATCGGCTTGACCGGGTTCGCCACCGAAGGCTTGCGCATCGCCCTGAACGGGATGCCGGCGTTCGAGAAGTGGTCGGTGATCGGCTATCCGATCGGCACGATTTTCGACTCGCTGTCGCACAGCACGCTGCGGGACGCGCACCGGTGGCTGTGGGGCATCCACTTCGCGTCGTTCGTCGCCTTCCTAGTGATCCTGCCGACGACGAAGCTGCGGCACATGATCACGTCGCCGATGAACATGTACCTCGGCGACCGCGAGCGGCCCAAGGGCGCGATGCGCCCGCTCCCGAACCTGATGGAGACCGAGCTCGACACGTTCGGCGCCTCGACCGTCGAGGACTTCACCTGGAAGCAGCTGTTCGACACCGACGCATGCACGATCTGCGGGCGCTGCACGTCGGTGTGTCCCGCCCACGCGACGGGGAAGCCGCTCGACCCCCGCGAGATCGTGCTGAAGGTCGGCGAGGTCATGGCCGCGACCGGCGAAACGCAGGTGTCGCCGCCGGTCGGTCTCGACCGCGACATCACGGTCGGCGCCGACTCGCTCTTCGAGCGCATCACCGCCGAGGAGCTGTGGGCGTGCACGTCGTGCAAGGCGTGTGACGAGATCTGCCCGGTCGACATCGAGATCCTCGACAAGATCCTCGACATGCGCCGCTACCTCTCCCTGATGGAGAGCAACTTCCCCACCGAGCTCGGGAACACGTACCGGTCGATGGAGAACTCCTCGAACGTGTACGGCATGAACCAGGGCGACCGGGCCGACTGGGCCCGCGACCTCGAAGGCATCCCGATCATCGATGTCTCAGGGCCGTTCGAGCACGAGTACCTCATGTGGGTCGGCTGCGCGGGCTCGTTCGACGACCGGAACAAGAAGACGAGCCGGGCCGTCGCCAAGCTGCTGCAGCGGGCGGGCGTCGACTTCGCGATCCTCGGGCCGAGCGAGCTGTGCACCGGCGACCCCGCCCGCCGGTCCGGCAACGAGTACATCTTCCAGATGCTGGCGATGCAGAACGTCGAGACCCTCAACGGGCTGGGCGTGAAGAAGGTCATCGCCCAGTGCCCCCACTGCTTCAACACGTTGAAGAACGAGTACCCGCAGCTCGGTGGCGACTACGAGGTCGTGCACCACTCGCAGTTCCTCATGGAGCTGATCGCCAGCGGGCGCCTCGACCTCGAGGAGGCGTCGCTCGAGGAGCGCGTCACGTACCACGACTCCTGCTACCTGGGGCGCCACAACGACGTCTATCTCGCCCCCCGCAACGTCATCGGGTCGCTCGGCGGCATCGACGTCGTCGAGATGCCGCGCAACGGGACCCGCGGCCTCTGCTGCGGCGCCGGCGGCGCCCGCATGTGGATGGAGGAGCACACGGGCAAGAAGGTGAACATCGAGCGGACCGAGGAAGCGCTCGCCACGGGCGCGAGCCGGATCGCAGTCGCCTGCCCCTTCTGCTACGTGATGATGGACGACGGCGTAAAGGAGAAGCAGCGCGACGAGGACGTCCAGGTGCAGGACATCTCCGAGGTGTTGCTCGAGGCGGTCGAGCACGCCAAGGAAGCACCCGAGACGGTGACGGCGCGTTTCGAGCCCGGGCTCTAGCTCCTCGGCCAACGTTACGGAACATGGACACCTTCATCGAGCTCTTCGATCCGCTGTCGATGCTGCTGCTGTTCCTCGTGTGGGGGGCGGCCGGGCTGGTGTTCGTCTTCGGCATCGAGTTCGTGGTCCGCCGCCGGTTGCACCCAGACCTGCGGGAGCAGATCAGCACGAGCACCGCCGTCATGATCCAGGTGCTGGCGGTCTTCTACTCCGTCTTGGTCGCGTTCGTGATCGTCGGCGAGCGCAACGCGATCAGCGACGCCAATGACAACATCTCCGCCGAGGGTGCCGCGCTGGCCGGGCTCTACCACGACATCGGCGGCTTCCCGCAGCCGGTGCGAGGAGACATCCAACGCGCCGTCATCTCGTACACCCGGTCGGTGCTCAACCACGACTTCCGCACCGCCGACCAAACGGGGGGACCCAGCGCGGACACCACCGCGAAGCTCGACCGCCTGTACCGCACCGTCGAGGCAGCCGAGCCCGTGGTCGGAAGCAGCAAGTTCTACACGCAGGCGATCAGCGACCTCAGTGACGTCACCAAGGCGCGCCGCGGTCGCATCGCCGACGCCACCGACACGATCCCGGGACCTCTTTTCTTCCTCGTCGTCTTGGTGAGCGTCCTCGTGCTCGCCGTGGCGACGCTGCTGAACACGCGCGAGCGCCGGGCGCATATTGCGCTGCTCGCAGGGCTGGCGATCGTGGTGTCGTTCAACCTCGCCCTGATAGTCGCGCTCGAGCATCCGTTCGGCGGTGCGATCGCCATCAGCGACCAGCCGATTCGCGTCGCCGTCGTCGCGGCGGGCCAGCACTGACTGCGGCGGGCTGCGCGCGTCCGGTTCCCGACGATGTCAGCCTTCGGCAGGCTCTCGCGGGTCGGGCAGACCGATGGGGTTCGGGAACGTGATCTCGCCGGCGTCCAGCACGGCGCGGCTGAGCCGACCCAGCCGCTCGAGCAGTCGCTGCCGCTCGCGGTCGTCGAGCGCGGCGACGGGTGGCGTGGCCAGCTCGTCCGTGCGGTCCTCGACCTGTTGCTTCCCGGCGGCGCCGGCCGGCGTGAGGATGGAGTCGTCGCCGACCCAGCCGCGCCGACGGAGTCGCTCGACGGCGGCGTTCCATTCGTCGTCGGGCCATTGCCGGCTCGCCTGCTGGAGTTCGCCCGTCGTGGCGCCGGACGCGCCGGCGAGGACGTTCGCCTCGCAGCCGTCGATCTGCTCACCGACGAGCGCGATGACGTGGCCGTCCCCGCGGTGCTCACGCACGAGGGTCGCCGCATGCCAGAGGGCGAGGTGCGGCTCGTCCGGCCAGTCGAGCGCGGTGTAGCCGGCGAACAGCGGTCGACCCAGCGGGCTCGCCGCCTCGGCGATCCGCCGAGCGAGTGTCGCTGCTTCCGTGAGGTCGGGCGAGCCGAGCACGGCCTCGCCGAGCCACCGCCGAAGGGTCCGACCGGCGAGTCGCAGGCGCGCCGCGGTGACGGCGGCGGG
>DATFXK010000294.1:0-5970 GCA_035316005.1 Acidimicrobiia bacterium | reverse complement strand
AGTGCTGCACTCGGTCGTTCCCGCCGACACGCAGCAGACCGACACGTATTTCGTGGTTGCGCACTTCCACTACGTGCTGTTCGGCGGGCTCGTGTTCGGCCTGTTCGGGGGCTTCTACTACTGGTTCCCGAAGCTCTACGGGCGGTTCCTCGACGAGCGGCTGGGCAAGGTCAACTTCTGGACCATGCTCATCGGGTTCAACCTGACGTTCTTCCCCATGCACTTCCTCGGGCTCTTGGGGATGCCGCGCCGCACCTACCGGTACGACACCGGGTTGGGTTGGGACTTCCTCAACCAGCTCGAGACCATCGGCGCCTTCGTCATCGCGTTCTCGGTCCTCGTCTTCATCGTCAACGTGTTCGTGAGCCGTCGGCGGGGGCGGGTCGCCAGCAACGACCCGTGGGACGCACGGACGCTCGAGTGGACGACGCCGTCGCCGCCGCCCATGTACAACTTCGCCGAGATCCCGCAGGTCGAGGCGCGTGACGACTTCTGGCACCGCAAGTACACCGAGGACGAGACCGGCCACGCGGTGCGCATCCCGAGCGGCGCCGCCGTGGCCGTCGAGGAGCGCCCGGCCGGGGGCGGCGGGGACGACGAGCGCGGCGGCGAAGGTCACGGTGACGGGCACGGCGTCCACATGCCGTCGCCCTCGTACTTCCCGTTCATCGTCGCCCTCGGGTTGCCGATCCTGGGCTACGCGGCGGTGTTCCACAACTTGTGGCTGGTGCCGATCGGCGGCCTCTTCTTGGCGTTCGGCATCTACGCGTGGGGCATCGAGCCCCAGACGGAGCCGTGACGATGGACCAGGTCGCCGTCCCGCCCGGCCACGACGTCGTCGAAGCCGGCCACGAGGCGCCGGCGACGAGCACCGGCGTCAGCAACACCAAGCTGGCGATGTGGCTGTTCCTGTCGTCGGACTGCCTGTTCTTCGGCGCGTTCATCTCCGCCTATCTCTTCTACCGGGGCCGACCGCAGCCGGGCCCGCATCCCGCCGACGTCTACAACATCCCGTTCACGTCGGTGACGTCGTTCATCCTCCTGATGAGCAGCCTCACGATGGTGCTGGCGCTGGCCGCCATCCTCCGCGGCGACTACCGCCGGCTGCGGATCTGGCTGCTCGCGACGGCGCTGTTCGGGGCGACGTTCATCGGCGGTCAGGTGTTCGAGTTCACCGAGTTCTACCGACAGGGGCTTTCGCTCGACAAGAACCTGTTCGGATCGACGTTCTTCGTGCTGACCGGACTGCACGGCGCCCACGTCACCGCCGGCATCATCTGGCTGCTGTCGCTGTGGGGGCTGGCGACGCAGGGGCGCCTCACGAGTCGCGATTCGGAGCGGGTCGAGATCGCCGGCTTGTACTGGCACTTCGTCGACGTCGTCTGGATCGTCATCTTCACGGTCGTCTACCTCATCCCGAAATAGGAGCTGACGCGATCGTCATGGCAGACGAACCCACTTCCGCCGGCACCGCCACCGAGGCCGAGCCGCGGGAGACCGAGGGCGAGGCGCCCGCCGAGGACCAGCCGGGCACCGCGCTCGAGCGGGCGGAGGCGGCGCCGCCGGCCCCGGCCCCGGAGCAGCTGCCGATGCTGCCGGGGGAGGTCCGGCCCCACCCCACCCCGCAGCGCTACGTGATGATCGCGGCGATCCTCGTCGTCGTGACCGCGGCCGAGATCGGGCTGTATTACCTCCAGGGCGACGTCCCCGACGGTCTGATCATCGTGTTCCTGCTCATCTCCATGGCGACCAAGTTCTCGATGGTCGCCTCGTGGTACATGCACCTGCGCACGGACAAGCCGATCTTCCGTCGGTTCTTCGTGCTGGGGATCATCGCCGCGATCTCCCTCTACCTGATCGTGCTGACAACGTTGCACGTCTTCAGCCGATGAGCTGGGCATGAGCTTCGCCGTCGCCTTCCCGAGCTGGCACCCCCACGTGGAGGTGTGGTTGCTCGTGGCCGCGTTCGCGGCCGCGTACGCCGTGACGGTCATGCGGGTGGGGCCTCGCTACGCCGCGCCCGGACGAGCACCGGTGACGCGCCTGCAGGCGGTGTGCTTTGCCCTCGGCGTGATTGCCATCTGGGTCGCGGCCGACTGGCCCGTGCACGACATCGCCGAGCGGTACAACTACAGCGTCCACATGGTCCAGCACCTCGTGCTGTCCATGGTCGCGGCGCCGCTCCTTGTCCTCGGGACGCCGGCGTGGATGCTGCGGGCGATCCTACGGCCCCCGTCGCTCGTCTTCCGAGGGGTGCGCTTCTGCGCGCGGTTCCTGCCCGCGCTGATCGTCTTCAACCTCGTCCTCGTGTTCACGCACTGGCCCGCGCTGGTCGACTTCAGTCTCCGCAGTGAGCTCGCGCACTTCCTCGTCCACGCTCTGATCTTCTTGAGCGCCCTCGTGGTGTGGATGCCGGTGCTGAGCCCGCTGCCCGAGATCCCGCGGCTGTCGCCGCTGCCGCGGATGCTCTTCTTGTTCTCTCAGTCGATCGTGCCGACGATCCCGGCCTCGTTCCTCACGTTCGGGAGCTCACCGCTCTATCGCTTCTACGAGCACGTCCCGCACCTGTGGGGTCTGACGACCGTCGACGACCAGCGGCTGGCCGGGCTGATCATGAAGATCGGCGGCACCGTCGTCCTGTGGTTGATCATCGCGGTGATCTTCTTCCGGTGGGCGGGCGAGGAGGACCGACGCATCGCAGCACGCCGACGGTGGCAGGATCTGGACCGCGAGCTCTCCCGGATGGGAACCACCACCTCATGAGCGACGACGTCCAGACCGAGCAGCCTGAGCAGACCGACGAGGCCGGCGAGACGGACCAGCCCGCGGCCGACGAGGCAGGCGCCGAGGAGCTCGAGGAGCAGCCGCCGTTCGAGGCGGCCGAGGGGGAGGCACCGGCGGCGCTCGAGGCGGGCGAGCCGCCGGTCGACCCGGTGCGCGACCGCCTCCTGCTGCCGATCGCGCTCCCGCTCCTGTCGATGCTCGCCGTGTTCCTCTACGTCGTGAACCTGTCGCGCGTGTTCCTCGCCAGCGGTGAGAACACATCGGTCCTCGTCGGCACCATCGTGACCGTCGGCATCCTCGCCGGTGGCGCCGCCATCTCCGCCAGCCCCCGACTGCGCTCGTCGACGCTCGTGATGTGCCTGGCCGGATTCGCGGTGCTCGTGATGTCCGCCGGCCTCCTCTCGCTTGGTCCGAGCGAGCCGAAGGAGACGGCGGGGGGCGGGTTCAAGCAGCCGGCGGGCCCGCCGGTCGGCACCCTCGACGTCGACGCGTTGCCGTCGCTCTCGTTCCAGGCCACCGAGTTCAGCGTCCCGCCCGGTGTCATCCAGGTCAACTACAACGATCTCGGTGGGACGCACACGCTCGTGTTCGACAACCCGAAGTTGAGCGGCTTCCAGCTCGCTGTCCCGCAGGGGCCGAAGACGGGGAAGGTCCAGCTCGATCCCGGTTCGTACACGATCTACTGCACCATCCCCGGCCACCGTGCCGCGGGCATGCAGGCGACGGTCAACGTCGGATGAGGAAGCGCATGAACACTCGTCGTGTCGTCAGGATGTTCACCATCGGGATCTCGACGGCCGCGGTCGTCGCCGCGTGCGGCGGCGGAGGCGGGGGTGGCGGGTCGAGCTACAAGCAGCCGAAGGGCCCGGCGCAGACGACGCTCGACATCAAGGGCGGCAACTTCTTCTTCGACCCCAAGAACCCCGAGGCCCCGGCCGGTGTCGACGCCATCAAGCTCACGAGCGACAGTGGGATGCACACGCTCGTGTTCGACGGCGGCAAAGTGCCGGGCTTCAAGCTGTCGGCCAGCAGCGGGAAGTCCGACGAGCTCAAGGTCGACCTCAAGCCGGGGAAGTACACGTTCTTCTGCGACATCCCCGGCCACCGCGAAGCGGGCATGGAGGGCACCCTCACGGTGCAGTGACGCGCTGACTCAGGCGCGCGGTTGTTTCGGCACCGGGGCCGTGTCGGGAACGATCACCTGTAACGCGCCCGGCACGGCCTCCGTGCGCGCGGGCAGGGGGCCGATGCGCTCGCCGGCGCCATAGAGCTCCAGTCCCGCCGACGCGTCGAGGGACGCGAGCTCCACGACCTTTCCCCGGTACATGTCGACCGCGGGATGCGAGACGTGCGTGCCGCGGAACACACGCGGGAACGATCGCAGGAACTCGAATCGTGACACCGGGCCCACTACGCACACGTCGAGCTGGCCGTCGTCGAGCTCGGCGCCCGGAGTGACCTGCATCCCACCGGCGTAGCCGCGCGTGTTCCCGATCGCCACGAGCCACGCTTCGATGTCGTGCACGTCCCCGTCGACGGTGAGCCGGAACCGGCGCGGCTGGTAGGTCGCGAGCGTGCGAAACACCGCCAGCACGTACAGGGTCGTCCCGCTCGCCCACTCCACCGTGTTCGCCCACCGGTTGGCCTCGCCGTCGAACCCGGCGTTGGCGACGGAGGTGAACCAACGGAGCGCGGTGCGGTCCTCGGCGGCGCCACGCTCGGGGGACGCTTCCGCCCGCCCGAGGTCGACCGTGCCGACCGCGCCCCCTTCGAGGAGCGCGACGGCTTCGAGCCAGCGACGCCGGTCGAGGCCGAGGTTGCGGGCGAAGTCGTTGCCCGCCCCCGTGGGCACGATCCCGAGGACGCCGCCGTGATCGGCGGCCGCACCGGCGAGCGCGTTCACCGTGCCGTCGCCGCCGCACGCGGCCACGCCTCTTCCCTCGTCGAACGCGGCACGGGCGAGACTGATCGCATCGTCGAGGTCCTCGGACACTCGCACGTCGACGTCGAGGTCGGTGGCCGTGAACGCGTCGGTGAGGCGCGGGAGGAGCTTCCGGGTGCGACCTCGGCCCGCGGTCGGGTTCACGACGGCGGTCCAGCGCATGGCGGGCGATCGTATCGGCCGCCGGTCGAGCGAGGAGACCCTCGGAGTAGCTTCGAGCCGTGCCCGCGGGAGTCGATCGTGCCCACCTTCCCCGTCACGTCGCCATCGTCATGGACGGCAACGGCCGGTGGGCCAAGCAGCGCGGCCTCAAGCGCACCGAAGGGCACGCCGCCGGTGAGCACGCCTTGTTCGACACCGTCGAGGGCGCCCTCGACATCGGGCTCCAGTGGATGACGGTCTACGCGTTCTCCACCGAGAACTGGCGCCGGCCGGTCGACGAGGTGCGGTACCTCATGAACTTCAACGAGAACCTCCTGCTCCGTCGGCGCGACGAGCTCCACGAGCGCGGCGTCCGCGTCCGCTTCATCGGCCGGCGCGGCGGCCGGGTGCCGGGCCGGCTGCGCCGCCGGATCACCGATGCCGAGGAGCTGACGCGCCGCAATCGCACCATGACGCTCACGTTCGCGTTCAACTACGGCGGACGGGCCGAGCTCGCCGACGCCGCCCGCGCCATCGGCGAAGAGGTGGCGGCGGGTCGGCTCGACCCGGACAAGATCAGCGAGCGCACGGTCGCCCGCTGCCTATATGCACCCGACATGCCCGACCCCGATCTGCTCGTGCGCACCTCGGGGGAGTTCCGCATCTCGAACTATCTCCTCTGGGAGCTCGCCTACGCCGAGCTGGTGTTCACCGACGTCCTGTGGCCGGACTTCCGGCGCGACCACCTGTTCGAGGCGATCCGGGAGTACCAGCGCCGCGAGCGCCGCTTCGGCGCCGTCGACGGCTGAGCACGGCGGGCCAGCCACCGCGCCGAATCACACGTCTGTAACTAGACTGCGGGCCGTGGCCCTGTACCGCGACCAGGGCGTCGTCCTGCGCACGATCAAGCTGGGCGAGGCCGACCGCATCGTCACGATCCTCACCCGGGGCCAGGGCAAGGTGCGGGCGGTCGCCAAGGGGATCCGCAAGCCGACGAGCCGGTTCGGCGCCCGGCTCGAGCCGATGAGCCACGTCGCCGTCCAGTGCTACCGAGGCCGCGAGCTCGACGTCGTCACCCAGGTCGAGACGATCGACCCCTGGCG